>JAJYWM010000345.1 GCA_021791455.1 bacterium | reverse complement strand
TGGCTCACTGGAACGAAGATCCCCGTCCCTTCGTCTGGCACACCCCCGCTGCGGACATCATCGCCAAGGTGCGCCGGGGGCGCACCGCACTGGCCCAACTTAATTCACCGACGGACCACTAGGCTGGGCGCTGGATGTGGGTCGCGGCACGGCCCGCCTCCTCGACCGCCGCCGAGGTGCCCACCCCGGCGGCGGTACCGTACGCCGCGTCCTCCCGGGCCAGCAGCCGCCCCGCCTCGGGTGCGACCACCGGCGCCGCCGCCAGGGCCGCCGCGATCCTCGCGAAGGTCGGGCCCGAGATCGCCTTGCCGCGGGCGGCGCTGCTGACCACGGCCTCGCTGAGGCCCGCAAGCTCCGCCACATCCTGCTGCCGCAGGCCCCGCAGGGCGAGCTGTTCGGCGAATTCTTGCCGGTCCATGGCGATTCCCATGGACCCAGGTCTACCTGGGTGCCCCTGAGCGAAAACGCGCTTCTGGTGGCGACCCGTAAGGCTCCGCTGACCTCAGCGCAAACCACCTCGCCGACCAGGGCGGCGCGCGACTACACCAGGCGGACGAACCACCCCCCCAGGCGGGACAGTGCAGCGCCAGCTGATCGGGCGAGGCCGTGGGGGACGCGCTGCACCCCGGGCACGTGGTTGGGACCGGTGGTCGGCTGGTCGTAGACCCCACGCCCCAGGCCAGAGCCCCAGCGAGGAACACCCCAGCGCCGTGTGGCCAGTCCCGGAGGTTGCGCCCGAAGATGAGCCTGCCCTGCCGCCGCGCCTCGACTTCGCGTGCCACCAGCCGGTCGCGTGCTCGGCCGGCCTCCTCTGGGGTCGCCCGGCAAAGGACCCAGTGGCAGACCGAGGCCGGTGGCGCCATGCCCAACTCGTGGACGGCGAACTCCCCTGGCTTCCCTGGTATGTGGATGCCCTGGGCCTGCATGGCCATGACCCCCAGCCCGCGGTCGAGCACCTGGCCGACGGTCCTGTGATCGCGGTCGTCGAAGGGGGCATCAAGGTCTGGGAGAAGCCCGCGCCCTAGGTGGATATCCACGGTCCACGCCACGACCGACTCGCGCTCGGCATGAGGCGGTCCCACCCGACGTTTTCGCATGAGCGCCGCCCCCACCTGCACCTCACGGTCGTATTCGTCGTCCGACATGGCTCGGCGTTTCTCCTCCATCTCGTGATCGAAGGCAGCCTCTTGGAGCCGGTCCGCGCACCAGGGCTCGAACAGGTCGGGCCGGTGGCCGTCCCACCACAACCGGTGGGCGACGACCATCGGGTTCAGTCGGCGAGGGTGCTTTGGACGATGGGCTGCCGCAACCGCATCAAGCTGGGCCAGGATTCGGTAGGGGTAGAGGTAGTCGCGGCCACGGCCACGGCCACGACCAGGTGAGCGAGGACGATCAATGAAGCCCGCCGCGATGAACCGCTCGACCGTGCGCCAGCTCCAAGGCATCCCAATACCCCGGACGTGCGCCTCCACCTCGGTACGGGAGAGGTCGCCGGTCATCAGCGCCGGAGTGCTCACCCCGTCGGGGCGGTCAGCATGGCCTGAACAACCTCGGCGACATGCCGGGCTGAGCTAGGCAGCTGGTGGGTGTAGATCCCGAGCGTAGTCAGGACCGTGGAGTGCCCGAGCTGGGCCTGCACATCGGTGGGGGCGACCCCCTGGGAACTCAGGAGCGAGGCCAGCCCATGCCGGAGGTCGTGGAACCCGAGCGCAGGGAGGCCTGCCCTTCTGCACGCCGCCCGGAGGCGCGGCGTCACGCTGGTGGGGTCGCGCAGCCGCCCATCCGGTCGGGTGAAGATGAAGCCTTCCCGGTCGGCCCAGGCAGCCCCGGCCTGGAGTCTGTCCGCGGCCTGTTGCCGCCTCTGGCGTGCGAGCGCCTCGGCCGCCAGCGGCGGCAGTGCAAGCACCCGCCGGGAGCGGGGAGTCTTGGTGTCGGTGACCACGATCTCCCCCCGGATTCGGCGCGCGCTGCGCGAGATCCGCAAGGTGCCCGCGGCGGCGTCGAAGTCACTCCAGCGCAGGGCCAAGAGCTCGCCCAACCGCGCCCCGGTCGAGAGCGCCAGCGTCCAGAGCGGTCCGTCCCGGTCTTCGACGGCCAGCGTCAGCAGGTCGCGCGCCAGCTCCGCCGTGACGGTGGCACGCTCGACATGCGGAACCGCTGGTGGGTCGGCCAGGGCGGCGGCGTTGCGCTGGACGTACCCCTCGCGAAGGGCGGCGTTGAGCATCGTCCGCAGCACGGCCCTGATGTGGTGAACCGTTCTGGGAGCAAGCCCCTCCCTGAGCTTCGCCGCCACCAGGTCGTTCACGTGGGCGCTCTCCAACCGGGTCAGCAGCACGTTCCCGATCCGCGGCACGACGTGCCGGGTGATCAGCTCCCGGTAGCGGATGGCGGTGCTCTCGCGGAGCCGCACCTCATGGACCGTGAGCCACCGCTCCGCATAAGAGGCCACCGTAGGCCCTCTCCCCCGCCGGGCGGAGATCAGGCCCAGGTGCCTGTCGCGGAGCGCCGATTCGAGCTTGGCCTGAACCTCGGCCCGCGTCCGCCCGTAGAAGGCGCGGCGGATGGGCTGGCCATCGCCGTCCCGGACCGTGTACCTCCCTTGCCAGCGCCCATCGGCGAGCCTGCCTACGCTGCCCTCCCCGTTGGCCCGCTTGCCCGCCATGTGTCCCCTCCCCGGCTCAACGGTTGCAACCGGGCCGAGGCCAGCCTGATGCCAACCGTGATGCCAACCGTGATGCCAACCCGGATGCACACCAGTCTACGCCAGTCCACCGGGCTCCGGGCAACTGCGCGTCAGTTGAGTTCGGGAACCCGGAGTGGCGGTGGTGGGGGTGGCTCCGAAGTGGTCTGGAGTCGGTCTCAAAAACCGTTGAGCGCAAGCTCGTGTGGGTTCGACTCCCACTGCTGGCACCAAGTTGCGCTGCCGTCAGACGTGATGGCCAGCAGAGGAGCCCTTCCGGGCCGGGCCACCGGATGTTTG
>JAJYWM010000361.1 GCA_021791455.1 bacterium | reverse complement strand
TGAGCACCGCAACGGCCTGGGCGGTGAGGGGCGTGCATCGCTCCTTACCGGTGCGGCGCACGTAGCGTCCGGACTCGAGATCAACGTACTGGTGCCGCAGTCCTAAGCGCTCTAAGACGCGAAATCCCATCCGGAGGGCGAGGAGGAAAACGGTGTGGTCACGGCGTCCGACCCAAGGCGGTTCAGGGTCCAGATGCGACGGAGACCCCAAACATGCCGATCCCGCGGCCCCGCATGTGGTCATGCCCCAGGAGGAGGAGGCCCGTTACGCCTGTGAGAACGATGGCTAGCCGCGACCGGTGGTGAGACGCCTGCTTCAGCCGTAGTCGTCGTCTGCCCGGGTCCCAAGGCCCACCCCTGGGCTGCAGCGCTTCGCGGGTGACTCGAAAGGGCCGATGTCAGACCAGTCAACTCCGGGACGTGGCTCTGCCTTGCCGCCCTGGATCGACCCGAGGTTCCCGAAAGACCAGGAGGGTCACTAGCTGGCGCCCCTCCCCCACCATCTCGACAATCGCCAGGTGGTGCGGGTCCGCGCAATCTCGAGCCTTCCCGTGCGGCGCTCGTATGTGCCGCACAGGGCAGCTGCCTGGCACCGCCTTCTCAGTCAGGTCCGGGGTGAATGGGACCTCCGCCGGCTGACGATAGGGGGTCCAGACGCCCACTGTGGCGTCACTTGCGCTCACCCCACTCCTGCCTCGCACCCCGAGGTGGCTCCGCCACACGCAGCGCGGCCCGTGGTTCGAGGAGTCCGTGAGGGCCATGCACGCCCGACCCCGGAGGACGGCTAGTGCCCGGGATCTCCGCGACAAGCCTGCGGGACGCTTGGGGGGGCGGCCCCAACACATCTCCCGGACCGCTCACCGGCATCGACTTCGAGGCGAATGCCTGCACACCCAACCAACCGTCGGTCTCAAGCTGTCACAGCCGCGGGGTCCGAGGGCGCTGGCCGCCCAACTTGCCAAGATGCGACGTGTGGCCGATCGGCACCCGCTGGCGGGACCGGGAGTCGGCCCCGCCTCTAATCGGGGCGGTAATCGCGCTGGCCGGTCTTCGCGTCGTACCACACACGCATGCGACGGCCGGAGGCGGGGTCGATGAAAATCTCGTCGGTGGGTGACATGTCAGAGGTGCGGGCGGCGCGGCAACGGTCCCAACCGAAGACCGCGATCACGATCCCGCCCACCACGATCGCCAGAGCGAGCAGCCCGAGGATCACCGCCTTCGCCCGCCGACTCGGTAGGGCCGCCTCAGGCGGGCGGACCCTCTTCCAGCCACTCGACGACCTGGGCCGTACCGTAAGCCACGATCTCTGTCATGTTCTGGCCCATCTCGGTGGAATCGAACCGCATCATCGTGACCGCGTTGGCTCCCATGGCGGTGGCATTCGCCACCAGACGATCAAGGGCCTGCCTGCGAGCATCCTCATTCAGCTTCACATAGGCGCCGATCTCGCCGCCGGCGAGGCTCTTCAGCCCTGCCGCGATGTTGCCGCCAATGCTGCGGGAACGCACGGTGAGCCCAAACACCTGCCCCAGTGTCTGCAACACCCTGGTCCCGGGGATGTTCTCGGTCGTGGTCACGATCACAGGACCGCACTATACCCACATAGACCGGGGTTTTGGCGCCCTTCCGCCGGCGGTTGGTCAAGCAAGTCGCCACCTCTGGTCGACAGGGGCCACCCCTCGAGCCCTCAGGTGCCCCCAACGGGGCACCGGGTAGGTGGGCGGCAGGGTTTCGGGCACAGGAGTCCCTCTGGCGCCCGCTTTGCTGGCAAAATGGCAGGATGGATTCCGAGCCCATCGCAACTGCGGCCTCGTCGGTGCTGGCCGGACTCTCCGACGCCCGGGCGTGGGTGGCTGATCTCTACCGTGACCTGCACTCTCACCCCGAGCTGTCGCACCAAGAGCACGAGACAGCGGCCAGGGTCGGGGAGCGGCTCGCGGCCTCTGGCGTCGAGGTCCACTCCGGGATCGGAGGAACCGGAGTGGTCGGCCTGATCCGAAACGGGGACGGGCCGGTGGTTATGCTGCGCGCGGACATGGATGCCCTCCCTGTCGCCGAGAGGACGGGGCTGGAGTACGCCAGCGAGGTCACAGCCACCGACCAGACTGGCCGCGAGGTGCCGGTCATGCACGCGTGCGGCCACGACGTGCACGTCGCCTGCCTGCTGGGCGCGGTGAGCCTGCTGGCCCGGAGCCCACAGCACTAGAGGGGGACGGTCGTGGCCGTGTTCCAGCCCGCGGAGGAGACGGGCGACGGTGCCAGGGCCATGCTCAAGGATGGTCTCGAGTCGCTGCTGCCGACGGTGGATGTCGCCCTCGCCCAGCACGTCCTGCCGGCTCCGGCCGGGCTGGTAGGCACCCACTCCGGGCCCACTCTCTCGACCGCTGACAGCATGCGCATCACGGTCCACGGCCGCGGCGCGCATGGGTCCATGCCTCAGGCCTCGGTCGACCCTGTGGTGCTGGCTGCGATGATCGTCGTGAGGCTCCAGACCGTGGTCGCCCGCGAGACGCGACCTGGCGAACCAGTCGTGGTCACCGTGGGGAGCCTTCGGGCCGGCACCAAGAGCAACGTCATCCCCGACCACGCGGTCATCGAACTCAACGTCCGGACCTACAGTGAGCAGACGCGGCAGTCCACCCTGGAGTCCATCCGCCGGATCGCGGACGCAGAATGCCAGGCCTCGGGGTCCCCGCAACCACCTGAGTACGAGCTGTTCGACCACTTCCCTCTGACCGACAACGACCCCGAGACCACCACCCGAGTCGCCACAGCGTTCGCTTCGTTCTTCGGCGATCGCGCGGTGACGCTGCCAGCGCAGAGCGCCAGTGAGGACTTCAGTGACATCCCCGCCAAGCTAGGCGTCCCGTACTGCTATTGGGGTTGCGAACAGTTGCTCGTACGATGAGCTATAGTAAGCGGAGATGAACTTAAAGGAGTGGGCGAGGGTGCAGGGGATTCACCCGGTGACCGCATAC
>JAJYWM010000179.1 GCA_021791455.1 bacterium | reverse complement strand
ATGAGGGTGCGGGAGAAGCTCCTCGCCTATGAGCGCCAGGTGGCCCAGACCCCTCCGCTTGCTGCGGGGCGGCGGCGGGATCCGATGGACCTGCCCATCGTCCGGCCGGAGCGGGATCGGATCCTGCCCCTGCGGCAGCGGAGCCGGGAGGAGGAGCTGCGTCAGGAGCTGGAGCGCCATGCCCGGGAGGCCCACGACCGCTACCGCCAGGAGCAGGCCCGGGAGCGGGGCCCTCGCGCCGGCTACTGATATGGAAGCTCTTGTCAAGCACTTCCGTTGACGAGGGCGGGTGGGCGGCTGGTCGAGGGAGGTCCAGCGCGGGAAGCGCAGCCGAGGTCAGAGAACAGCGACGGTCATCACTCTGATATTCGCGGGTCAGCATGCGCCGGTGCCGCATGACAGTGAGTCGTCGCCGAGCTGCCTCGGACTGAACACGCGGGTTGGCCACCGCACAGTAGAACCGAGGGTTCTCGGCCCAGGTGCCATCCTCGGCAGCGCTCCCCGCGTTGGACCTGATGATCATGCTGCCACCGGCACCTCCACCGCTTGGCCGATCGCCCAAACAAAGCCGAGAAGCTCCCGGCCCACAGCGCTGAGCGCTCGCTGCGTCCCGATCCGCATCGCCAGGTGGCGGTACTTGTGATGCAGCCGCTGCTGGCACTTCCAGCTGATCGCCATCACCGCCGGCGGCAACCCTTCCTGGCGGGCTCGAAGCGCGGGGCTCACCCGGGGCTGGAGGCGGGAGTGATGGGCCGACTCGCCCACGACCCGCCGCAGCCCGTGGTTGCCCGTCTTCGTGAGGTGGCCCCGGCGGGTCGAGCTGCCGCTGGAGTGCTCGCTCGGCACCATGCCGGCGTAGGCCATCAGGGATCCGGCGCTCTCGAAGCGACGCAGGTCGCCGGCTTCGGCCACGATCGTCACCGCTGTCAGGTAGCCGATTCCGCGGAGGGCCTGGAGGGCTCGAACCACCGGAGCGTGCCGGTTCCTGCTCCCGGCCTCGAGCAGCGCCGCGTCGAGCCGCCGAATCCGCTCGATCCCGCCACGGACCTGGGCCAGGTAGTCGTCAAAGGACACCTGGGAGGCCGCGTCCTTGAAAGTGACCGTGCTCAGCCAGGCCTGGTACTTCGCCGACCAGGCTCGCCCCACGCTCTGAGGGGCCGTGACCCCGTGGCGGATCAGCATCTTGCCAAGCCGATGCTTGGCCCGCAGCAGGTCAGACCGGGCGTCGTCCCGCGTACGCACCAGATCCCGGAGCGCCTCATGGGCCTCGTCGGGGACCCACACCGCCACCAGGTCGCCGCTGCGCAGCAGGCGGGCGAGCTGGTTGGCATCGCGCCGATCCGTCTTGACCCGGTCCCCTGGGCGGCGCGGGATCAGAGACGGCGCCACCACCATGCAGGAGATGCCCAGCGCGGTCAGCTGGCGATGGATCGCATACCCGGTGGGCCCGGCCTCATAGGCCACCCGGAGTTCGCATCCGTCATGGCGCAGCCTCTCGATCAGCTTGCGTATCGCCCCCGGGTCGTTGCGGATGGCACCGTGGTCCACCACCGAACCGTCCTGCTCGGTGAAGGCGACGGCGATCGTCTCCTTGCTGACATCGAAGCCGACGTAGCGGGTACCCTGAGACATGGGGCCGGCCTCCAACGATGTGGCTCTGTTCGGGGCGTGTTTCGTCCACCCGAGCAACCCACGATCCTCGTTGCGCCGCCCCTTCTCAACTGCGGGCGGCCAGCTTCCATGCTGACTGTCTTGCTGACAACGCCTTGATCGAGGCGTTGGGCCAGCTGCGCACCTTCCTCCCGAGGGGCATGCCGTGATCGGGATCGGAGCGCCACGCCCGCTCGGTGTGCGGGGAGCCGCGTTGCGTTCGGATGTGACCTGGGGCCCGATGAGCCGTGGGACCCGCGTCGTCAGTCACCAGACACCGCGAATACGCGCGAATACGGAGGTGGAGCCATGTACGGTTGCCCGTGCTGTGGAGCGGACGTGGAGTTCGGCCCTCCCTGGTCGGCGCGAGGCTGGGGACCGCCGCCGTGGGCCGGGGCGCGAGGACCGTGGTGGGCGGAGGCCCCGACCCGACGGGAGCGTCGTACGACTCTGGAGGAGCGCAAGCGGCGGCTCGACGAGGAACAGCTGGCCGACGTCAGTGCGGAGCTGAACGAGGCGCCATGACCACGACCGCAACCGGCCGACGCCTCGGCCAGGTGGCCGGGAAGATCGTCCCGCCCGCTCAGATGCAGGCAATGATGGGCGAGATGATGCGAACGACGTTCGCAGGGATGACCCTCGACGATCGCCTTGCCTTCGTCAACGCCATGCTTCCCCAGTGCCTGGGGGCGCTCTTCGCCAACCTCGATGCCCCGGCTCGCGAACGGCTGGCCAGGACCATGGCCGAGCGGATGGCGTCGGGCGGCCAGAGCGCAGCCAAAGGGAGCGAGCCTTGATGTGGAGCGGGCCGGGGCCGTGGTGGCCCCTCCTGATCGTGATGCCTCTGGTAATGGTGAGCGCCGGCGTCGTGATGATGCTCGTGATGACAGGCGGCCGAACCCGCCGGGCTGGGTGGCTCTGCGGCTTTGACGGCCAGCGCTCATCGGATGAGACGAAGGGCGAGCGGCCTCGGCCCCCAGAGGGATCCGCTCGTCATCCTTCGCGAACGCTTTGCCCGCGGGGAGATCGACATGGAGGAGTTCGAGCACCGCGTCGACCCGTTGCTGCGCGCCGAGCCAGAGTTCCTCGCCGACCGCCGGGAGTTCGAGCGCCGCTTCGACCGGCTGATGCGGGCCGTCGCCGACGGGCGACGCGATGACCGGTGATTGACCCGACGCTCGCCGACGCCCAGCAGGGCCACTGGGTGTGGACCTTCGCAGGGAACCCGGACATGTACGGCACCAACTGCAGCCAGTCGGCCGTCGCCGCCGCCGTCAGTTTCGCCGAGGCTGGCGTCCACCGGATTCTCGAACTCGGTGCTGGCCAGGGCCGC
>JAJYWM010000301.1 GCA_021791455.1 bacterium | reverse complement strand
ATCACCCCGACCCCGGCCTGGTGCAGCGCGTTGATCATGCCAAGGAAGTCCTGAGGGTCGCCGTATCGAGCGGTGGGCGCGTAATAGCCGCTGACCTGATAGCCCCAGGAGCCTCCGTATGGGTGCTCGGCCACGGGCATCAGCTCCACATGGGTGAAGCCCAGGTCCCTTGCGTAAGCGCCCAGCTCCTCACCTAGCTCGCGGTAGGTAGGAGGTGACCCATCTTCCCGACGCCGCCACGACCCCAGGTGCACCTCGTAGACGCTGATCGGCGAGCTCAGTGGCTGCCTGGAGTCGCGAGCCCGGTGCCATTCGCCTCCAGCCGGAACCAACGGTGCGGCGACGACGCTGGCGGTTCGTGGCGGCATCTCCATGCGCCGCCCCACGGGATCGGCCTTGTACACCCAGCTGCCGTCGGCACGCAGGATCCAGTATTTGTACAGAGTCCCCGCCCCGACTCCGGGTACGAAGATCTCCCAGATCCCCGAGGAACCCAGATTGCGCATGGGCAGGGTGGGGGAGTCCCACCCGCAGAAGGGGCCCACCACCCGCACCCCCAGGGCGTTGGGTGCCCAGACTGCGAAGGCCGTCCCTTCCACCCCCTGATGCTCCCGGTGGTTCGCGCCTAGATGGCGGTACAGGTACCGGTCTGAGCCCTCAGCCAGAAGGTGCAGGTCCTGGGGACCCAGAGTCGGGCTGAGGCTGTAGGGATCGGCCGGCACCGACTCGGTCCCTTCAGCGGACTTCCGCTCGAGCAGGAAGGGCGGCATCCCCGAACGCGCCGAGTCCTCCGCGGCTTCCATCAGCTCTTGGCTGAGGCTGGCGAACTGAAAGTCCGGATCCTCCCGGAGCGGGTAAAAGGAGAAACGTTCACGTCCGACCAGTCCGCTCAGACCGGGAGCGCCCGGGCGCCAGATCAGGGCCATCCCCCCGTCGCCGGTGCGATGCAGGCCAAGTATGGAATGGGGCTCCTGGCAGCGGCCGGAGCGCAAGAGGGCCACCTGCTCGGCCATGCCTGAAGATCGGGTCACTGGCTCCCCTCGGCGACCAGACGGACGATCCCCTCGAGGGGAATCTCGATCCAGTCGGGGCGGAAGTTGAGCTCGTAGTCGAGCTCATAGAGACACTGATTGAGCTCCAGCGCCCGCAGGAGAAGCTCCCTGTCCCCCGGGGCGGGAGGAAGAAGTGTCAGCACCCCCGGATCACGCCAGTAAGCCAGCCAGAAGGCCTCCCTCATCACCTCGGCCCAGGCACGCCCATACGGGCTCAGCGTTCTGGCATTGGCCTCGTCGGGGTGTACCTGCTGGCGCAGGGCCAGGGCGGCCGCGTACTCCAGAGAGCGGAGCATCCCGGCAACGTCCCGCAGCGGAGACGCCGACTGGCGTCGGAGCTCGGGCGGCTCAGATGGACGGCCCTCGAAGTCCAGGAAATGCCAGCCCTCGTCATTGCGGACAACCTGCCCGAGATGCAGATCCCCGTGGACCCGGATCTTGCTCCCGGCGTCGGTCAATCTGCCAACCGACACCAGGAGCTGCCGAGCATCCGCCGCGCGAACCCGCAGCGGTTCCAGGCGGGGCTCCGGCACCCCGAGGAGCCGCTCTAAATGCTGGAGTCCACGGTCTCGGATCGACTGCAGGTCAGAGCGCCCCATTGGGGCGACCGGTGGTTCAAGGTCGCTGGCCGGGGAGGCGAGCGCCAGATGCAGTGCCGCGGTCAGGTGACCGAGCTCGCGTGCGGACGGAAGGAACGAGCCCCCCTGTTCCAGCACGGCTCGTCGGCAGCGCTCAGGAGGTGGCACCTCTCCGTCGGCGTCCATGAGCAGGTCGCCCTCCAGATCCCGAAGTGAGGTAAGGGCTAGCACCATCCCCTCAGTCGAGTTGGCCAAGTAGCGCTGGATCAAGCCGAGTGTGGTGCGTTCACCCCCCACCTCCAGCTCAATGGCCCCCAGGGCCGGGGCGATGGCCGGGAAGCCGACTCGGGTTAGGGCTGAGGTCAGCTCCACCTCGGGGCTGGGCGCGGGCCAGGCTCGGCGGTAGAACTTGACCAGCACCCGCTCGCCAAAGACAAGACTGCTGTTGCTCTGCTCCAGCCCAAGTGCCCGGGACTCTGCGGAGGAGGTCAGGATCCGATCCGCCCCCTCCGGCGTGACCACGAGACGTGCGGCCTGAGGCGCCCCGGAGCGCGCGGCACTAATGAGGGCGTGGGAGAACGACGGCTGGGCGAGCACCTCCCTCACTGACCAGCGCATTCCCTCGAGGTCCACACCGTCCCAGATGACGTCGCGGGAGTCCGGTGGGCTGTCAGGATCGAACTCGAGACCCAGGTGATAGGCGGCCTGGGCGCCGGACTCCAGGCCAACCTCGGCCAGCACCAGGGCTCGGGGGCGGGGGAGGGGAGAGACCCACAAGGTCGCCCGGGGACGCACGAAAGTGACGCCCTCCGCCTTGTGCCCGAACCAGCGCTGACCGGGAAGCCAGCTGGCGATCCCGGCGAACAGCTGGGGCAGCTGGTCCAGGTCGAGGGTCAAGATCCCTGCTCGAGCCGCAACCAGTAGAAGCCGTGGGGCCCGAGGGTCACCAGATAGGGCGACCTCCCGATCTTGGGGAAGGGGACCCGGCCCACCAGCTCCACGGGGGAGCGGCCGGAGTACGCCGGCAGCGCCAGACTTGCCGGCTGGGCGAAGCGGGAGAGGTTGTTCACGCACAGCACCTCCTCATCCGCAGAGGATCGCACGAAGGCGAATACCGAGGGGTTGTTGACTTCCACAACGGTGAAGTCGCCCCGCCCGAAGACCGGGTGAGCCTGGCGCACCCGCACAAACCTCCGCACCCACTGTAACAGTGAGCTCTCGCTGCGCTGCTGCTGTTCCACATTACAGGCCTGGTAGCCGTAAACGGGGTCCATGAGTGGGGGCAGGTACAGCTGGGCGAAGTCAGCCCGCGAGAATCCACCGCACCGGTCAGCGTTCCACTGCATCGGGGTGC
>JAJYWM010000152.1 GCA_021791455.1 bacterium | reverse complement strand
AGCGCTCATGGTCCGCAATGGGGCCTGCTACAAGTGCATGAACTGTGGCAGCACTTCGGGATGTTCCTGATGCGGAGGCATTAACGAGTTTTCGCCGAAACGTTGGCGAGTTTCTGAGCCAGCGGCGCCCGGGGGGCAACCTCCGGGCGCCTTCCTGCTACGGGGCACGTTGGCGCAGAAGAATGGTGGGCGCAGTGCTGGGCAATCTGCGCCAATCGCTCCTTCCAGGCATGGAAGGGTGTGCTTGCCTATCGGAAGAGGTCACTTGGCGGTTGGGCCGGGCCGAAGGGTGGCTACGCGGCCTGACTCATGACCGCTGCACGCCGAGTCCTGCGCGGTGGAGACGACTTCGTTGCCTCTCGGTCCTCTAGCAGTCGAAGGCGCAGGTTAGCGGCGACATCTGCCAACATCGACAGGAAAGTGACTTTCTCGAGGCGCCGTAGCCGGAACATTCCCGACGCCAATCCCATCGAGTCGGGATTCTTGAGCATGCTGAAGCTGCGCTCCACGCCCGACCGCTGCTTGTACCTCGACCGCCAAGCCGCGGATTGCCACCGGTCGGGCTGGTATCCCAATCTTGAGTGTTTGGCCCCGAATGTAGCAGTCGTGAGGCCACATGCTTCGTGTGGTAGGTGCTCGCCTTCGCAAGGGACGGTCTTCCCATCCCAGTTTGCTTCCGATCCCGGCACAGCCTTGCACCACAGGCCACGCCCGCGCCGCAGCGGCGAAGTGACACGGGTCGACGTTGGTCCGGGAATTCCATGCGCAGGCAGAGCATACTGCTCACGCTCGGCTATGAGCTTGTAGAAGTCATTCCATGCCTCTGGATTTTTCTTCTTGTCCGATATGGGCGGGGCGGTCAGATCCCAAAGGCGTTCCGGCAATTGCGGAAGGTAGGGCCAACCCTGCCTTACCAGGCACCCTGCGAAGGACGGGTCTCGGCTGGCCTGGCCCTTCTTCAGGTCGATCAGGGGCGCGACGTTCCTGGCCCGCAACCCATCGAGCCACTTGCCATCGCCGGTGTATGCCTTGTCAGCAGCCACCCGCGCTGGCATGACTCCCTGCTCGAGAATCCGGTCGATCAGTTCAAGCCCACGCGGCACCTCGTACTGGTTGGCTGTGCGGAGTGCCGAGCCGAGCACCCATTCCCGGCCACACGAGGTCGCCACCACGCTCACTTTTACGTACCCGAGATACTTATCCCCTCCTGTTCCCGTGACAGCGGAGGGGTCGGGATCGATCGAGCTGGTTCCGTTCTTCAGCGCCCTCCAAGTCGCATCGGGGTCTGCGGGTAACGTGCCGGCGTTAATCAAAGCCGCAGCCACCTCCCGACATGCGGCTGGGATCTTGGTGCCGTCCACCGCGACGGTCAGATCGTCGCCAAGATCGCCAAACGTGCCCCAGTTGCTCCGGAAGGAGCTAATTTGAACTCTTGTGGAAAATGCCGTTGAGGGTCCGGCTGGCGGGCATGAAGACGGCGTAGCCTTCCAGGTGTTGAACCAACCAATCGGCTCGCGCCGCGGGTCGATCCTGGAGGCCACGCCGTTATGTCGAGACGCTATCAGGTTCTGGCACCGACCGCACCGGTTCCTGCCCCCGACGATCTTCTGGAGCAGATGGCTCGGGAGGGAGCCCAGCGCTTGCTCCAGGCCGCGCTGCGGGCGGAGGTGGACAACTTCCTGCAGCGGGGCAGGTACCAGCGCGCTGGGGAGTTCCGAGGGTACCGCAACGGGCACCTGCCGGAGCGGAGCGTAGGGGTGGGAATGGGGGCGGTCACCGTCCGCCAGCCCCGGGTCAGCGATGTCCCGGCGGGGGTGGAGCCGTTCCAGTCGGAGCTGCTGGGGAAGTGGGAGCGCCGGTCGCGGACCCAGGCCCGGCTGCTGGTGCGGCTGTACCTGGAGGGGCTGTCGACCGGGGACTTCGAGCCGATCTTCCGGGCCCTGGTCGGGGAGACGGCGGCGCTGTCGCCGAGCAGCATCGTGCGGCTGAAGGACGAGTGGGCGGACGAGTTCCGGCTCTGGAGGGGGCGCCCGATCCGGGAGCGCTACGTGTACCTGTTCGCGGACGGGGTGTACCTGAAGGCCGGTCTGGAGAAGGAGAACACCGCCGTCCTGGTGGTGTTGGGGGTGAGCGCGGACGGCCGCAAGGAGTTGCTGGCGATGGAGAAGGGATACCGGGAGAGTGCCAGCTCCTGGGGTGAGGTGCTGCGGGACCTGAAGGCTCGCGGGCTGACCGAGGCGCCCTTGCTGGCGGTCGCGGATGGGGGCCTGGGGCTCTGGGCGGCGCTGAGGGGGGTCTACCCGGAGACTCGGCACCAGCGGTGCTGGAACCACCGGAGTCTGAACGTGGCCGACAAGCTCCCCAAGCGCCTCCACGCGGAGGCCAGGGCCGCCGTCAGGGAGATCTACGAGGCCCCGACCCAGGCCGAATGCAGCCGCCGGCGGGCTGAGTACTGCACCAAGCTGCGGGCCAGCGGCCATGGCGATGCGGCGGATTGCCTGGAGCGGGACTGGGAGGACTTCATCGCCTTCTACGACTTCCCCGAGGAGCACTGGACCCACCTCCGGACTTCCAACCCAGTGGAGTCGATCTTCGCCGGGGTCCGGCTACGGACCAACTCCGCCAAGCGCCTGCGCTCCCGGGAGAACGCCCTCTACCTGGTCTTCAAGGTGGTTCTGCGGCTCAGCACCAACTGGCGCCCCATCAACGGCCGCAACCAGCTGGCCCTGCTCCTGGACGGAGAAAGCTTCCATGACGGTCGACTTCGACGAACTCCCGCCAGCAACATGGAGGGCACTGCCGCCTGACCATCTGACCCGTCTTCCTGGAAGCAATTTCCACAGGACTTGACAAGAGCTCTGCGCGTCTTGTCGAAGATCGTGCCCGCGGTCACCGAGGTGCGGCTGCCGCAGGTGGTGCACATGATCCGGCTATCCCCGAGCCGCCATCCTGCTGCACCGCCACAACTTGAGCACCTCCACCCCT
>JAJYWM010000134.1 GCA_021791455.1 bacterium | reverse complement strand
TTGAAACCGTGGATCGATGGGCGGGCGGCGACCTGGACGCGCGCGTCTACCTGGACAGCGACGATGCCCTGGACGCCCTGGCTCACGGGATGAACCGGGTGGCCGAAGTGCTGGCCGAACGCACGCGCGATCTGGTGGAGGACAAGGAGCGCCTGGAAGCCATTCTGCGCAGTCTGGCCAACGGCGTGATCATCGTGGACCGGGCGCTCTACATCACGCTCATCAACGCCGCCGCCCTGAAGCTCTTCCGTCTCCGGTCGGAAGACGCCATCGGTCACCATGTCATTGAAGCCATCCGCGCCACCGCCATTGAGAACGGCCTGCAGGCCGTGACCCGGAGCGGGCAGCCGCAGGTGCTGGAGTGGGCGCCGGATCCCACGTCGGACACTCTCATTGAATGCAGCATGGCCCCGGTCGGGCAGCCGGGCGGTGGATTCGGCGCGGTGCTGGTGGCGCGCGACATCACCGCCCAGCGCCGGCTGGACCGCATGCGCACGGATTTCGTGGCCAATGTGTCCCACGAGCTGCAGACGCCGCTGACCAGCATCATCGGCTTCGCCGAGGCGTTGGGCGATGAGGCGCCGCCACCGCCCGACCAGGCCCGACGCTTCGTGACGCTCATTCACGAGGAAGCCTCCCGGCTCTCCCGGCTGGTGGGGAGGTTGATCTTCTGTCTCGCGAAGGCGAGTTCAGACCATTGGACATGTAGGGTCAAGCAGCGCGCTCGGAATGGTGCACCGCGACCTGGTAGCTGACGGGTAGGTCGGTGCCGGGGAAGGTGGCTCCCAACTGGCTCAGGTCGGCACAGAGACCCCGCAGGGCACGCCGGTAGATGGGGGTGTCGGGAGGATCGAGGGTGACTACCACCCCCTGAGCGGTGCTGCGGATCTCGCCGGAGAGCTCGGCGAAGGAGCGCAGCAGCAGGCGGATGTCGTCAGAGTTGTGGTAGTGGGAAGCAAGCCGCTCCAACAGCCACTCCTCGGCGTTGTAGGCAGTCATCTTGACGCGGTTGATGATCGCCTTTTGCTCCAAACGCATCACCTCGCGCTGGCCCACGTCCTGCAGGGGCACGTGGGTGGGAAGGGCAGAGCGTTGGGCCAGAAGCTCCGCGACCTCCGCCTCCAGCTCGCGCACTTGCCTCACCTGTCCTTTCTGAGCAATCTTGAGGCCATGAGCGGTGCGGGGGGAGTCGCGCGGCTCGTCCAGCACGGCCTGGCCCAGCTCCGAGCGCAGCTTGGCCAGCTCTTGGCGTTTCCCCTTGAGCTCGCGGTCCACCTTCTGGCGCTCGGGGTTGGGAACCAGCTGGCTGCCGTCCGCCTCCTGGTAGGAGTAGCCCAGCAGCTGGTCCAGCCCCATGTGCTCCCCCATGTACTTGAAGAAGTTCTCCTGCCGCCAGCGGGCGAACATCAGCACCGCGACCCGGGCCGCCGGCAGCTTCGTCAAGCTGGTCAGGATCGGCGTCTGGTGGCCGTTCTTCGTGCGCACCACGATCCGTCGCCAGGGCCCACTCTTGGCAATTACAACTTGGTCCTCGGCGATCCAAAAGCGCACCTTCTTGCCTTCGAACTTGGTCTCGTGGCGGGAGAACCGCTCTTTGGGAAGGGCGGGATCTCCCTGCTGGTAGGTGATGAAGTCGATCTTCTCCGTCTTCAGCCAGCTGAACAGTTTGCCGTCGTACCCACCCCGGTCGAAGATCACCGTGAAGGAGCGGTCCCCCAAGACGCCGCGGATCGCCTTGACCACTCTGGGCATCGCCTTGGCCAGGGTGACGTTGGCCTCCTCAGTCACGAACAGCAGCGGCCTGCCCTGCAAGTCGTTGACGAAGTGGGTCAGCATCCCCGGCAGCGGCCGCTGCCGCTGGGTGTTCCAGCACTCCGCCAGCTTGCGCTTGCCGGAGTACATCTTCATGTGTCCGTCTATGTATAGGTAGGCGGTGGCCACCACCGCCTGCTCCACCCAGCGCTTGACGAGCAGCTCCTGGAACATGCCCGCGCCATTCTGCTGCACCAGCTCTACCAATTTGCGCCGCAGCGTCTTCACCGCCGGTGCCCGTCCCGCCCCGATCACTGGCCCGAACTCGAAGCGGCGCAGGTGCTTGGCCGCCTCCACCGTGGTCTGGCTGAGCAGGGTGAGGAAGAACAGGGTCAGCGTCACCGCCCGCACTCCGAAGAGCTCAGACCGAGGCAGCCGAAAGCACTTCCGGGCCATCTCCACCAGACCCAGCACCTCCAGGGCCGGGTAGTACAACGCAGTTCCCATGTACCGGCCCCGCGCCACCGACGGCACCACAGCAGGGGGTTCAAAACCCGGCTCCCCTGCAGATTGGGCCCCGGCCGGCTCGGCAGGAATCGCTTCATCGGGATCAACAGGAGCCGCTTCCATCTCGACTGCAACAGACCCGTCTTCGACGGTGGGCTCCGACCCAACCGTATCCAAGGCCAGCTGCTCCGTACTCGCTGCTTCCGTCTCCCGCCGCAAGCGGCTCAGGTGAGTGAGAGAGATGTGGAGGCCGGTGACTCGCTCCACCTCTGCCCCCAACTCTCCAATCCGCATCTCCTTGTTCTCCGCCACCACCTGCAGCACGGCGGCCGTCACCCGGTGTCGACGCTTCGGCCCTTTCCGGCTGGCGGCCACCACCGCCGCCATCTGCCCCTCCTGCAACCGCCGCTCGATCCGAGCCACTGTGTTGCGGTGGCGCCCAAAGCCGCGAGCCAGACCTTGGTGGCTGGCCAATCCGGCCTTCGCCAGCAGGGCAATGGTGGCTGCCTCGGCGCCCTGATCTGCCACTTCGTAACTCGCGATCGGCACCCCATCGACGAAGACAGCCCGCTGTCCGTCGTTGGCGACCAGCCGCAACCGGCCTCCCAAGCTCACCCCTGGGAGTGGCCGAACCTCCAGTAATTCAGGCAACTCGACTTGGCCAAGGCTGCCATCCACTCCTTCATTGTATCACAGTGCACCACTATTATGGTGTCCGATCCGTACCT
>JAJYWM010000019.1 GCA_021791455.1 bacterium | reverse complement strand
GAAGGAGATATCCCGGGGAAACTTCTGAGCCCGGCCAAGCGCCGGGCAGCAGTACTGCACCTGATCGAGATGTTCAACAGCAGCGAGCGCCAGGCGTGCCGGGCAGTGAGCCAGCCCAGGGTGCGCATTTCGGTGAATCCGATCAGCCAGACCGGCTGAAAGCGATCACCTGTTCCGGACGAATCCGATCACCCTGGGGTAGGCCGCGACAGGGGAGCAGCGCGGCGGTCAGGATGTCGGCCCTTGGTTCACCTCCTTCTTGTGCTGTTGGTGGGTGCGAACGGTGGTCACGGGTCAGTTGGTCGGGGTCGTGGGCAGCGGTCTCGGGGCCCGTCCGGTCCGCGCAACGGCCTGGTCGCCGGGGTCAGCTGAGTTCGAGGATGATTTTGGCGCCTGAGAGCCAGGTTCGGGGCCGAGCCAACGGTCCAGGCGTCGCAGAGAGTCACCCCGGAGCTCAATGCGGTGGGCGTTGTGGGTGAGACGATCGAGGATGGCGTCAGCCAGGGTGGGGTCGCCCAGCACCTCGTGCCAGTGGGCCAACGGCAACTGGCTGGTGACCACGGTGGATCGGCGCTGGTGGCGGTCCTCGATCACCTCGAGGAGATCCGCGGACTGGGCAGGGGTCAATGGCCTGATCGCCAAATCATCGATGACCAGCACTTCAACACGAGCCCAGGCCGCGAGGAGACGGGCCCAGCGGCCGTCGACATGGGCAATTGCCAGATCATCGAGAAGGCGTGGCGCCCGCAGGTAGAGGGCAGTGTGCCCCTCCCGTACCGCGGCCTGGGTCAGGGCGCAGGCGAGGAAACTCTTCCCCACTCCGGTGGGGCCAACCACGATCAGGTTCTGGTGGGCCTGTACCCAGTGGCCGGACGCCAGCGACAGTACCACCGCGCGGTCAAGGCCCCGGGCGTGGCGGAAGTCGATCTCCTCAACGCAGGCGGAGAGCCGCAGCTTGGCGGCCTTGAGGTTGCGCTCCAGGCGGCGGTTGGCCCGGTCCTGGCTCTCCCGATCGACCATCATTCCCAGCCGCTCCTCGAAACTGAGCGCCTGGTGCTCGGCGGACTCCAGTTGCTCGGCAAGGGCTCGTGCCATCCCAGTTAGCCCAAGGTCACGCAGCCGGTCCAGGGTCGGGGTGATCAGCATTCTCGTCTCCTCGTTCAATTCATTGGTAGTAGCCGGGTCCACGCACGAACTCGTGGCTCGGTACAACCCTCAACTCGACCCCAGCCCGGGGCAGCGGCTGCCGGTCCAGCCCCTGGCGCAGGATTGACTCCACACTGCGGTAGCTGAAGGCGCCGATCACCAGAGCTCGACCGCATGCCGCCTCCAGGCGCTCGTCCCCGTACCGCTTTCCCAGCCGCATGATCCCCAGGCAGCTGCGGAACCCCTGCTCTGGATGCGGCCGCCGCTCCATCACTCCCTCGATCAATTCCGCGGTCTGGGGCCCCGTAGCCCGCGCCCAGCCCACAATCCGCCCCGGAGTCCACTCCAGGTGGCGCCGGTGCGACTCCGGCATGTGCTCCGCCACCGTGGTGTGCCCGCCCCGCTGCCGGCTCCGCAAGTGACTGGCCACCCGCCGGCCCCGGAAGTACACCTCCACCACTCGGGCCGTCACCCTCACCTCGCAGCGCTGCCGGGCCAGCTGGTACGGGACGCTGTAGTAGTGCCGGTCAACCTCCACGTGGTAGTCGATGTTCACCATCGCCAGCTTCCAGGTGGCGAACTCGTACGGCCGCTGCGGCAGCGGCCGCAGCGCCGGCCGGTCCAGCTCCTGGAACAGGGTCATACGCGACCCCGCCAGCTTCTGGAACGGTCGGCGGTTCAACCAGTGAAGTCGCTCCCGGATCTGCCGGTTGGCCTCGTCCAAGCTGAAGAACACCTGGTGCCGCAGGCTCGCCAGGATCCACCGCTCCACCACCTGGACCCCGGCCTCAACTTTGGCCTTGTCCCTGGGCTTGCGGCTGCGGGCGGGGATGATGGCACACCCGTAGTGGGCAGCCATCTCTTGGTACGTGCGGTTCAGCACCGGCTCGTAGCGATGGGCCCGGGTCACCCCAGACCTCAGGTTGTCCGGCACCAGGATCTCCGGCACTCCGCCCAGGAACTCCAGCATGTTCACATGGGCGGAGATCCATTCCGGCAGCTCCTGGGACGCCAGCAACTCGGCGTAGGTGTAGCTGCTCGCGCCCATCACCCCCACGAACAGCTGCCCCGCTGACACCCGGCCCGTCAGGGGGTCTGTGATCGGAACCGTTGGCCCGGCGAAGTCCAAGAACACCTTCTCTCCCGCCCGGTGCTCCTGGCGCATCACCACGTCCACCCGGCCCGCCCATCTCCGGTAGTGATGCACGAACTGGGTGTACTGCCAACCCTGCGGCTGGACTTGCTTGTACTCCATCCACAGCATCTGCAGCGTCACTCCCTTGCGCCGCAGATCCCGGTGGATCGCCTCCCAGTCCGGCTCCGGACGCTGGCAGGCAGGCGGCGGCTCCGCTCTGCGGTAGAGCCGAGCCTCCAGCTCCACGTCGTCCATGCCGTCCGGCAACGGCCAGCTCAATCCGGCCGCCCTGGTTCGCTCCAGGCAATCGGTCGCCGTCGTGTACGGGACCCCGGCCGCCTCTGCCGCCCTCCTTCGGCTCAGCCCCTGTTCCGCCGTCAGTCGCAGTAGCTCTCTGATCTTGCGCATAGCGATTCGGGGTCTGGGCATCGGCACCTCCTGGGACTTCCGGGAACCTCCCAGCGAGGGTGCCGACCCCTCCTCACCTCACGCCACCACCTTGCCCGCCTCCCCCGGGTGATCGGATTGCTCCGAAATGACTGATCGGATTCCGCCGAAACAGGTGATCGGATTCAACTGAAACGCCTGATCGGATTGCTCCGAAATACGCACCCAGGGCGACCCAGAGAAGGCCGCCCAGACCGGTGGTGGCCCCGGAGGAGCTGCTGCGGCAAAGGCTCCGGGAGATCTCCAAGGCCTGGCCCAGGTGGGGTTTCCGGC
>JAJYWM010000119.1 GCA_021791455.1 bacterium | reverse complement strand
AGTTGCGCCCGAAGAGCGCACCCCCCTCGTGCCCGTCGGGGGCCGGGGCGCCGGGAGGCACGACGCCCCCCCATGGCCGGTCACCCTGCCGCTGCGCGGCCGGGCACCGGGGCCCGGCCTCTCCCAAGGAGCTCAATCCATGTACGCTCCGCCGTTCACAGATACCGCTTCGCCCGTGACGAAGCCAGCGTCCGGTCCGGCAAGGAAGGCAACCACGCGAGCCACGTCCTCAGGGAGTTCCAGGCGCCCCATGGGGGTGTCGCGGACATAGGAGTCCAGGACCTGCTCTTCGCCGATGCCGCGGAGCTTCGCCTCCCACTTGACCTCGCGCTCCTGCATCGACGTCGCCACGAACCCCGGGCAGACCGCGTTGACCCTGATGCCGAACTCGGACAGCTCCAGCGCCATCGCCTGCGTCAGACCCACGACCGCGAACTTGGACGCCACGTAGTGGGCGAGATAGGGAACCCGGCCCTGCTTCCCGGCCATCGACGCGACGTTGATGATGGCGCCCCTGGTGTGCTGTCTGATCATCCGCCGGGCAGCCTCCCGCCCGCAGAGGAACGCCCCCCGCGAGTTGACGGCGAACATCCGGTTCCACTCCGAAAGCGAGAGGTCGACAAAGCGCCCCATCGTCGAAACGCCCGCGTTGGACACCCATACCGAGATCGGTCCGAGCTCCGCCTCCACCGCCGCCGCACCCTCTCGGACCGATGCCGCACTGGTCACGTCCAGGGTCGCGTGGAACGTCCCCAGGCTCTCCGCAACCGCGGCCGCCGCGGAGGCGCTCACGTCCGTCACCCCCACCGTGAATCCCCGCGCAGTCAATTCCCGAGCGATCGCCGCTCCGATCCCGGAGCCGGCACCGGTGACCAATGCGTTCATACGCCTGCACCCCTCAACGCCGGGTATAGTGCCCGGTACTTCGCGTAACCTTCCGAATACCGGATCTCGTCCTCCGGCTCCACCCGAGCCCCGACTGTGACGAAGCGCTCGATTTCCCCCCACTGTGCCAGCGCGCCACCGGCGAGACCGCCGACGAAGGCGGCGCCAAGCGCCGAGGCGTCCGGGACCTCGAGCGTCTCCACCGGGGCTCCGAGGATTCCCGCGACGATCTCGACCCAGAGCCTCGACTTGGACCCCCCGTCCGCGACTCGAATGCGCCTGGGCAAGAGTCCGTGCTCCGCCAGAACCTCTAGGTGATGCCGGAACGCATACCCCACCGACTCCAGAACGGCCCGAAATAGATCGCCCCTGGTCGTGCCCAGATGAAGACCGGTGAAGGCTCCCCGCGCGTCCGGGTCGTGGATAGGGGTCTTCTCACCCAGGAAGTAGGGCAGGCAGGTGACCCCCCTGGCTCCCGCAGCGCTCTGCGCGGCCTCCGCATCCAACTGAGGGAGCGCCGCCCCCCCGGCGAGCCGGCTCTGAAACCACCGCACCAAGGTCCCGCTGGAAGCGGTGCAGCCGTTGGGCAGCCACAGGTCGGGCACCACATGGTAGTCCAGGTACAGCCGGCGGTCCACCACGGCTTCCGTGCTGCACATCAAGATGTCACCGGCGCCGCCGAGCTTGACCAGCAGGTCCCCCTCGCGTACCACTCCCGAGGCGAAGGCTGCCGAGACATGGTCGGCCACCCCCGCCGTCACCGGGATCCCCGGGCTGAGCCCGGTGGCCCGGGACGCGGCCCGGCTCACCTGCCCCACCACGGCGCTGGAGTCGCGGACTTCGGCCAGCAGTCCTGCGTCGCAGCCGCATGCCTGGAGCACGTCGGCCGCCCAGGCGCGAGCCGGGAAGTCGTAGAGCCCGCTCTCGAGGGCCCAATTCGCCTCGACCGAGTCAGCGCCGGTGAGCTGGCGCACGATGAAGTCGTAGGAGCCGCAGATCCGTCGGGTCCGGGCCCAAGCCCCCGGTTCGTGGTCGGCGATCCACAAGAGCGTCGGCCCCACCGACTGCTGGGTGATCCCCGAGCCCGTTCGGCGCAGGATGTCGTCCTCGTCAAGCCGGGCGCGGAGTGCCGCGATCTCCGCTCCGGCCCGGGCATCGTTCTGCTGGATCGAGGGAAGGAGCGGCATCCCGTCCTCATCCAGGAGGATGACGCAGGGAACCATGCCGCAAACGCCCACACTGGCGACCTCGTAGCGGGAGGCTACGTCGTTGCAGATCTCGCAGACGTTGCGCCACCACTCCGCCGGGTCCTCCTCGAGCCACCCGGGCGCCCGCGAGGATGGTGCCACCGGGCGACTCAGCGACTCCAGGACCCCGGACTGGGGGTCGAGGACAACCCCCTTGGTTGAGGTAGTCCCGATGTCCAGCCCGAGGGCCACGCTCATCGCCCGGCCGCCCTCAGGTAGGAGTTGACTCGGTCAGCGCTCACCGGTGCCCAGGTATTGCCGTTGTCCTTGAGCCCCGATCCGACAATGGCGCCGTCCGCGATCTCCAGGAAGCGGCCGATGTTGCCGGCGTTGGTCCCCGTGTTGACCAACACCGGCACGGTTCCGTCGACTCCCTCCCGGGCGGCCCGCACCGTATCCATATCCGGTTCGCTGCCGGCCATGGACCCAGATACCAGGATGGCGTCGGCCAGGCTGGAGACCACGGCGCTACGCGCTACCTCGGTGACCGTCCGCCGCCCCAGTGGGGAGGCAAATTCCGGGGTCACGTTCATCAGGATCAGCGTGCTCTCGGCGCAGAGCTCTCGGCGCCGTCGCAGCAGCCGCCCGGCATCGGGGTGCCAGAGACCCATGTCGGACTCGTAGACCCCGGTGACCACCTCCCGCACGAAGCTGGCCCCTGTCACCGCCGCTACCGACAGTGCTGCCTCGGAGTCCCACAGGTAGTCGACGCCGAAGGGCACCTTGGCGGGCCTCAGCTCGCTGACGGCTCTCGTGAGAGCCGCCACCCCCGCAAGGTCGGCCCGGAGGGTGTACGGACGGTCCCCCTCGTTGCAGAACATGACAGCGTCGAAGTCCGCGTCCAGTAGGATCTCCAGATCCTGGCGCAGGGATTGGAGGATGCCA
>JAJYWM010000131.1 GCA_021791455.1 bacterium | reverse complement strand
GGTCAGAGTCCCCGACCGAGAGACGATACCGACCGGCCCTGGCTTGCCGTTCTGGTTGGGGATGATGCCGACCTTGGCGTTCTCGCCCGGCGACATCAGCCCGGGGCAGTTGGGTCCGACCAGCCGGGTGCCAAGGGTCTGGAGCATGGCCCTGGCGCGGATCATGTCGTTGACCGGTATGAGCTCGGTGATGCAGACGACCAGCTCCACCTTGGCGGCGCTGGACTCCATGATGGCGTCGGCCGCAAAGGCGGGCGGCACGAAGACCGCCGAGACATTGGCACCAGTGGCACCGACCGCCTCGGCCACGCTGTCGAAGACCGGCAGCCCCAGATGCCTACTGCCGCCCTTGCCCGGGGACACACCGCCCACCACCTTGGTGCCGAAATCGAGCATCTGCTGCGTGTGAAAGCTGCCTTCGCTGCCGGTCATCCCCTGGACGACCACCCTCGACTCACGGTTCAACAGGATGCTCATCGGCTCCCCTCCTTGACCAGGTCGACTATCTTCTGGGCTGCCTCGGGGGCGGACACCGCGGGCACGATCCCCGCCGCCTCCAATATCCGGCGGCCCTCCTCCTCCCTGGTTCCCGTCATGCGGACCACCAGGGGAAGGGTGATGCCGAGCTGGTCGCGGGCCGCGATCACCCCGTTGGCGACCTCGTCCCCGCGGGTTATGCCCCCGAAGATGTTGACGAATATCCCTCGCACGGCCGGGTCCAGCAAGACCATCTCCAGCGCGTTGCGCACCACCTCCGCCTTGGCGCCTCCGCCGATGTCCAGGAAATTGGCGGGCTCACCGCCGTGCTGCTTGACCAGGTCCAGGGTGTTCATCACGAGGCCCGCCCCGTTGCCAACCACCCCGATGTCCCCCCCGAGGTGGACGTAGGTGAGCCCTCGGCGCTTGGCCTCCACCTCCAGGGGGTCGTCCCCGCTGGAGGCCGCGTCCTGGTCTGCGCCGAGTTCCTTAACGAGATCGTGGTGGCGAAATTCGGCATTCTGATCGATCTCGACCTTACCGTCGCCCGCGATCAGAACCTGCTCTCGTGTCACCACCAGCGGGTTGATCTCGCACAAGGTCGCGTCCAGACGCTGGCAGAGTCCATAGAGGCTCTGGACCAGAGGCACCAGCTGGGCCAGAAGCTTCGCCTTGGGCAGGCGAGACTCGCCGCCCACCGCCGCCAGGGCGTCGAGAGCCAGCTGCCTCACCTCGTAAGCGAGAGGTCCACGAAATGGGTCCGGCCACAGCTTGGCTATCTTCTCGGGCGAGGTCTCGGCGACCTCCTCGATCTCCATCCCACCGGCGAAGGAGAGCATCACCACCAGGCTGCGCCGATCCCGGTCCAGCGCCACCCCCAGGTAGAGCTCCTGGGAGATCTCAAGCGCCTCTTCGCAGAGGACGGCGGGTACCGTGAACCCCCTGATCTCCATTCCCAGGATCTGGGCTGCCGCCTGGCGCGCCTCCTGCTCGCCCGCCGCCAGCTTGACCCCACCGGCCTTGCCCCTTCCCCCGATGGGGACCTGGGCCTTCACCACCACGCGACCAAACTCGCGAGCGGCGCTGGCGGCCTCCTCAGGGGAGTGGGCGACTCGGCCCATGGGGCAGGCGATCCCGACCTGCCGAAACTGAGACTTAGCTTGGTGCTCCAGGAGCTTCACTGGCACCTCCTGTGGGCCGGCTGGACCGGCCATATCTGTGACCAGTAGAGTTTATGGCTCGCGCGCCGCCCGCCCCCGCCCCCTCTCAGAGGGGGATGTTCCCGTGGCGGCGCCTGGGCCCCTGCACCTGCTTGGTCCTTGCCATGTGCAGTGCCCTGATCAGACTTGGGCGGGTCTGGCGCGGCTCGATGATGTCGTCGACATAGCCTCGCTCGGCCGCGTGGTACGGGTTGGCGAACTGCTCCCGGTAGTCGGCTATCAGCTCCGCCTCGGATCTGGGCCGGGACCGGCTGTCCTGCCGGCGCAGGAAGCGGACCGCCCCCTCGGCGCCCATGACCGCGATCTCGGCGGTCGGCCAGGCCGCATTGTAGTCGGCCCCCAGATGCTTGCTGCACATGACGTCGTAGGCGCCCCCGTACGCCTTGCGGGTTATCACCGTCAGCTTGGGTACCGTCGCCTCCGCATAGGCGTAGAGGAGCTTGGCCCCGTGGCGGATGATCCCTCCGTACTCCTGATCGGTGCCGGGCAGGAAGCCTGGCACATCGACGAAGGTCACAAGCGGGATGTTGAACGCGTCGCAGAAACGCACGAAGCGCGCCCCCTTGACAGATGCGCCAATGTCGAGGGCCCCAGCCAGGTGCTTGGGCTGGTTGGCCACCACCCCGACGCTCATCCCGTCGAGGTGGGCGAAGCCCACGACCAGGTTGGGCGCGAATAGGGGCTGCACCTCCAGGAACGCCCCGTCGTCGACCACCCGGTGGACCACCTCACGCATGTCGTAGGGCTCCCGGTGACTCTCCGGGATAAGCTCCTGTAGCTCCTGATCCGACCGGTCCGGGGGATCCTCGGTCGCCAAGAGGGGCGGGCCCTCGCCGGAGTTCTGGGGCAGGAAGGCCAACAGCTCGCGCACCTGCTGGAAGGCCTCGTCCTCCGTCCCCGCTTCGAAGTGAGCGACCCCGCTGCGCTGGGAGTGGACGTCGGCTCCCCCCAGCTGCTCGAAGTCGACGTCCTCACCCGTGGTCACCTTGACCACCTCGGGCCCGGTGATGAACATGTAGCCCACCCGCCGCACCATGAAGGTGAAGTCGGTGATCGCGGGCGAGTAGACCGCGCCCCCGGTGCAGGGTCCGGCGATCACCGAGAGCTGGGGAACCACCCCGCTGCACCTCACGTTGCGGTAGAAGATGTCCGCATAGCCCGCCAGCGAGACCACGCCCTCCTGGATCCTTGCTCCGGCGCTATCGTTGATGCCAATCAGGGGAGACCCGGTGCGCTCCGCCATGTCCATGACCTTGACCACCTTCTCGGCGAACGCCTCTCCCAACGACCCCCCCATGAAGGAAGCGTCGTGCGAGAAAACAAACACCTGGCGCCCGGCTATCCTCCCGAACCCGGTGACCACCCCATCTCCCGGCACCCGTCGGTCCGCCATGTCGAACTGCTCCGAGCGGTGCACCACGAAGGCGTCGAGCTCGGTGAAGCTGTCCGGGTCCAGCAGGCGGCGAATGCGCTCTCTCGCGGTCAGCCGCCCCTTGCGCCGCTGCGAGCGCTCCGGCTCGCCCCCGCGATGGACTACGTCATGGCGGCGCTTGCGTAGATGGTTGATCAGGCGCTCGTTGGCGCCGGGCTCCCGCACCACCCTGCCCGCGGGCATCGCGCCGCCGTTCTCGTCCGCATCCTTTGGGAGCATTCGCCCATCTTCTCCCATCCCGCCCCCCTCGGGCCACCGTGACCCTCATGGGGGACGGGGCCGGCCGCTGGCTCAGGTCGGTCTGGCAGAGCGCCCAGGCCCCATCGCTGCAACGGCCGCCGGCCCAGGGCTGGCACCTGCCCGAGTGGGGAGCTGAGTGCCTGGGCACTTTTTTGCTGGTCCTTGGGGGCCTCAGCGCCGTGTGTCTGGACTTCGGCAGGGGGGCTCCGATGCCCTCTCTCATCCCCTCCACTAGCCTGCGCCTGCTCCTCACAGGGTTGCTCTTCGCGGGCTGTGGCAGCCTGGTCGCGATCACCCGCTTCGGACGCCTGAGCGGCGCCCACGTCAACCCCAGCGTCACCCTGGCCTTCTGGGTCGGCGGGCACATCTCCCGATGGGACCTCCTGGGCTACTGGCTGGGACAGTTCACGGGAGCTGTCCTGGGAGACCTGGTGCTGCACCTCCTGTGGGGCGGCGTCGCCGCCTCGGTCAAGGACGGATTGACGCTGCCCCAGCACGGGGTCTCGCCCCCGGCGGCAGTTGGCATCGAGGCCCTCATGACCGGGATCCTGGTGGTCGCCATCTTCGGATGCACGTCGTGGTCCAGGTCAGCTCGGTTCACCCCTGTGGTGCTCTGGATCGTGATCGCGCTTCTCGTCTGGCAGGGCGCCCCCTACACCGACTGCAGCCTGAACCCGGCTCGCAGCCTGGGACCGGCGGTGGTGGTGGGCGACTACCACCTGCTGTGGGTGTATTTCGTCGGTCCACCCCTGGGAGCGGTCGTGGCAGCCTTCGCCTTCCTTAAGGCTGGCCGTGGCCGCCGCCCGCTGACCGCCAAGATCTACCACGACATCCGGTTCCGCAGCGTGCTGGGAGGGACTCTGCAGGCGAAGTCGTAGCCCTGGGAGAGACTCCACCCAGAGCTTTGCAGAGGTGTCGCAAAGCGGTGACCGGGACTCCGCCATGCCATTGGGCCAATACCCTTGGCACCGTGGGCGAGAAGGTGGCTCGGGACGCGGCTGGCCCCGCTGGCAAGGAAGCCGCCCCAGGCGGAGCCCCGAGCGTGGCGTCCGACGCCAGACGGCTCCTGCAGGCCATCGTCGACTCGGCCCGCGCGGTCACGGCCGCGGACGCGGCCCGACTCCTGCTGGTGACGGGGGGAGGTGGTGACTCTGAGGTTGCCGCCACCAGCGGACGCTCCACCATGCCAGCGGGTACCGTCCGCTCCCTGCAATCCGGACTTGGCGGCTGGGTGGCGATGAACCGTCGGCAGGTGCTGGTCTCCAATTTGAGCGACGGTCTGGTGCGGCCCAGAGCGGCCCTGCACTCAGTCACGACCCCCAGGGGCAGCGAATCCGCGGTTGCGGTCCCGATCCTGGACCCCATAAGCGGGTCCTGCCTCGGGGTGCTTGGTGCCCTTCACCGCTCGCCGGGACGGTTTTCTGGCCACAGCCTGCACCTGCTCCGCCTGCTGGGAGAGGTGGCGGCCTCGGCGATCATGGCGAGGGCTCGCGAGCTCTCGCTCAGCCAGAGCCTGGTCCGTCAGCGCCTGGAACAGGACCGGGCCAACCTTCTTTCGGACATCGTGGAGACTGTCCACGAGGGGGTGGCTCTGGTCGACCACGAAGGAGATCTCCGCTACGCCAATCGTGCGTTCGCGGGACTCTTCGGCCAGCTCCCCGCCGGACTGCTGGGCACCTCGATCGACGACCTCCTGCTAACGGCAGGGGGCCGACGGGGTCGGCGACGGTCCCGCCCCGCCTGGCGCGGAGATCAGATGGAGCTGACGGTTCGCCTGCCCCAAGGCTCCCCGCCGCGGGTGGTGGCCCTCAGCCGCCACAGCTTCGAGGGGGGCGTCTCGGACACCCCGGGCTCGGTGGTGACGGCGCGTGATGTGACCGACCGGGCCCACTTCGAAGCGCGCCTGCGGCACCAGAGCGAGCACGACGACCTGACCGGCCTGCCCAACCGTGTGCGCCTGCAGCAGCGCCTCTCAGAGGCGACCACGGACGGGCACGGCGCCGGGGTGCTTGCGGTCCTGTTCATCGACCTCGACGGAACCAAGGTGGTCAACGACGCCCTCGGCCATGACGCGGGGGACGAGCTCCTGCGGGTCGCGACTCGGCGCCTGCGGGCTCTGGTCCGCCCCTCGGATCTGCTGGCCCGCTACGGAGGAGACGAGCTGGTGGCCGTAATCGAGCCCATTTCGGAGTTGGCCTGCCCCGGGGTCGCCGCCCGCATGCTCAGCGCTTTCGCAGAGCCTGTCGAGATCGGCGGGCAGGCGCTGCGGATCTCCGCGAGCCTGGGCCTCACCGTCTGTCGGCCCGACTCCACCCCGGACAGCCTGCTCAGAGAAGCGGACTCCGCCATGTACGCGGCCAAGCGCGCCGGAGGCAACTCCTGGAGGATGTTCGAAGCCGAGCTTCACAACACAGCCCTGGCGGACCTCCACCTCGGCGCTGAGCTGGAGGCGGCCCTCGAAGCCCCTCACACCTCGGGCCTCGGCCTTGCCTACCAGCCCATCTGGCACCTGATGGAGGGGCGCTTCACCGGAGTCGAGGCGCTGCTGCGCTGGAATCATCCGCGCCTGGGTCAGGTGCCCCCGCCCCGCGTCATCGAGATCGCCAAGAGGTTCCACGCCCTGGAGCGGCTGACCGACTGGGTGCTCGGCCAGGCGCTGGAGGACTTCGCGGCCTGGCGAGAGCAAGGTCTGGAAGACCTCAAGCTGGGGGTCAACTTCGTGCCCGAGCAGCTCACCGAACCGTTCTTCGCCCGCCGGCTGCTCGCCGCCCTGGACCATTGGGGGATCCCTTACGACCGGATGGTGGTGGAGATCACCGAGTTCGAGCTGCGGGAGGAGATGCAGTCCAAGGTGGCCCACGCGGTCGGCGAGCTGGCGGTTCAAGGGGTCCTGACCGCCCTCGATGACGTCGGGGCGGGGCAGTCGACTCTGGCTCGGTTGGTGGAGCTGCCGATCAGGATCCTGAAGGTCGATCGGCTGTTCATCATGGGGCTGCCCGAGGATCAGCGCAGCGCGGCCGTGGTGCGGGCATTCCTGTCGGTTGGCCGCGAGCTGCACCTGGAGGTCGTGGCCGAGGGGGTAGAGACCCGGGCGCAGGAGGCGTCTCTACGTCGGTTCGGATGCGAGATCGTCCAGGGATTTCTCTACTCCAAGCCCCTGCCGGCCGCCGACTGCGCGGCGTTGCTGGGCAGAGACCAGGATGCCGCCACGCTCCCGCCGGGACGCCGACCCGCTTGCAAAACGGCCTAAGCCGGAATCACCCGCGGGGTCGCCAAACCCCGAACACCTCGCGCAGACTCTGGCAGAGCTCGCCCACCGTGGCGCCCGCGACGAGAGCGTCGCGCATCGGCCAGAGGAGGTTCTCGTCTCCCGCGGCGGCCCTCGACACCAGGGACAGCCTGCGGGTCACAGCGGAAAGGGACCGGGTGCGCTTGTGCTCGGCCAACCGCCGCAGCTGGTCTCGCTCAAGGTCCGGATCGACCCTGAGCAGCGGCACCTCCACCGGCGCGGCGTCCTGGAACCGGTTGACTCCCACGACCACCTCCTGGCCCGACTCCACCATCTGCTGGTGGTGGTAGGAAGACTCCTGGATCTGGTCCTGATAGAAGCCGGTCTCTATGGCCGCCACCGCCCCCCCGCGGGCGTCCACCTCGGAGATCAGAGTGGATGCCTCGATCACAAGCTGTTCGGTGAGCGATTCGACCAGGTGCGACCCGCCCAAAGGGTCGGCGACCCTTGCGACCCCTGATTCGAAGGCGATCACCTGTTGCGTCCGCAGGGCCAGGGTGGCGGCCTGCTCGGACGGCAGGGCCAGCGCTTCGTCATAGGAGTTTGTGTGCAGTGATTGGGCCCCGCCCAGAACGGCGGCCAGGGCCTGGAGCGAGACCCGGATGACGTTGTTGAGCGGCTGCTGGGCAGTGAGCGTCGCCCCCGCCGTCTGGGCATGGAACCGGAGTTGGAGACAGCGAGGGTCGGTGGCGCCAAAGCGATCCCTCATGAGCCGCGCCCACAGGGTGCGGGCCGCCCTGAACTTGGAGACCTCTTCGAAGAGGTCGTTGTCGACGTTGAAGAAGAAGCTCAGCCGGGGGGCGAAATCCGCCAGCCCAAGCCCGGCGCCGAGGGCTGCCTCCACATAGGCGACCCCATTGCTGAGCGCAAACGCGAGCTCCTGAGCGGCGGTGGCCCCTGCTTCACGGATGTGGTAGCCGGAGATCGAGATGGGATTCCACCGGGGCAGCTCCTGATGGCAGTACCGCAGGGTGTCGGTCACCAGACGCATGCTGGGGCGAGGGGGAAAGATGTAGGTGCCCCGCGCCGCGTACTCCTTCAGGATGTCGTTCTGAATCGTGCCCCCCAGCTCGGGACCGCCCACCCCCCGTTCCAATCCGACCAGCTGGTAGAGCAGGAGAAGAATGCTGGCGGGGGCGTTGATGGTCATTGAGGTCGTCACCTGTCCGAGAGGGAGGTCGGCGAGCAGGAGCCGCATGTCGCCCAGGTGATCGACCGGAACACCGACCTTCCCCACTTCTCCTCTGGATATCTCCGCATCGGAGTCGTAGCCCATCTGGGTGGGGAGGTCGAAGGCTACAGAAAGGCCCGTCTGACCCCGCTCCAACAGGTATCGGAACCTTCGGTTGGTCTCCACCGCGGACCCGAAACCGGCGTACTGGCGCATCGTCCAGAGCCGCTTGCGGTACCCGTCGCGGCGAATCCCCCGGGTGTAGGGCGGCTCCCCGGGGTCGGCGGGTGGGGGCCTTGAAGGGTCCTCCCCGTACCACGGCCGCAGAGGCAGCCCCGAGCCCGTCTGATCGGGATGTGGAACCAACGTCGGGTCGCTCATGCCGGCTCCCTGCGAACCTGGACGAGTTCGGTGAGCACGCCGTTCTCGGTTGCGGGGTGGACGAAGGCGACCAACCTTCCGCGTGACCCGACCCTCGGTTCCCTGTCGATGAGCTGTGCCCCCAACTCCTGCCAGCGGCCCAGCTCCTCCCGAATGTCGTCAACCAGATAGGCGACGTGGTGGAGACCCGGTCCCCGTCGGCCAAGAAAGCGAGATATGGAGGAGTCTGGTCGGGTGGGCGCCAACAGCTCCACGGACTGCGGGCCCAGATCAAGAAAGCTAACCTCGATCCCATCTGCGGCAATCGACTCCACCGCCCCCGCCGGGACTCCCAGGCGCAGTGACAGGTCGGCTGCCGCCAGGGCCAGGTTCTCGACGGCAAATCCCACATGGTCCAGGGTGAGCATTCGCTCAGGATTGTTCAATGGCGGTCAATGAGCTTTGGAAGCCCGCTGGGCATCGGTGGCCAACACCGCCCCAATGGCGCTGTCGCCACCGCCTCAAGAAATGGCTCCCGAGCCTGAGGAGGTCGGGTGGTGCAAGCGGGAGAGCACGGAGCGCAGGGATGAGCGCCATACGCCAGGCACGGGCCGACCCCCGGGGCGTGGGTGCGGCCCCGCCCGGGCAGGGATACCAGCTCCGCGGCATCCCAACCAGTCACCCAGGCCCTCCTCCACACCATCGCGTCAGCACCCCCATGGTCCGTGACCGAAGTCTCCCGAGGGGTATTTCCCCAGCCCCCCGATTATCCGGTGCGGGAGGTTGGGGGGCTCTGCTGCGGCTGGAAATCAAGGCCCATGGCCTGCGCCACCAGCACCGCGATGTCGGCGCTGCCCATCTTTGCCGTGAGGTCCTGGGAAGAGATCCCCTCCTGAAACATGGTGGCACAGAACGGACAGGCGACAGCGGCCTGGGCGGCGCCCGTCGCCTGCGCCTGCTGGACCCTGACCCGGTTGATCCGCTGATCTCCCGTCTCCTCCATGAAGATCCTCCCACCCCCGGCTCCGCAGCACATCGCCTCGCTGCGGCTCCTGCTCATCTCGACTAGCCGCATCCCAGGGATCGCCTGGAGCAGATGGCGAGGAGCGTCGTACTCCCCGTTCCAGCGGCCGAGGTAGCAGGGGTCGTGGTATGTTAGCCCGCCCTCACCCGCAGGGTGGTCGAGATGGATCCGGCCCTCGTCCAGGAGCCTCGCCAGGAGCTGGGTGTGATGCAGGACCTCATAGTGTCCGCCGAAGTCCGGGTACTCCCTGGCGAAGGTGTTGAAGCAATGCGGGCAGCTGGCGATGATCTTGCGCACGCCCCGCTGCTCCAGCCGGCCGACCACCTCGGCCGCCTTGGTTTGGAAGAGATACTCGTTGCCGAGCCTTCGCGCCGGGTCACCATTGCAGGTCTCCTCCTGCCCCAGGACGGCGAAGCTCACCCCGGCCGTCTTCAGGATCGCGACCGTCGCCCTCGCGGCGGGCCAGTTGGCTTCGTCGAATGCGGTGGCGCAGCCCACCCAGTAGAGGTACTCCGCCTGCGGGTGCTCAGCGGCCAGGGGAACGTCCAGGCCCTCAGCCCAGCGCATCCGCGACGCCTGGGCCATGGAGTAGGGATTGCCCCTCTGCTCGATCGACTCCAGGGCCCTCTGCGACTCCTTGGGCAGGCGCGACTCCTCCAGCACCAAGGACCGGCGCATCTCGACTATCGCGGGGACGTGCTCGATCAGGACCGGGCACTGCTCGACACAGGCCCCGCAGGTCGTGCACGACCAGAGAGTCTCCTCGAGCACCGCCCAGTCCAGGAGCGCCCCATCCTGAGGTGGGGTGGGCGAGGGTGGAGCGGTCGTCCAGTAGCTCGACGGCTGCTCCTCGCCACGCGCCCGGGCGTACCAGGAGTCCCGGAGGTCGGTGATGAACAGCTTGGGGGACAGAGGCTTGCCGGTGTTGAACGCCGGACAGTGCACCTGGCAGCGGCCACACTCGGTGCAGGTCGCCAAATCTAGCTCCTGCTTCCAGGTGAGCTGTTCCACCTTGGCCAGCCCGTAGTGGTCCGCGTGCTCGATGTCGAGCATGGGCAGGTGGCGCCCGGCCGGCTCCAGGCTGCGAAAGTAGACGTTGGGCAAGGCGGTGAGGATGTGGAGGTGCTTGCTGCGCGCGAGATACACCAGAAAGCCAGCGATTATCAGAAGGTGCGCCCAGAGGAAAAACTCGTGCCAGGCCCAGATCGATTCCCCGTGGAAGCCCCGGAAGAGCCCCGCCACGGCGTCCGAGAGGGGGCGCATGTTGACGACCTGATCGGCCCCAGCCGCTATCTGGGTCGAGTAGATCCCGAGCTGGGTCAGGATGACCAGCAGGATGAGGACCAGGATCAGGGTCGCGTCGCGCTGATGGCTCCCCTGAAATCGACGGGGGCGCAGGACGTATCGGTTGAGTGCTGCCAGTGCCAGCCCCACTAACACCGCTGCGGCCAGCAGCTCCTGCAGGAACGCAATCGGTCCCCACCAGTACTGCTCCTCCAGATTCAGGGGGGGTACCGCCGCTTCCAGCGCGGCCTGCAGGATCTCCAGGTTGAGGACCACAAAGCCCCAGAAGATTAGGAAGTGAGCTATCCCGGAGAACGGCCAGCGCAGCAGGCGCTTCTGGCCCAGCACGAACACCACGACTCCCCGGACCCGCTCCCACGGATGGTCTAGCCGACTGTCATGGCCGCCGGCCCGCATCGATCGGACCAGTGGCCCCAGACGCGCGGCGAAGGCGACCCCGGTTATCCCGGACAGCAGCACCAGCGCTACCGTGTTCAGCCAGATCACGGCCTGTCGAACCAGATGGCCAGGATGAAGAGGCCGACCGCCACCAGCAGGGTGGCAGTCCAGACCAGCCAGTACCACGAGGGCTCATCGATCCAGAAGGGGCCGACCCGCTGGCGGGCGCCGTTCACGGTTCTGTTGTGGTCGGATGCCCCAGTCGCGGGCCGGGGATCAGAGTCGGGCACGCAGGTGATGGTACGGACTGGGCAGCGCCGCCATCAGCGGCCAGTCCACTCGGCCTGGCGCTTGCCCATGAAGGCGGCGATCCCCTCAGCCGCGTCTTCGCTGCGGAAGGTCTCCTGGAACTCCCTGAGCTCTATGGCCAGCGCCTGGTCCAGCGGCCGGTCCAAACCTTGGGCCACCGCCCGCTTGATAGCAGCGGTCGCCAGAGGAGCGCGGGCGGCCAGCTTGTCGGCCATGCCCTGTGCCGCCTCGAGAAGGTCCTCGTGGTCCACAACCGAGTTCACAAGGCCCAGTTCCAGCGCCCTCTCGGCTTGAATTTGATCTCCACTCAGCAGGAGCTCCAGAGCCACGCCGCGGCCCACCAGGCGTGGGAGCCTCTGAGTCCCTCCCCAGCCCGGGATTATCCCGAGGAGTATTTCCGGCTGCCCCAGACGCGCCGTCCGGCTCGCCACCCTCAGATCGCAGGCCATCGCCAGCTCAAGACCCCCGCCCAGCGCAAAGCCGTTGACCGCCGCCACCAGGGGCAGCCTGGACCGCTCCATCTCCAGGGTCAGCTGCTGGCCCAGGGCGATTTTCTCCGCAGTCGCGTCAGGGCCATCAGTTTGGAACTCGCCGATGTCCGCGCCAGCGACGAAGAAGCGATTCCCAGCACCGGTGATCACTGCGGCCCGCACGTCCCCGTCCTCCTCCAGCTCGCGCAGGCCGCGGCGGAGTCCGTCCAGAACCTCCCGGTTCAGGGAGTTGGCGGGCGGATGATCGATTGTCAGCCAGCCGATCGGCCCCTCGCGCCTCAGATCTACGACTGCGCTCATGAGACCTCCTCCCAGTGTGTTGCAATGACGGTTCGCCTGAGTAGGCTAAGAAGTATGAAAGAGCCGACGGTCGCGGGCGTGGCGGAACCGCTGGATCCGGAGTCACTGATGAGGATGGACCTCGCCACCTTGGAGCAGCTGCGCGCCTCGTTTGAGGATGAGCAGAGAGCTTTGCGCCTGGAGCTAGCCCCTCTGCAGGCGCGCATGGGGGACCTCAACCGCCGCCAGGAGGTCATCCTCACCGAGTTGAGACGCCGCGAACGCCAGCAGCAGCTGGTGCGGCGGCGCCGGGTCCGCACCGAGGTGCAGGAGGGTCAAGCCCCCTCCATCCTGGACCTGGTCGAGGCTCAGGCCCCCCCGGCATTCGGCGAGCCCCCGTTCTCGGCTCTCGAGTTCCTTCTAGCCACCGGGGGAGTGGTCGCGCTCGGCTATCCCGGCAGCAGGGTCCCGACCCTGCAGATGACCGATGGGAGCCGGGTCTCCACCGTCGCCGACCTGGCCGAGGCTCGCCAGCTCTACCAGCTCGGCTGGGAGTTCGGGGTGCCGGCGCGCAAGGGGATCCGGGTGCACACGCCGGGCACGCGCCTGGAACGGCTGCTGGAACCGAAGGACTGCTTCGTGCGGCCCAAGGAGGCAGCCCTGCCGCCGCCGTCGAGGGCCGCCACGGGAGATGGCTGAGCCAGCTCCCGATCCTCGTGTGGTGGCATTGACGGGAGGCATAGCCAGTGGCAAGTCGACGGTGGCCGAGATGTTCCGCAGCCTCGGAGCCAGGACCATCGACGCCGACATGCTGGCCCGAGAAGCGGTGGCCCCGGGCAGCCATGGGCTCGCCGCGGTCGTGGCACGGTTCGGGCCGGAGGTGCTTACCAGCGCTGGGGAGCTCGATCGCAACCGCCTGGGATCGATCGTGTTCGGCGACCGAGGTCGGCGCGCTGAACTTGAGACCATCGTCCACCCGCTGGTGGCTCAGCTCAGCGAGCGGGAGTTTGCCCGGGCTCGCGAGGAGGGCCTTGGTCTGGTCCTGTACGAGATCCCGCTGCTCTTCGAGGCCCGCAGGGATGGGCAATTTGGGGAATCGATACTGGTCTACGCCAGCCCTGAGGTGCAGATGGCTCGGCTCCTGGCCAGAACCGGCATGGATAGGGCGGCGGCCGCGGCGAGGCTGTCAGCGCAACTCCCCATAGACAGCAAGCTCCACCGGACCACCTGGGTGATCGACAACTCCGCGGACCTGGCCAGCACCAGAGCTCAGGTGGTCACCCTTTGGAACCAGGAGCTCGCGCCTACCCGGTGTCCCTAACCGACCAAGCTCAGACCCGGGCCCCAACCAGCCATCCGTGAGGCTTGGTAGGCTCCCTTTGAGATGAGGGCGGAAACAGCGGCCAGGCCCGACTTCGGTGCACCGGATTCACGGAAGCGCACCGCGGCCCTGCTGCGCGACGCCCGCTCAGTCCAGCGTCGGCTGGATCTCCTGGCAAAGTCAGCGGATGCGTTTGAAGACCTCAGCCTCCAGCGGGTGGCCGAGGCGCAGGAGGCGGTCGCCCGGCTGGTCCTGGAACTAACCTACCGGCACCGGGGCGAACAGCGCAGGGCGAGAGCGACAACCAGGCAAAGTTCCTGGGAGTAGGCCCCAACAGGGTGGGGCCGCAGTGCCCTCCGATGGGGCCGAGGAGCCGACCAGTGTCAGTCCAGCTCTCCCGGCCGGTCAGATCAGGCGAGGTCCAGGACCACCTTGCCAACAGCGCCGGACTCCACCGCATCTTGGGCCTCCGCACAGCGCTCGAGGGGATAGCGATGCACTGGGAGCTGGCTCAGGGCACCGGCCATGAGCGCGTCGGTGATATCCCTGACTCCCATCTCCAGCGCGGGGCGAGGCACCCCGTAGAGAAGCACGAATCGCAAGGTGGCGTTGGCGGTCATGCAGGCCCTGACCGGCAGCTCGGGGTCCCGGCCGCTGGCGGCGTAGGTGACGATCACAGACTGGGGCCCGCAGAGGGCCAGGTCCATCGGCAAGTTGTGACCCAGGTCAACCTCCACGATCCGGTCCATGACCGAGGCGAACCCCCTCAGCTTATCGACGGCATCGCTCTGCCTGTAGTTGACGACCAGGTCCGCTCCGGCCGCCGCCGCCAGCTCCGCCTTCTCCTGCCCGCTTACCGTTGTCGCCACCCTAGCGCCCATCCATTTGGCGAGTTGAACCGCGAAGTGGCCGACGGCCCCGGCCCCTCCCGCCACCAAGACGGATCCGCCCGTCGGCGACCCGTCCGCAACCAGGCACCGGTGCGCGGTGAGAGCCGGCACCCCCAGCGCAGCTCCCAGCTCGTCCGAAGCGCCGTCGGGAAGTCTGACGGCCTGGGCGGAGGGAACCACCGTCCACTCCGCCGCCGTTCCCCAGCGCCGCCCTGCTGCGGCCAGCCAGATCCAGACGCGTTCGCCGCGGCGCCCCTGGTCGACGCCATCCCCGACCTCGTCGATCACGCCCACTCCGTCGTGATGCGGGATCTGGTAGCCGTCGATGGGACCGGCGGTCGTTCCGCTGCGGGTCTTCCAGTCCGTGGGGTTGATCCCGGAATAGCGAACTCGGACCCGGACCTCCCCAGGTCCCGGTCGTGGCGTGTCCACCTCGCCCACCCGGATTACCTCCGCTGCCGCTCCCGGCTGCGAATAGAAAGCCGCTCGCATCAGCACTCCTCCCAATTCCCGGCTCCGTTACCAGCGGTCACGGCACCCCCGGCCATGTCGGACAGGCCTGCACCGATCATATGCGACACGAACTCCGCAAGGGCCGGTTTGGGCTATGCTGAGGTCTCAAGGTGGCCAACGTGACCGAACTCTGGATCAAAGTTCCCAACCCCTTCTTCGGCGTTGACACGGTGGGGTTCTCGGTTCGCTACGACGCGGAGTCGGATGCCCGCTCGGAAGTGCCCTTCTTCGTCGAGGGCGAAGCCGCCCGCATGAGAGGGCTGGCCGACCGCCTGCAAATGCTGGCCCGCCGCGAGCGTTTCGTGGACTGCTCCATGGTCGGGGAGGCCTACAGGTGGAGCGACCCAATTCCCCTGACCGATGAGGTCATCGTCATGGCCTTTCAGGATCACAGCCTTGAGGCCGGAGATGACGACCCCGTCCGTACCATGCGGAATCGCCTGCGCAACCAGCTCGTTCCCCTGGCGTTTCCGTTTCTCCGGGATCTGGTGAGGGTGGCGGGAATGCGTCTCAGCCCGATGATCTCATTCCTGATCACGGCATCCCAAGTGCCCGACCTCGAACTGGAGGTACCCGTCGACAAGATAGTGCGCGAGAACGGCACCCAGCTGCTCAGCGACCTGTGAGCTCGCCTTCGGCCTACCCCGGGCGCGGCTACTTCGTCGGTGAGGGACTCGCGGACTTGGTGGGGGTCGCTTTGACCGACGGGCTGGCGCTGACCTTGGGAGTGGGGCGAGGGGTCGGCGTGACGACCACCACGCTGGGTTCCGCGCAGCCAAAGGGGACGGTCGGCAGCGTCACCTGGGGCGTGGGAGAGGTTGACACTCCTGCCGACGGGCTGGGCGTGGCGTGGATGACGATGGGCGTCTCCCGGGGGCAGGGAGGCGCCGGGGGCAGCGGAGATGCGGTCACCGCCTTCAGCACGAGCCAGGCCAGGACCACCACCCCACCGATGACGATGGTGCCGATGAAGGCGGCGGCCCCCCACTCGTGCTTCAGGAAGTTTCGATTCAACGCTCAGACCCCCTCGTGTCCGATCTTGCCGCGCCAACGTTGCCACGTCAGCCAACCCATGCTCCTTGCCTGCTGCTGCAACCTGGTGTAGAGCGGTGGGCCCGAGGGCCGACGGAATCCCTCGAGGGGACTAGTTTGACGGTGCTCGATGGCGCGGCGCAGGTCGGCCGCGGTGCGCCCCGGAAAGACGGTCACGGTACGGGCCACGTCGTGGGCCCCGAAATGGCTGTCGCTGGATCCGATCGCAGCGCCCAGGCGGTCTTCATGAAGGGCATAGAAGCGGTCCAGCTCCCTGACCCGTTGCGGCAGGGTCAGGGCCGTGTGGCGCACCTCGATGCCGTCGACCGGGGTTCTGGCGATCAGCCGACGCAGCGCGGCCGGGGTTATGGAGGCGAAGTAAGTGGGCATGAAGGGGTGGGCCAGGATGGCGAGCCCACCCTGGTCATGGATCGCCGCGATCGTGTCCGCGACCGACATGCCCATCCGCACCGGGCCGGCTAGGAAAAGTCCCACCACGTGGACATTGGCCCGGGCCTCAGTCGTGACCTCTTCGCCCGCAACCACCTCAATCCCGAACTCCGGACCGGCCGCCACCGCCTCCGCGACCGCGCCAAAGGTGTCATGGTCCGTCACCGCCAGCACCTGGATACCAGCGTCAGCTGCCGCCCGCACCAGTGCCCGAGCACCGACCATGCCGTCGCTGGCGAGGGTGTGGGCATGGGGATCGGCCACCGAGTGGCCGGGCGGGATTCGCGGATGAGCCGGGTGCCCGGCCCCCAACGATTCAGGGTCGCTCAGAGATCCTGCCCTCTGGAGGTCCCCATGCCGGAGGCATCGCCCGGCTCGGGTCGATTGCGCATGTTGAGAATGCGCAAGAAGTCTTGGGCCCTGGCCATCGCCTTCCAGCGCTCCGGGAAGAAGTCCTGGGCCACGATGCTCGAGTCCGCCAGCCTGAGTACGGAGACACACCACTTGTTGAGGGTGTGCGAGACCTCTACCTCGAAGTCTCCCTCCTGGCTGCGGTAGCGCAGAAGGTCATCACCGCGCCGCGGGCGTTGCATAGCCATTGCACTACCTGATGGAGTTCCGAACTGGGGACGGCTGTTTCCGTCTCGCTTGACATCTGGCCCTGCAGTATAGCGCGCAAACCTTGAGCGGCTGAAATCTTCAGCCCCGGCCCCCCGGCCCTACAGGGACTCCAGCTCCTCGATCCTGGCCCTCAGCGCCGGGCCAAGCTCAGGGTCGCGCCAGACAATGGCGGCGTTGGTCGCGAGCCAGCTGTCGAGGGTCCCAACGTCGAGCAGGTCCCCTGTGAACTCGACTCCGACAACCTTGCCTGAGCGGGCAACTCCCTGGATGGCGTCGGTGAGCTGGATCTCGCCCAGTGCCCCCGGACGGGTGTCCTCAAGAGCGGTGAAGACGTCTCTTGTGAGCACATACCGCCCCATCATCGCAAGATCGCTGGGAGCGTCCTCCGGGGCGGGCTTCTCGACCACGTCCCTGACCAAGAAAACCGGGCCCTCCCCCTCCACCGAGGCCACCCCGTAGCGTGAGATCTGGTCCTTGGGACACCTCCTCAGGGCCAGCACCGTGCACTGCTCCCACGTGTAAGCCTCTATGAGCTGGGCAAGCAGCGGGGGGGATCCGGAGAACAGGTCATCGGGCAGAAGTACCGCAGCCGCTGACTCGTCGCCCAGCTTGGGCAGAGCCGTGAGCACCGCATGGCCCAAGCCTAGTGGCTGCGCCTGTTCGACGAACTCGACCCGGCACATCGACGCAATTCCGCGGATGCGGGCGGCCAGCTCGGTGGCGCCGCGCCCGCTGAGCGTCTCCTCGAGTTCGGGATCCGGGGCGAAATGAGCGCGGATGAGGTCCTTCCCCGGGGCGGTCACGATGACGGCCCGGCGCACCCCCGACGCCACGGCCTCCTCTATCCCCCACTGGATCGCGGGCCGGTCTCCGACAGGCACCATCTCTTTCGGGAGCGCCTTGGTGGCAGGCAAAAAGCGCGTACCGAGGCCACCTGCCGGCACCACCACGGTCCGCACACCACTCACAGTGGGGGATTGTAAGGGGGAGCCCCGATCCAGCCGCCCCCCGGGACTTCCTAGGCGGAGATCCTGGCCTCGCGTTGACGCAGGACGGTCAAGCCGACCACGACCCCAGCCGCCACCCCGCCCAGGCCCAGCAACGCCGGCACCTGCAGCTGTCGGGCCACTCTCAAAACCTCTGGGCCAGAGCCCTGTGGGCCGCGCCGCCGGTTGGCCTCCGAAAGCGCGCGCTGGTAGATGTGAGCCCTGGTGTCGGCTCGCAGCGGGCGCGGCGCCAGGGCGTCCACCAGCAGCACCGCCGTCCGCGCCACCGCCCTGGTGGTGGGATCGCTGTCGCCGATTCCGTGCTCACCCTCCAACCATCCGGCGAGATCCGTAGCCAATCGCCTCTCTTCTCGACTGGTCATCTCACGTCTCCTCCGCTGGGTAGTCGGGTGGTGCCACCCTGAGCCGGGGCTTGAATTGTTCCTCAAAGTCGGGCCCGAGGCGGCGCTCCAGAGAGCGCAGGGCCCGAAAGACCAGCAGCTTGACCGCGCCCTCACTCTTGCGCATCACCTGGGCGATCTCCGCGTTGCGCATCCCCGACCCGAAGCGCAGGGTGATCGCCTGCCGCTGATCGACGGAGAGGTGGCGCACGGCCGCCTGGATTCGCCTGACCCGCTCGGAGCGTACGGCAGCGTCCTCCGGCCCCTCGCCCGGGTCCACGAGTCCCTCCGGCAGCTCGATCCAGCTGGGGTGTCGGTGATCCCGCATGACCAGGTTGGATGCGACCCGATACAGCCAGGCGGAGTACGGCACCCCGCGCCATTCGAATTTCTCGATCTCGGCGTACGCGCGCATGAAGGTGGTGGCGGTGACATCCTCAGCCCGCTC
>JAJYWM010000349.1 GCA_021791455.1 bacterium | reverse complement strand
AGCCGGTGCTGCAGGAAGACGACCAGGTGCAGGCGCTGGTCGCAGCGGCAAGGCTCTATTCCGAGCTGCGCCACTCCCAGAGGGTGCGTCAGGAGTCGCCGGCGGCGCAGCCCCGGGGAGGCGTTGACCTGGGCCGCCGGGCGAGAGGTTGGCTTGAGATCACCCGGCCTTTCAGCCTCACCGCCGCGGCCATACCCGTGGCCGCCGCGGGAGCACTCGCCCTGGCGCAGCACCTGATGATCTGGCCGCTGTTCCTGGCCGCCTTCTGCGGCGGCGTCCTGCTTCAGATCGGCACCAACGTCATCAACGAGATCTACGACGTGCGCAAGGGGGTGGACTCGATCACCTCGCCGCGGGCGAGCCTCGCCCTGGTCACCGGCCGAGTCAGGGAGCGGGCCGCGTTCTGGCTCGCCGGGTCGGCTTTCGCGGCGGCGACCGCCATCGGGGTGGGACTGATCGTGTTCCGGGGCTGGGAACTGCTCCTGCTGGGCCTGATAGGCCTAGTTGGCGGGTGGGGTTACACCGCTCCCCCCCTCCAGTACAAGTACCGGGCGGTGGGCCTGCCCCTGGTCTTCTGTCTCATGGGTCCCCTCATGGTGTTGGGAGGATACTTCGCCATCACCGGCAGGTGGTCGGTGACGGCGGCGGTGGTGAGCATCCCGATCGGGCTCCTGGTCACCGCAATCCTGCACGGAAATGAGTGGCGGGACATCGGCGAGGACGCCAGGGCCGGGATCAGCACCATCTCCATCCTGACCGGCAGAAGAACAGCGCATGCACTTTACGTGCTGCTGCTGGTCGGAGCCTACATGGCTCTGGCCCTGGGGGTGGCGGTGGGCGCGATCCCGAGCTTGAGCCTCTTTGCCGTCCTCTCCCTGCCCCTCTTCGTAAGGGCCCTGCGCGCCTCCGAACTCGGCTCCGCCGGCCAGCAGCGTGCCATCGCCATGATTGACGTCCAGACCGCTCAGCTGCACATGACGTTCGGGGTGCTGCTGGTTGTCGGCCTGGCTCTGACCGCCATCTGGAAACCGGGAGCCTGACCTATGAGCCAAGAAGATCGTCAGTCGGGCCTGCTCCTCGTGGGATTGGGCGCCGGCATCGCCTACGCCGCCTTCGCTGCCACTTTTAGAGGGCCGAGGAGGCGCTTCTGGCAGCGGATGACCAAGACAGGTGTCACCCTGGGCGCGCTCGCGGTGGTGGGGGAGCCGCAGCTCTTGCGCACGCGACCCCGGGCGGGTCACGTCGTGGCCGGGGGCCTGATCGCCTCCGGCCTCTACCTGGTGTTCGCCGTCGGCGATCGGGCGGCCCGGCGCGTCATGCCCCGCGGCTCCGAGAACATCGGAGACATCTACGCCTTGAGGCGCCTTCGCCCCGCGAGCGAGCTCGCCCTTCGGCTGGGAGTCGCGATCGCCCCTGCCGAGGAGCTCTTCTGGCGGGGCCTCATGCAGCGGCGTCTGACCCGGCGGTTCGGGCCGGTCGGTGGCGCCGCCGCCTCCACGGCCCTGTACGGCGGGGCCCATCTCATAACCGGCAACCCAACTCTGGTCGGCGCGGCTTCGATGGCGGGCGCGGCCTGGTCCGCGCTGGCGGCGCTGGACGTGCCCATGCCCGCCCTGATAATCAGCCACATCATCTGGGACATTTGGATATTCCTGGTGCAGCCGACCGAGGCCCCGTCCCGGGTCTCATGACCCCGGCCATCCGGGCCGGTCAGCCCTGCTGCCCGTCCGCGCGGGCCAGTTCCAGGTAGGCGTGGCGCTCTGAATCCCTGACCGGGCTCGCCGTGGTGATCCGGACTCTGAGGTAGAGGTCCCCACCATGACCATCAGGACGCAGGGCAGGGATGCCCTTGCCCGCCACCCGCAGCATCCGCCCGGATGGGCAGTTGGGGGGGATCGTCACCTCGATCCTTCCCGTGGGAACCCTCGCCTCGAGCCGTCCGCCGAGAGCCGCCCTATAGTCGCGGACGGGAAGGACCACATGCACATCCCTCCCCTTCACTTCGACCCCGGGATCAAGCTTCAAATGCACCTTGAGGTAGAGGTCGCCCCTGGGTCCCGAGTTCGCCCCAGCCGCGCCCTCTCCTGTGATCCTGACCCTAGACCCCTCGGTGACCCCCTTGGGGATGGTCACCCGTAGGCTGCGTTGGCGCGACTGGCGCCCGCTTCCCTGGCAGGTGGGGCAGGTCTTCAGCTCCACCTTGACGGCCGTTCCCCCGCCGGAGGCTGGCTCTGAGACCCGGCCTGTTCCATGGCAGGTCGAGCAGGGCTCTGAGGTGGAAACCTGCAGGTTGCGGTCGCTCCCTGAGAGCGCTTCCTCCAGCGTCACATCCGCTGTGTACTCGCTGTCCTGGCCGCGCCGAGGGGACTGTTGCTCGCGGCGCAGGCGTTCCAGCTCGAGGTCAACCAGGGGGTCGGGCTCGCTGCCATGGCTGCCGAAGAAGGTCTCAAAGAAGTCGCTGAACCCGGAGAACCGGGCACCCGCGCCGCCGGACGTCGAGCGAGCCTGCTGGCGCTGCTGCTGACGGGGCTGACCCGCCCTCTCCAACTGCTCCCAGTCGGCGCCAAGTCTGTCGTACTTGGCTCGCTTGTCGGGGTCCTTGAGCACTTCGTAAGCTTCGTTTACGCGCTTGAAGCGCTCGGTTGCCTTGGGATCCTTGTTGACGTCGGGGTGCAGCTCGCGCGCCAGCTTTCGATAGCTGGCCTTGATCTCCTTCTCGCCGGCGCTTCGAGAGACCCCCAGGGTGGCGTAGTAGTCTCGGTACTCCACACCCCCAAGGTACCGCCTCGGGGGCCGGTCGAAACGGGGTCAGGGCGCGAACGGCCCCTCCAGGGTGGCCCTGAGATCCAACGCGAAGCGCTCCAGATGGGGGAGCAGGTTGCCCTCGTCGTCGAGCAACCGACTGCGTACGATCAGCCGGGCCAGCTCTCCACCCGGTCGTGGAGACCTGCGGACCACGACCCCCGCCTCGTCCGGCCGCGGCCCCTCGAGGGCAAGCCGGCCCAACCACTGGAATTCCCCTTGATGGGTGAACCTCCCACGGCCACTGCCGCGCCCGCCACCCACCGGGTCCGGTTGCCGACAGTAGATGATGAGCTGTGACCAGTGGCAGTCCAGTTCAGTCGTCGCGGCCTCACCTATCCCAAAGCAGGCCAGGTGGAGATCAAGCAACGATGGGAGGCCGAGATCCCGTGCCGTGAGACTCCAGAGCGGAACGCTGGCGACCATGCGAGGGTTGACCTCGATGCACCAGCACCGGCCGTCTCGACCGACTACGAGGTCAACCCCGAACACCCCGCGGTGGCCCTCGGTCCTGACCCACCCACCCACCTCCTGCGCCGTGCTGATGACCTCCTCGCGATGGGGCACCGGGCTGCCGAAGTCGTTGCCACAGGAGCCCATGGGATGGGGGGTCAGCACGGGTATGCCCGTCAGCTGCAGACATGGGGTCCCGACGACCACGCGGTCATCCAGGGCGACCCCGGTCACCGTGACCGGGATGCCCTCGACCAGCTGGGAGATCCGGCAGGGGTGTCCCGCGAACCGGGCGACGAGCTCGGCCAGCCTCTCCTTCGAACCGACAAGGTGGGTCTGAGCTCCGGAAAAGCCGTGGGCGAGCTGGAACACCAGAGGGAATCCGAGCGCGGAAGCCCGGGCAATAAGCTCCACCCCGGCGCGCCCGGAGGCGAACGGCGGAACCGGCAGGCCCGCCAGCTGGGCAGCGCCGCTGAAGAGTGCCTTGTTCTCCAGGCGGCGGGCGACGATCGTGGGGCTGTTGGCCAGGGGCACCCCCAGCTCTTTCGCCGCTCGCTCAACCTCGACCGACGACTTCCAAACCAGCATCCCAAGACCGGACTCCCGCAGCAGCCGACTGACGGCAGGGGTCGTCACCAGCGCTCGGCTCGAGCGCTCCGCGCCCGCGACCTCGGTGATCCGGCCCTCGTCCGATTCGAGCTGGCAGCCGTCATGGCAGGCAATCAGCAACGAGCTGGCCATCGCCGGGAGCGCCTCCGGGCCCACAAAGACCGCCTTAGGAGAGGGTCTCAACTCGCTCCAGGGACGAAATCCGCATGGCGCAGCACCTGATCCAGGGCGGCCGTCGTCTCTACGAGTGGGAGCAGTGGCGGCAGCCGGGCGTAGGGAGTCGTGTCCAACTGGTCGGCCGCCCCGGTCAGCAGCACCACCGCTGGCCCCGAAGTGCCGGAGATCATCGCCCAGCGGCTGGCCGCCACCAGCGCGGCCAACCCCTCCCACGACGTCCCGGGCCTAAGGTCTCGGGTGAGCCGGCGCATCTCATCGAGCTCAGCTCTCGTCACCCGCCATCCGCGCCCGCCGCTCTCCCTGACGGCTCTGCGAACGGCCGGGGCCAGTCGGCTGCGGCTGGTGCCGAGGTCTCCCACTCCGGTTGCTGGTGGGGACTCACCGGGTGGGTACCAGGGTCTGGTGATCTCCCCGCCCGGCCAGCCTTCGACCACATGCAGCTGAGGCTCGGGCCCCCCCAGGCATCGCGCGCCCTGGTGGAGGCCCAGGGCGGTGGCCCCACTGTTGGAAAAGGTGAAGACGCTGGCCCAGGCTCCAGCCCGGTGGAGCTCGGCCGCAATCCCGCGATAGGCGGCCGGGCCGAGCGGGTTGGTCGACGTTCTGAGGTCGGCCAGACCCCAGGCTCCGACCCCGTGGTGCAGCAGGTCCACCGGCCGCGGCGTCGCGACCACCAGCTGCCCGAGGCGCAGCAGGGCATCGACCTTGACCCTCGGAGTTCGGGGCGAGATGAGACAGAGCAACCTGATCCCGGCCGCTCGGCAGTAGGCGGAGGCGGCGACCGCAGCGTTGCCGGAGGACGAGATGACGGCTTGGCGGATCCCCTGCGCGAGGAGTTGGGAGACCATCAGGCCAAGGCTGCGGGCCTTGTGGGATCCGGTGGGAGAGAGGTCCTCCCGCTTCAGGGCCAACCCTGGCAGCCGAAGCCTGGCCCCGAGGGGTCCCGCGTCCTGCAGAGGAGTCTCGCCCTCACCGAGAGTGACCCGGCACGCTCTCGGTAAACTCACCCCGAACAGGTCGGCATTGGTCCATTGGCCCTGGTTTGCGGTGGCCGGCTCACCGGTCATCGGAGGAGGAGTTCCTTGTCAGTTTCTGCAGCCTCCGCGGAGGCGTGTCCCGACTGTGGCGCCCAACTTGACCTCACCGATGTCGGAGCGGTCGGAGACTTGGTCGACTGCCCCAATTGCGGCGCCGTGTTCGAACTGGTGGCGCTCCAGCCCTTCACCCTCGCGCCCTTTGTTGACGAGGAGAAGTAGAGAGGCGGCGGACCACGCTGCGAAAGCCACCCCCAGCGTAGTGAGCGCTGAAGAAGCCTGGGCAGGCCGGCGAGAGGAGGATGGCGTCCCCTGGCTCAGCAATCTCCCGGGCGCGGGAGACGGCTTCTAGAAGGGTCGGGCGGCTGGTGGTGCGGCCTTCCATGCCCAGGGCCTGCAGAGCCTCGGCCAGGCGGTCGGAACCCTCGCCTGGCAGGAGGATGACGTGTCGAGCGGAGTTCCCCACCTCATTGGCCAGCTGATCAAAGGGGATGCCCTTGTCTTGGCCCCCGCAGATGAGCACGACCGGGCGAGCCAGAGTTCGCATCGCGGCGATGGTGGACTGGGGCGTCGTGCTGGAGAGGTCGTCGTAGTAGTCGACCCCCAGCTCCTGCCAGACCAGCTGAATCCGGTGCGCGAGGGTCCCGAATTGGCAGATGCCCGCTCCGACCGCAACCTCCATACCGGACGGGAAATCGTGCAGAGCGGAACACAGGGTTACGGCCGCGAGCGCGTTCTGGTGGTTATGGTCGCCGCGGAGGCGCAGGTCGGCCAGCTCCAGCACCTTCCGTTCACGGCCCCGCCTTCGTAGCACGAGGGAGCCCGAGTCGAGGTAGGCCCCATCCAGGCCACCAAGCCCTTCCGCCGAGCGGCTGAACCTCAGCTCCTGCGTGCCCATGGGCACTGGGCCCGTGCCCATGCTGATCGGGTCGTCCGCGTTGCGGACGGCCACGCGGCAGCCGGGAAGGTCGAAGATCTTGCGCTTGGTGCGGACGTAGCCTTCCATGCCTCCGTGCTCGTCGAGGTGGTTCGGGGTGATGTTGGTCAGACCGGCGATGCACGGCGCGGTGCTCATCTGCAGCAACTGGCGGTTGGAGATCTCCAGGACCAGGCAACCACTCCCGCTGCGGTCCTCGGCAACCTGTTCCAGCGCCTGCTGGTTGTGGCGGTCGTTGCCGCCCAGCCACACGTGTTCGAACTTGGCGGTGCGGCGCAGCCCGGCCGCCACCAGGGAAGAGGTGGTTGACTTGCCATGGCTCCCCGTCACCCCGATCACCGGACAGTTGGCCAAGTCCAGGTACGCCTGGGTCAGGGAGTAGGAGGGAGCACCTGATTCGAGCAGGCGTCGGACGGGCAGGTTGGCCGGGTTTAGGAACCAGGCCTGGCTCGGGATTATGAGGGTCGAGTCCTCGATCCCATGCAGGTAGCGGTCGCCCAGCATGAGCTCCCGGACCCCGCTGCAGATGGCCTCGAGGCGGCGCCTGGACGCTTCTGCCGGCTCGCCAGCATGGGCCAGCCTGTCCGCTCGTTCCAGGGCCGCCAGGTCGGGCTGCTGATCATGCCCGACGACCTTGGTGAAGCCTGCTCGAAGCAGGTATCTGGCCATCTCACCGCCTTCGACACCCGCGATCCCAACAACGTCCACTCTCTGGTCGCGGCGCTCCAGCAGGATCGGTGGCACCCTGAGCGAGGATCTGTTCGACCCGGGTGGGGGAGATGTCGTCATCCGCCAAGGTTACCGGGAAGTGCTTGTGTCTCCCGCGAGCCGCCTGAGGCCGAGGACCCGGTAGCGCCCCTCGAATTCCACCATCGACTCGCGTCGGACCGTGTGGGTCTCGCTGCAGGCGTGAACCACCTCGGTCGCGGACACGGCCAGGGCGACGTGGCTGGCCGCCCGCGGACCGCGGCTGACGGCCGCCACCAGATCTCCCCGTCGCATCTCGCTGCGGGGAATGCGGGAGCCAACTAGGCGCTGGCGCCTGCTGTTCTTGGGCAGCAGCACTCCCCGCTGCAGAAAGGCTCGCCAGATCAGCCCGGAGCAGTCAAAGCCCTCCCAGCCCGTGCCGCCCCACACATAGGGCCTGCCCAGCTGAGTCAGGGCGAAGTCGACGACCTCCTGAGAGCTCCAGGTGAGCCCGGGCTCGTCGGCACGCCGGAGCAGAGGGGTATCCGCGGCCGCTGAGGCATGGGCCTCGCGGCTGCCCGCATCGCGGTCGACCCAACCTATGGCTTCCCCCGGAGCCCTGACCAGCAGGCTGGCGCCCCTGAACGCCACCACCTCCGCCGGGGGGTCTCCCGGTAGCAGCTGGGTGGTGCGCTCCGGCTGCCCGCCCCCGAGATCGAGGCGCGGCCGCCGCCAGATCTCCAGTGGGCCAGCTCCGGGCACAACCCTGATCCTGGGCCGCCTCTCCGAGAGAGTCAGCAGCCGCACCTCGGCTGTGGGCCGGTGGCGCCGCACGATCTCCCGAACCTGATCCGCCTGATCCGGGATCGCCACAAAGCCCATGACCAGGTGGCGGCTGACCGTCAGTCCCACCATCGCCGCCCCGTAGCGCTCTTCCGCCTTGCGGCAGACGCGGGCCAGCTCCTCTTCCAGCTGTGATCGTTCCGAATCGCTCATGGTTCCCCCAGGCCCAGCACCTGCCGCCAGCCTCCCCAGGGCCGCCGGGGCAGATTCTCGCTGGGGTGGACGAACACGCTCTTCCCGTCGGTGATGAGGAGCTGAGGGCAGAGGGGGCTGTTCGCCCGGGCGTACAGGCGCCTGCCGATGTGCCGCATCTGCGCGGGATTCTCGCCCTCGTCCAGCCCCGCCACCAGCACCCCCCGGTCTGGGGCCAGCAGCAGGGCAGAGCCCCGTCCCCTGGCGGCCACAGCCCGGAGAAAATCTTCCACCATGAGCAGGCTGCTGGAGAAGAGGCTGTCCTGGGTGAACAGCCAGCGCCCGTGGACGGGGGCAACCTCCAGCAGCTGCCTCCACCCCTGCAGGCGGACCGCTGTGTTTCGGTCAGCGGCCTCCGCGAGGGCGGAGGGGTCCATGCCCCCGGCCGCCGCGTCATCCTGGGAAACCCCGCGCATGATCTCCCCCGGCAGGGCCTCGGCGACGAAGGCGACCAGACCGGCCGCCATGTCCCTGGTGAGGAGCTCCGCCGCCCTTGGGTACCGATTGATCACCTTACGAGTGCGCACGCACCACACGATGGTGTCCAGCTGGGGACCATCCGAGGAGTTCCCCTCCCCAGCCTCTGCCGAGCTGAGGCGGGGTGCAACCCCCTGCACGAACCGAAGGATCTCCTCTGGAACGACCGATCCCTCTCGTTGCACGGCCTGATGCAGGGTGGTCAGGGAGATGGAAACCCGCGAGTGGTCCTTCAGGCCTATCACCGCGAAGCCCTGATCAGACTCCCGGAACTCCCAGCTTGGATAGCGGGAGCGGAGCTGGGCCAGTATCCGCTCCACAAACTGCTGCCGGCCCGGGTCGAGCCTGCTCTCCGCCAAGCTCAGTTCGCCGGGCCCCTGGAGCTGACGTAGTCCAGAAGCACATAATCGCCGAGATGCTCGGGGCTGACAAAGAACGCTCGGCCCCGGTTGAGGCGGGTGATCTGCTTCACGAACTGCACCAGGAAATTGTTGCTCTCGAGCATGAAGGTGTTGATCACGATGCGCTCCCGCGTGCAGCGGCGCACCTCCAGCAGCGTCTTCTCGAAGGTTTCCGGCAAGGGTGGATAGCAGAACACCGCCTGGGAACCCTCCATGTGAGCTGTCGGCTCGCCGTCGGAGACGATGATGATCTGACGATTGCCGCCGCGGTGCTGGTTGAGCAGTCGCTGGGCCAGCATCAGCCCGTGCTGCATGTTGGTGCCGTAGACGTACTCGCTGTAGGTGAGTTCGGCGAGCTGACCCTGGCCGATCTCTCGCGCATAGTCCGAGAAGCCGACCACGTACAGGCTGTCCCGGGGGTACTGGGTGCGGATCAAGGAGTCCAGCGCCAGAGCCATCTTCTTGGCGGCGTAGAAGTATCCCCTGAGCGGCATGCTGCGGCTCATGTCCAGCATCAGGACGGTGCTCGACCTCACGGCCCGGTCCGAGCGCACAACGGCGAAGTCCCTCCGCTCCAGGTGAACCGGGCTTTGGCTCTCGCCGCGGCGGATGGCGTTCATGACGGTGCGCTGGACGTCGAGCCGGAAGGGGTCACCAAACTCGTAGTCCTTGACCTCGTCGCCGGCCTCGACGCCGGAGCCTGGCCTACCCAGGCCATGGTTGCCGAGCCGATCCCCGCCTAGGTGCTGGAAGATGTCGCCCAGGGCCTTCTGACCGATCCGACGCACGCCCTTGGCGGTGAGCGCCGGTCCCTGCTCCCCGCGTGTCAGCTGCCCTCCCTCTTCCATCGCGGCCAGGAGCTCCTGAACCTGGGCCACGCTCTGAGCCGCCTGGGGACCGAGGAACTCCGCCAAGAGCTCCTGTAACTCCTCTGGAACAGCCTCCCCGCTGTAGGCCTGGCGCAGCCCTCGCTCGGCCTCCTCCAGCCGGCCCAGAGCGCTAATCGTTTCGAGCGCCTCCGGAAAGTCGAGTTCGCCTCCACCGGAGAACGAATAGGCGCTACTGGTTCTTCCCATTTGGGGCAGGCGCCCGAGCAGGCGGCCGAGCCGGTCCAACGCCTCCTGCACCTCCCGGTCTCCCAGGGCCGCCTGGAAGATGTCCTCCAGCTCGCGGCGCCCTTCCGCGGACAGGGACCGCATGAGGGAGTCCATCTCGGCCATGCGGTCCTGAAGCCGCTCTATGAACTCATCTATCGTGTCGGGCCGGTCCGGCCACAGAGCGCCCCACTTCTCCATGAACCGCTGGAAGTTGGTCTCCTCACCGGCCAGATGACGCTCCAACATCTGGTTCAGGTCTTGGACCATCTCCTTGACCGCGGTCATCTCGCCCGGCCCCATCTGCCCGAGGTTCCTGCCCATCTCCCTGAAGTGGGAGTCCACCAGGTCTCGCCGCAGCTCTTCCACCAGCTGGCGGAACTCCATCGCCGCCCTCTGATCCAGGAACTCGTAGTTCTGGAGCTGCTGTATGGCCGACGCCGGCTGCGGAGGCAGCGCGTCCAGCCGGCGCAGGCGCTCCTTCACCATCGGTCCCATGAGCCCCGCGGATCCCGTATCAGCCGCTTGGTCGAGGCGCTCCTGCAGTGAGGTCCTTTCGCGGGCCAGGATGTGGTCCAGGCGCTCCTCCAACCCTTCGAAAAGGTGGCTCAGGTTGTGTCTTTCCAGGCGCTCCTGGCGTTGCCGCTTCAGCTCAGCCAGCATCCGATCCAGACCGGGCAGGCGCCGACCGTGGCTGTCCTTGAAGCCCTGGCTCAGGAGGCGGTGCAGGGCGGAGTCCAGGTCCCACCCATGAAAGACGTCCTCGGCCAGCCTTGAGAACACCTCGTCGGCGTCGGGAAGAACCTCCTGCTGGCTGCCGTCCCAGCGGCTGTAGCGCTGCGATACGGGCACCATCCGGGGTCCTCAGCTGTTGTAGATGGTCGCGCCGTCGACCACCGTCTTGTTCAGACGCTTGGCCAGGTGGAGGCCTTCGAGGACGAACTCAAGTGCTGCCGCCAGGGAGCCGGGCCGGTTGGGCTCGTCCAGGTCCGCCAGGATTCGCTTGGTCTCGGTCAACTCCGCTCCCAGGGCCTCGTACTTCGAAGCCGGCACCATCTCCCCGGTCTCAGCGCTCATCCCCTGCTCGAAGCGGGCCACCAGCGGCGCGAACTCCGGGACCGAGAAGTGCCGGCGGAAGACGTTGCCCACCGCGGTCCGGACCAGTTTTTGCAGCACCACCTGGTCCTCGCCCTCCTCCCACGTCTCGAGCTCGAGCTTTCCCGCAGTGGACGCCGTCATGGCCGCCAGGTCGCTGAGGCGGGGAACCGCCTCGGACTCCTGCAGGAGGATCGCCCGGCGCACGGCATTGGCGCAGAGGCTCTCGTAGTTGGCTATCGACAGCCGCACGGACACCCCCGAGCGCTGATTCACCTGAGCGGTGCGCCTCGCCTGCTGAGAGACCTCCGCGATGAGTTCGCGCATGTAGGAGGGAACGTGGAGGGCCACTCCCAGCCCATCGAAGCTGGCCCTCTCCTGCTCCATGATCAACGCCTCCTGCTCGCCTGTCCGGGGATAGTGGGTGCGGATCTGGGCCCCGAACCGGTCCTTGAGGGGGGTGATGATGCGGCCCCGGTTGGTGTAGTCCTCCGGATTGGCTGTGGCCACCACGATCACGTCCAGATTCAGTCGCACCTGGAAGCCACGAATCTGGATGTCGCGCTCCTCCATCACGTTCAAGAGTCCGACCTGGATCCGCTCCGCCAGGTCGGGAAGCTCGTTGATCGCGAAGATTCCACGGTTGACCCGAGGCAGCAGCCCGTAGTGGATCGTCATCTCGTCAGCCAAGTAGCGTCCCTCGGCGACCCTGATCGGGTCGACCTCGCCTATTAGGTCGGCGATGGAGGTGTCCGGGGTCGCCAGCTTCTCGGCGAAGCGCCGGGCCCGGGGCACCCACTGGATGGGGGTGGAGTCGCCATGCTCGGCCACGAGGTCCCTGGCGAGGCGACTGATGGGGGAGTAGGGATGATCGTTGATCTCGCTTCCCGCGACCACCGGGATGGACTCGTCCATGAGCGCCGTCAACGCTCTGATGAGGCGCGACTTCGCCTGCCCCCGCTCCCCCAGGAAGATGATGTCCTGGCCCGCCAGGAGCGCATTCTCGATCTGGGGGATCACAGTGTCCTCGTAGCCGACCAAGCCCGAGAACAGGTTTTGTGGGGAGCGCAACGCGTTGGCCAGGTTGTCGCGCAGCTCCTCCCGCACCGATCGCATCCGGTACTCGCTGCCGCGAAGTTCGCCCAGAGTGGATGGTAGCGCCAAGTTTTGGACCCAACCTTGCTTTAGCTGCGGTCCGTTGAGGACCTCGTCTCACTATAGCCCGCCCCGCGACCCGGGGCGCCCGGGGCCCTGGTCCGAATCCGTGGGCTCGGCCCATGGCAGTGGGCCATTCCGGCTGTGCCCGTGCGCCCAAGGGGTCGATGCCGCAAGCTAAGCGAGCATGCAAAGCGCCAGCGGCTCTTCGCCGACCGTCCCGCGCTTCGGTCAGGAGCGGGTTACGGCTGTACAGACAGCCCCTTTCACCGTACGCTTCGGCTGGGGCGAGTCGGGGGCAGCTGCCCTGGGAACGGGCTCCGATGTGGTGGTGGTGGTGGACGTGATCACCTTTACGACCGCGGTTACCGTCGCCGTCGACCGCGGCTGCGCGGTCTATCCCCACCGCTGGGACGACCGCCAGGCGGGGGAGATGGCGCGTGACCTGGGGGCGGAGCTGGCGGTGTCCCGCTCCCAGGTCGACGCGACCCACCCGTACTCCCTCTCGCCCGCCACCCTCAGCCGCCTGCCTCGTGGGTCCGCGATAGTGCTGCCCTCGCCCAACGGCTCAGCGATCTCCAAGGCGGTCTCCCAGAGTGGGGCGGTCGTGGTTGCCGGCAGCCTGCGCAATGCGGCAGCCGTCGCCCGCTACGCCCGCCGCGCGGGCCGGATCATCTCCGTGATCGCGGCGGGAGAGAGGTGGCCCGATCAGACCCTGGATCCCGCTCTGGAGGATCTGATTGGGGCGGGAGCGATCATCGACGGTCTGAGGAGCCGGCGGCGGTCGCCCGAGGCCCGCGCCGCTGCCTGTGCCTATCGGGACGCGAGGAGGATCGGTCTGCGGCGGGCTCTGTTCGAGAGCACATCCGCTCGAGAGCAACGGCGCCGAGGATATCCCGACGAGTTTGAGTGGGCCAGCGCCCTTAACGTGTCGACCTGCGTCCCCGTCTTGCGAGATGGCGCCTTCCGGTCTCTGCCGGGGCCGGTCAGGGGTGTCGCCGCGCCGGCCCCTGCCGATGTCGATCGATGAAAGCCAACATCCTGGCCCACGCGTCCGAGCAGGCGGCCTCGTGTTCCTTGAAGGTGCGGTCGAAGAAGCTGTGCGGGGCGCCCGGATACGTGTGTTCCTCGTGCTCGACACCAGCCGAGTCCAGCTCGGCCGTGAACTTTGAGTAGGCTTCAGCAGGGGTGAAATCGGCACCTGCGATCAGAAGGAGGAGGGGACTCTTGATCTGGTCCAGATACGGCTCGGTCCGCTGGGGCTGGCCGTAGAACCCGATGCAGCCGGCCAGGTTCAGATCTGAGGCCCCCTGATTCCAGGAGTTGCTGCCCCCAAAGCAGAACCCCACCGTGAAGACATCGGAGCAAGCGCCGCCCGCCTTCGACCTGAGCCATTCGACCGCCGCCCTGGTGTCTGCGGCGATCTGCTCAGGCGTGGTCCGGTCCACGTGGGGACGGAACTCGAAGGTGTCGTCCCGAGGGTCCAACCCGGCTGTTCTGCCAAAGTAGTCGATGGCGATGGCAACAAGCCCGGTCTCCGCGAAGCGGAGGGCAAGCTCCTCGTAGAAGTGGTGCAGCCCGCGCACATCCGGCAGGATGACAACGCCAGCTCCGTTGGGGGCATCGGAGCTGGCCGCGTAGGCCGCGAAATGAGTTCCATCGGCGGATGTGAGCACGAGCTGGCGCCCATCGGATGCACCGCCTCTAATGGGGGGGAACGGCGGGCGCGCATCGTCTGCATAGCACATGTGCCCCTATTGTGGCACCAGCGCCGTCCGGGACCAATGGTTGTTCTACGGGGCGATCCAGGGAGAGCCGGCCAATGAGCAGGATCGATCATCAGGAGGTGCTCAGCGACCTGAGCCAGCCCGTGGCGGAGCTGCGCCACATGATCCCCGAGGTGTGGTCCGCCTATGCCGCGATGCACCGAGCCGTCATCAAGGACGGGGAGCTCCCCGCCAAAACCAAGGAGCTGATCGCGCTGGCGGTGGCCATCGTCAAACGCTGCGACGGCTGCATCGCAGCCCATGCCCGGGGGGCCGCACGCAGAGGAGCCACGCCTGCGGAGGTCGCCGAGATGATCGGGGTCACTCTCCTTCTGGATGGTGGCCCGGCCACCGTCTACGGGCCCAGAGCGTGGGAGGCGTATCAGCAATTCGCGGGGCGGGCCGAAGCGCGTTGACGCTGTGGCCCCGCTGTGTCGACGGGCCCGGGCCGGACTGTGCTGGGGAGCGCTCCCGCCCAGGCCGTGCAACTCCCGGTACGGCGCGGCGTTGTCAAGCACCGAGGACGTGTGCCGCCACTGACGGCGGCCGAGCAACCGCTCGGCAGGAGGTGCCAAGACGCGCCGGAACCCATACCGCCAAAGCGTAAGCGACGCCCCGACCACCTCCGCCGACCGCGCCCGGGAACTCTCCACACCCGAGCCCAGAGCAACTCGAAATCTCCACCTGCTGGTCGGGCTGCGCTACGCATGCCTGGGCGGCGTCATCGTGGCCGGCGTCGGGATCGGAGCGGCATTCACCGCCTGGCCTCTGCTTACCAGTACCCTCGGCCCCACTGCCTATGTGTTCGTCGCCCATCCCGGCCAGGAGGCACCACGCCTGCGTGACGCGGCTGTCGGCCACTCGGTGGCCCTGGCCGTGGGCCTGGTGGCGCTCCTCGCGTTCGGCCTCTGGCAGGCACCCGCGGCCACGGCCGAGGAGCGCCTGCCACTGGCCCAGGCAGGCGCGGCTGCGGCGGCCGTGGCCGCGACCTTGATGGCCCTGGAACTGCTCCGATCCCACCACGCCCCGGCGGCCGCGACTGCTCTTCTGGTCGCCACCGGCCTCGCCCGGCCAGGCAGACCTCTCCTGGGGCTGATCATCGGCCTGGCCGTGGTCTTGGCGGTGGCTCCTCTGGTGGCTCGTATCCCGCTGGCCCGGAGTGAGTCCCGAGAGGAGCAGGAGGCCTCCGGATCTGGCAGCCCACAGACCGGGTTTGGCCCCCCGCCCGCTACGTGATCGGGCTTGAGTTCCCCCATCGCCCCTTCCCTGTCCGGTGTGGGGTATCTCGCATACTTCACGGTGGCGGGCGCCCGGGGCGCCCTGATCGAACCAGGGTTAGCGGAGTTGGTTTTGCCCCAGAATCCCCAGTCGATAGTCCAAGCCTTGCCGATGCCGGCACAGCGGGAGCTGGATCTGGTCGTATCCGAGGTCAAAGATCTGACCAGGTCGATGCGGTGCATCAAACTTCAAGGGGAAGCCCTGGAAGGCTTTGACTTCCGACCGGGCCAGGATCTGATGGTCCGCGTCCCCCTGGAGGGCCGCCTGGTCAACCGCCGGTACTCGATACGGCGATATGACCCGTCTCACCGCACTCTCGACATAGAGGTGGTGCTGCACGGCGGCGGTCCCGGCGCGCGCTGGGCCACCGAGGTCGCGAGGGGAGACCCGTTGGAACAGGTGGTCGCGCCCCGTGGCAAGATCACTCTCGACCCCGGGGCGGAGTGGCATATTTTCATCGGCGACGAGACGGCCATGCCCGCCATCTTCAACATGGCAGAGGCCCTCCCGTCCGGCCAGAGGGCCGCGGCTCTGCTGGAGGTGGGCGGCCACGAAGACGAGCTGGAGCCACCGGCTTCGCTCGTAGGGGGCCTCGATTGGATCCGTCGCGGCGGGGCACCTGGAGACGACCAGCCCCTGATCCGGGCCGTCCAGTCCCTCGCCCTCCCGGGGGGAGCCGGCCGGGTCTACCTGGCGGGCGAGGCACGGACCGTAATCACCATCCGTGACCTGCTTGTGGCTCGCGGTCAGCCGCGTGAACGACTCGCGGTCAAGGCCTACTGGCGCCGTGACCAACCCAACCTGGATCGAGGCGAGCCCCTTTCGGAAGATTGATCGAAGGTCGACGGACCGGGGCCGCCCCATCTGGGTCCAACGTTGGGCTCCAAGTCCTGGCCCAGCCTGCCACGGGCTCTCCCGTGGCACCAGGGCCCATCTCTCCGACATCTCCCGCACCAGCCTGCCGGAGCGGATCACTCGGCCCAGCCCTTCCCAGGCTCGCTCCCCGGATGTGCTGACCCAGCCGACCCTATACGCTGTTGAGATGGAGCTTGGGCGCTTTGGGATTTGGACTTCGGCCCTCGATCGCCAGCCCGCCGAGGTCGCGCGGTCGGCGGCAAGACGGATCGAGGAGCTCGGTTTCGGTGCCCTGTGGGTGGGGGAGAGCTTCCGTCGCGAAGCGTTCGCCAACTCCTCCCTGTTGTTGGCGGCAACCGAGAGGCTGGTCGTGGCGACCGGCATCGCCAGCATCTGGGCCCGGGACGCGCAGGCGATGCGAGCGGGCCAGCTGACTCTGGCCGAGGCCTACCCGGAGCGCTTCCTCTTGGGCTTGGGGGTCAGCCATGTGCCCCTGGTCAATCCTCGCGGCCATCAGTACGACCGCCCCTACAGTGCGATGAAGGCGTACCTGCTGGCGATGCGTGAGGCGCAGTACGATGCGCCCCGCCCGGCAGCTGAGCCGAAAACGGTATTGGCCGCGCTCGGGCCGCGCATGCTGGATCTGGCCGCTCAGCAGGCAGATGGAGCTCACCCATACTTCGTGCCCGCGGCCCACACTCCGCTGGCGCGAGCGAGGCTGGGGCAGGGAAAGATGCTATGTCCGGAGCAGGCCGTGGTGCTCGAGCGCGTCCCCGAAAGAGCAAGGATGGTCGCTCGGCGTCACACCGCGGCGTACCTCAAACTGCCGAACTATCGGCACAATCTTCTACGCCTCGGATTCACCGAGGACCAGATGTCAGATGGCGGCAACGACCAGCTGGTCGACGCCATCGTCGCCTGGGGCGGCCCCGAGGAAATCGCCGCCAGGGTGCGCCAACATTTGGACCTGGGAGCGGACCATGTCGCGATCCAGGTGATCTCTGAGGACCCCTTCGCGGTGCCGGTCTCCGCCTGGGAAGCGCTGGCCTCGGAGTTGGGCCTCTGACCGGACGTTTCCCATCCTGCCAGGCGCCGCTTCAGCCGACGGTCCTGACTCAAGGTAACGCCGGGGTCACTGTCGTCGCTCTCCATTTCAGGGACGCCGTGGTTGTCGATGGGGCCTGGGGCGACCATTGGTCCGCGATGCGGGCGCCTGGGTCCGGTTTGGAGGAGGAGGGCCGCGGCAGGGGCTGCATCCGGCACCCCTGCTCATGGAGATGGCACCCGGGAGCCCTGCTGGCTGCCCTGTGCCGTGCAGCCGAGGAGCTGGTGCGTCCACTCGAACGTCGGTCACCGGGGCCAGCCGGTCGCGTTGGGGCAAAGCCCACCAGACCGGCGCCTGATGGACCATGCCCAGGGGCCGCACCCGGACGGCCTATGCGCTCCCACGTCGTCACTCGTCCGAGTCGGACTCCTGGGTTGACACCGTCCCTGGTCCGCCCAGGGCGTCGGTCTGGGTTCCAGTTAGTGAGCGGGTTCGCCGCGCCCCTACGGAACTGAGCGCCCGCTGGCCACGAGGCATATACTGCGAACAGCGCCATGCGCACCGGGCCAATTCGTCTTCCACACGTCGTCGCCCTGGCCTTCGGGATCGGCCTGGTGGCCGCATTCCTTCCCGGGACGGTCTTGGCCTCTGAGCACGCCCCGACGAAGGCGTCACGGCTGATAGCCCCAAAGCCCTACGTGGTGGCTATAGACCCCGGCCATGGTGGCTACGACCCGGGTGCGATTTCGCCCTACAACGGGCTGGAGGAGAAAGATGTCACCCTCAGCGTCGGCCTGGACCTGCGCCGGCTGTTGCAGGCCCAGGGGGTCAAGGTGGTGATGAGCCGCACTCGCGACGTCTTCGTCAGCATCCCCCAAGCAGAGGCGGTCGCCGAGAAGAATCACGCCAATGTGTTCGTGAGCCTTTGGGTCAACGACTGGACCACGCCAAGCTTGGAAGGCGTCACCGTCTTCACCCCTCATCCGTCGGACACTGCGTTCGCAAACGCCGTCGACGCAGCCATGGGCAAGGAGATCGCGCCCTATGGCATGGGCAACCGCGGGGTGCAACCACTACCGAGGCTGTGGGTGCACGCCACCATGCCCACCCTCACGATTGAGTCTGGTTTCATGAGCAACCAGAAGGACTCCATACTCCTTGCGGAGCCCAATTTCCGGCAGGCCCTGGCTCAGGGCGTAGCCAACGGCATTCTCGCCTTTGCTCCCCAGATTCCCAGACTCCACGCAGAAGAGATCGTCTACCAGGCGGCCCGTGCCAAGACGCTGGCCGCCAATCGCGCCGCGGCATCCGCCGCGCGGCTACGTAACACTCTGGTCGGGTGGGGCGGGATAGCCGTGCTGACCGTCGTTCTGCTTTTTCTCGCCCTTTACCGCGACACTCTTGGGCGGAGCCTTCGATGGGCGTTCGCAGAACTCAAGGAGCGTGGTCCGAACGCCGTCAGAGCGGGCTTCGTGGGCTTCGAGCGTGCGGCAAGACCAGTCGCGCCATCGGCGAGGCGGCCCGCTCGCCCGAGGCCAGCGGCCGGCGGGGAAAGGGCCCCGACGCGCTCCTCCGTGAGCGCCCGGGCCGGAAGGGGCAGCGGTCAGCGCCACGATTGGCGTACGCCGGGGCCTGGAACACGCCCCAAAAGGGTTGCCGAAATGGTGCATCCTGACGAGCCACACAGGCAGCGGCGTGGTCATGGATCGGTATATGACGACCTGTCACTGTGAGCTCTCCCGCCCTCAAACGCGGAGTCGATGATCTGACCGTGTGCTACCCCTAGCCTCGGTATCTCATCAAGGTTGGGCTGAGTAGCTGGGTGTAGTTGTGGAAATGCCCTCCTGGTAAGGAAAACTGTGGGTGTTGAAGACCACGA
>JAJYWM010000058.1 GCA_021791455.1 bacterium | reverse complement strand
TCGGCGGAGCTCGTCCGGAGGCGCCGTCGCGGCGAGATCAAAATCTGGGCTACACACGTAGAGGTCTTGTGGGACGCGTCTTCGGACCCGGGTTCGATTCCCGGCGCCTCCACCAGGGTTGTTGCAAGGGGAGTTGCAAGGTTGGTCCCTGGGGCCCATCCGGGGCCCTGAAATGGGGTCTGACGGCGCTGGAACCGGCGTCGGGGCCGGCTCCGACGGCGTGAAACAGACCCACGGAGGGTCGCGCGTCAGCTGAGAGGCGAGGTCGGCTGTCCGGATGGCGCGGAGAACTCCCCCGGCTGGCGGGGAGTTCGGATCAGGCGGCTGGGGCGAGCAGCTCTGCGGGCGGGCCGGTCCCGGTGGGGGCCCTGGCGGCGGCCCGGCGCTCGGCCCGGAACTTGGTCAGGCGGCGCACCATGTCGCCGCCGCTGGTCGGCCTGGGAGGGCCGCCAACGCCAGGCTTGTCACCCCAGCCGGCCCGCAGAAGTACCCGCAGCCATTCGACCAGCATCGCGGCGCTGGCCCGGAGCTGCTGCCAGGCCATCCCCGGGCGCTTGGGGCGGATCGGAAGGGAGTCCGGGGCTACCAGGTACTGGATCCTCATGTCGCGGTGCTTGTGCTCGTACGACTGGTGGGAGACGCGCATGGCGGCATATGCCTCCTCGGTCCGCCACACCGGGATCAGGTGTCGCGGTGCCCTGTCGGTGAGGATGGTCTGGACCTTCTGGCAGGCCGTGGTCTGGGGCAGGAGGCAGCGGAACCAGAGCCGGCCCTTGCCCCGGTCGACCGCGTACCTGACGAACTCGGTCTCGCCATGGCAATGGCGGCAGATCGGGACGCCGTGCTCGTCGTAGAAGGCGGTCGGCCGCCGGTGTTTGGACTCACTGCCATTGCTGCGGCGGAATGGGAACACGGATCCGATGCCGTGATTGCTGTTGTATTGGTACACGTGGTTGACCGAGTACCCCGCGTCGCCGGCGACCAGCTGCGGCAGGTTGCCGCCGGCGTGGGCCGCGGCCCGCTCGATCACCATCTCGTAGGCGGTGTGCTCGGACTGGTCCGCGGGGATCAGTTTGGTGACGAGCGGAGCGTGGGTGAAGTGGTCGATCACCTCGATCGCGAGGTATCCGTGCCAGGCTTTGATCACCCGTTGGCCTCGGCTGTAGGCGCGAACCCCGGCCTCAAGGTCCCTGGTGAACCACCAGTGTCCACCCGAGGTGAAGCGCCGGCCGTGCCGCTCGTGGTCGACGACGCTGGCGCCGACCGGGATTACGCTCAGGCCCTCCACCGAAACGCCGGACTCCACCTCCTCCACGGGCAGGGTGGCCAGGTACTCCCGGGTGGCGCGCGCGGTGGCGGTCCCGACGCGCAGCATTCTGGGGTTGCGCCGTCCGGAGCCGGCGGTCGGGCAGTTGTCGTAGGCGGTGCAGTCATGCCGTGGCGCCGCGTGGGTTTCGGCCTCGCTGCCGTCCAGGTGGACCCAAGCCCCGACCCTGGGGTCACGCTGTCGCGCCTTCTGGATCAGCAGTGACGCGGCCTTCTCGAACGCCTCGGCCATGGCTTCCATTTCGACAAAGCGCAGCTGCACCAACCGGTACGACGGGATCCTCTCGAAGCCGCAAGCGGTCCACAGCCCCGTGTCGTGGCAAACCCGCTGGTACCAGGGCTCGACGTCGGGGATCCGGCTGATCACGAACCCCAGGTAGAGAAGGCCCCACTCGCCCGGCATTCGCTCCGGTCCCCACTTGTACGAGCGCTCGCAGGCCTGCTGGAGCAGCTGACGGATCTTCGGTTGACCCTTGACCATGGCGACCAATGTTTGCGGCGACGCCAGCGAGGGATCGTCCGAGTACCGAGTCACGTCGGGCAGGTGCTCGGGGATGGAGAGCCGGGTTAGGCGCTTCACTCGATGCCTGCCTCGCGGCACATGGCGTGGAAGGGACCGAAACGGCCAACGGAGGCGGGCCAGATGAGGTCCTGGTCTTCCCGGCACATGGCCAGGTAGTGCTTCTGGCGCGGAAGCACGCCCGCGGGGAGGTACAGCTCCCCGTATCTCCTGAGCGAGGCCAGAACCTCCTCTCTTGTGTACCGGTGCGGGACCCTCTTCCTTCGAGGAAGCGGTTCGGGCAACGGCGGAAGAGATCGCCCTCTCGAGATGATGGCCGGCGTGGCAGCGCCACGGGCAGCCCGATTCCCCCGTACCTGCGCGACGAGTTCCTTCCACCCGGCACGGCGCCGCTTGGTTGGAATGTCCAGGCGCCGGCACCACTCCTCGAAGTAGTGAATCGGGGGCACCACGCCGTACTCGTCGATGAAGTTGTCCAGCGCGGACCCGCGATCTACCACTGGGTGTCGCGGTGGTGGCGCTTGAGGTGGTTGCAGATTGCATGCCGCCAGGGCCCCATCCCAGCTGGAGAACTGGTTCGCGATGTACTGACTGCGCGGTAGCAGCACGCCAGATCTGCGGAGCGACCGCCGCGCCTCCATCGCCTGCACCGCAAGGTCGAATTCGATTGGAGCGGGAGCGTGCCCGAGTCGCAGGGAAACCGCCTGGAGGGCCCTGATCGCCAGGTCCCGTCCCCCAGAGCCGTACCCGGCAAAGTGGGACCCGTCCCACTGCCCAAGCAGGCGCGGGCGCAGCGAAGGGTCGGTGAAAGCCAGCCGCAGGACCCTACGCCAGGGCATCGCGAACCGCTTCCGAATTGCCTCGGCGGACGGCACACAGGAGATCTGCGACTTGAGCAGGGCTGCGTCCCAGGCGCTCTTCGAAACTGCCTGTGCCCCGCTGGCGTCACCATCACTTGCCAGCAGCGCGACCTCAGCGACGGCGTCGAGAACAGGTCCGGGCCTGGTGTCTGAAGTGAAGCGGCCGACCACTCGGGCGGGGCTCTCGCCCGCGGGCCCGATCAGTTCGTGAGCCCAGGCACTCCCACGAGTTTCTGGTCCTTCATCGCTTACCAGCTTGGCATACCGTGCCGAGAAATGCAACACGCCGGGTCCCATGCTCGATCCGGTGAACTCCCTGCGGGTCAGTGCGGCTGTCATGCAGGTGGCCCTCAGCCTGGCTCCGACCTCAGAAGAGGCCCCAGGCTGCCAGGTCGTAGAGCGCCTCATCACTGACGGCTCCCGTGCATCGCGCGGTGAGTGCGGGCGCGATGTCGCTCGTCTGACAGAAGGGGACGAGTTCCCGGATAGTCGCCCAGGAGGGGTCCCCAGTCATGCGGAGAAAGTCGTGGACGGAAACCGGGTCCCGCATCCGACCGAGGAGCCAGGTGCGCCGGAGTCGCTCGACTGAGACGACGATCCCAGGGACCAGCCGGTCGGCGTGAAACTGGACCGCGTCCATTACCTGGATGACGTCAGCTCGGGCGCAAGGGACCGCCCCGCGTCTCTGTCCGACAAGGCTGCGACCGCCGACGTTGCGAGCAAGTCGCCGCAACTGAGAGGCATAGGCCAAGAGAACCGGGACTATGCGCTCCGACCTTGGGCGGCCGATCGTTACCCATAAGCCCGCGTCCGGGATGTCGACGATGTCTCGCCCAGTCACGTATCGGAGGTCGAGCGAGGTCGTCCCTGCCCCTCTCGCCAGGAGAACGGTCGCGAGGGCTCTGGCCCGAAGCTTGAGGTCCGCTATGGTGTCGACCGCCTCCAGCACGGCGCTGACTTCGTATTCGCTCATGGGAACTCGGCCCAGAGGGAGCGTGGCTCGTCGACTGACTATCTGCTCATCGAGTTCCATCGTGGGGCCTCCTGCCGTGTGGTCGGGGTGTTTGGCCGTACCTTACCATGTCGCTATGGGACACGTCAAGGCTCGGACGGAGAGTTGACGTCGTAGACTCCCTTGGCATGATGCCCGCGCGCGAGCCCGCTGATCGAATCGAGACAGTGGAGCAACAGCTCGCTGAACTGCAGGAACGGGACCGCCGCCTCGCCGAAGACATCGAAGGTGGCCGGGAGGCGCGTCGGCAGCTGGCCGCCAGGATCCGCGCCCTCGAGGCCGCCCTGAATGTCATGAGGGCCGGGGACGCCATGTCCGCCTCGGAGATGCAGGCCGGCAGCATTGCCGACGCCATAGCCGTTCTCCTCAGACGCCACGGGGCCATGCGAGCCAAGGACCTCGCCACAGCGCTCCAGGATGCTGGGAAGCTTCTCAGGACTGAAGGGGCGGCCTCGACTCTCTACAAGACGCTGTCCCGGGATGCTCGATTCCAGAAGGTCGAAGGGCGCCGCGGCTACTGGGAACTGAAATGAGCGGGGACGTCCCGACCGATCCATACTCACGCTCGGCCGCCGCGCCTAACGAGTCGGCCCCGAACAACCATGCGGCCTTCATCTGGTCAGTCGCCGACGTTCTCCGAGGCGACTACAAACAGTCGGAGTACGGCAGGGTCATCCTGCCCCTGACCGTCTTACGCCGCATGGACTGCGTGTTGGAGCCCACCAAGGCCCGCGTCCTCGAGCGCTTCCACCGGCTGGCCGGCCAGGTCGAAAACGTTGCTCCCGTGCTGCAGCAGGTGGCTGGTCAACAGTTCTACAACACTTCGCCGCTGAGCTTTCGGCGCCTGCTCGATGACCCGGCCCAACTCGCAGGCAACCTCCGCGCCTACATCGCCGCGTTCTCGGACGACGCTAGGGATGTGCTGGAGAAGTTCGACTTCGATGTCCAGATCTCCCGTCTTGACAGAGCTAACCTCCTCTATCTGGTTGTCTCGCGGTTCGCCGACGTTGACCTACACCCAGATGTCGTATCCAACACCGAGATGGGCTATCTCTACGAGGAGCTCATTAGGAAGTTCTCCGAACTCTCAAATGAAACGGCTGGCGAGCACTTCACTCCGAGGGAAGTCATCCGTTTGATGGTGAACCTGCTCTTCGCAGAAGACGACGCGGCCCTTACGGACGCTGGCGTCGTCAGAACACTGATGGACCCCGCGTGCGGCACCGGAGGCATGCTTTCTGTCGCCGAGGACCACTTGCGACGACTCAATCCTTCGGCGCGACTCGAGGTCTACGGCGAAGAGCTCAACCCAGAAACCTACGCGATCTGCCGCTCCGACATGATGATCAAGGGGCAGGACGCCCGCCACATCGTCTGCGGCAACTCATTCTCAGAGGATGGCTTTCGCGGACAGTCGTTCGACTACCTGCTCGCCAACCCTCCCTTCGGAGTGGAGTGGAAGAAGGTAGAGGGGACCATCCGCGCCGAGCACGAGACCCGTGGCTTCGCCGGGCGCTTCGGGGCCGGCCTGCCCCGGATAAACGACGGCAGCTTCCTCTTCCTCCAGCACATGCTGTCCAAGATGAAGCCAGCCGAGGTGGGCGGGAGCCGCCTCGCCATCGTCTTCAACGGTTCGCCGCTCTTCTCCGGGGCCGCCGGCTCGGGCGAGTCGGAGATCCGTCGCTGGATCATCGAGAACGACTGGCTCGAAGCCATCGTCGCCCTTCCCGACCAGCTCTTCTACAACACCGGCATCTCCACCTACTTCTGGGTGCTCACCAACCGCAAGAGACCCGAGCGCCGGGGTAAGGTCCAGCTTATCGACGCCCGCGAGCTGTGGGTGAAGATGCGCAAGTCCCTCGGGGACAAGCGAAAGGAGATCTCGGCCGAACAGATCGCGGAGATCACGCGACTGTACGCAGACTTCAGCGAAGGCGAGCGGGTGAAGATCCTGCCCAACGAGTCCTTCGGGTTCCAGCGCATCACGGTCGAGCGACCACTGCGCCTCCGCTACGAGGTGACCGCCGAGACCACTGAGCGCCTCACTACTACAACACCGTGGACCAAGCTGACCCCCGACCAGCAGCACGACCTCACCGCCAGGCTCTCTGGGCTGGTCGGCGTCGCAACGACCGACCGGGCCGCCATGGCGAGAAAGCTCGGACCGCCCCCACGGGCGATCGAGAAGCAGGTCTGGGAGGTCCTCTCCGTCCGTGACCCCGAAGCGCCCGTGGTGACGACCCGGAAGGGCGAGCCAGAATCCGACCCGGACCTGAGGGACAATGAGAACGTCCCTCTGCCGTCCATCCCAGTCACCTGGGAACCAGATCCCACTGGTCGGCTAGCAAGCATCGAGTACCGAAGCGCCGTCGATGACTACATGGCACAAGAGGTGCTGCCCTACGTCCCCGACGCCTGGGTTGACCACACCAAGACCAAGATCGGCTACGAGATCCCCCTCACCCGCCACTTCTACAAGTACGTCCCGCCCCGCCCCCTCGCCGAGATTGACGCCGAGATCAAGGCCCTCGAAGCCGAGATCCAAGACCTGCTCCGCGAGGTGACCGAGTGAGCGTCCGGCTCAAAGAGGCCGCGGACCTCGTGACTCGCTGTGTTGAAGCTGAGTCTCGTCCATTTGTCGCGTTGGAGCACATAGAAAGTGGGTCGGGACGCCTCGTCCCCCAGGTCGAACTTCCAGAGCGGGAGGCACCGGACACGGGAGCCGCGGCGGTCCAGGCCGGAGATGTGCTCTTCGGTAAGCTCAGGCCGTATTTAGCGAAGACGTGGCTTGCTGATCGGCCCGTGTTTGCCTCGACGGAGCTTCTCTGCCTTCGCCCGCGTCCTGGTGTTGATGGCCGTTGGCTGGCATACCTTGTTGCCACCCGCCGGCTTGTGGAATGGGCGGTGGCGTCGTCTGATGGTACGAAAATGCCACGGACCAGCTGGGAGAAGCTCGCCGAGTACCGCATCGACATCCCTTCGATTGCCACTCAGCGTGCCATCGCCGACTACCTCGACCGGGAGACTGCCCGCATCGACGCGCTCATCGAGAAGAAGCAACGGATGATCGAGCTGGCCGAGATGCGGTTCTGGACTGCGTTGGTAGACGCCGTTCTTCAGTGCGACGCTCCCCTGACTCCAATAAGACGCGTGCTGACGTTCCTGACTGATGGCCCCTTCGGGAGCGCTTTCACCAGCCAGGACTACTCTGGAGATGGGGCCGCAGTAGTGCGACTAGGGAACATCGGCTTCGCCGAGTACCGACCGGCGGAACAGGCATTCATCCCGCTGAGGATGTATCGATCTTTCCTGCGCCACCAAGTCATGCCTGGCGACCTGTTGATTGCCGGGCTGGGTGACCCCTCTAACCACCCCGGCAGAGCCTGTGTTGCTCCAGATCTCGGGCCAGCCATGGTCAAGGGAAAATGCTTCTGTGCCCGGGTTGATGCTAGACGAGCGAGCAGCGAATATCTCGCTCTATTGCTCTCCTCGCCATATGGAGCACAGCTTTTGGGTGTTTCAGGGCATGGTTCTACGAGAACGATGATCAACCTGGAGATCATCAAGGAGACGCCTTTGCCACTGCCTGGAGCCAGCGACCAGGAGCGGATTGTCCAGACTGCCAACCGCCATCGGAGGCACACGAGGTCCTTGGTAGTAGCCCTCACCGAGCAGATCTCCAGGTTGGGCGAACACCGCCAGGCTTTGATCACAGCGGCTATCACCGGGGAGTTGGACGTTCCAGGGGTGGCGGCGTGAGGATGGACGAGCGCGGCTTCGAGGATGCCATCGTAGCCGCGCTGGTCGCCGGTGGCTACCTCAAGTCGGAGCCCTCGCACTTCGATCCGATTCTCGGTCTCGACACGACAGAACTTTTCGCGTTCATTGAAGACACGCAGATCACCGAGTGGGGGAGCCTCATCGGTCGTTACGGCAACGCCCCCGACGCAGCCCGGCGAGGTTTCGCCAAGCGCCTCGCAGGCGAGCTCGACGTCCGAGGGACGGTGGAGGTGCTCCGCCAGGGTGTGGTCGACCTCGGGGTGACGATCCGCCTGGCGTTCTTCCGGCCTGCCCACGGCCTCACTCCTGAGCTGCAGGAGGCGTACGCGGCGAACCGGGTGAGTGTTACCCGCCAGTTGGCCTATGATCCGGGCTCGGCTAAGACCCTGGACCTCGTCCTGATGGTGAACGGCATCCCGACGGCCACAGCCGAACTCAAGAACCCGCTCACGAACCAGACGGTCGACGACGCCATCGCGCAGTACCGGCGCGACCGAGACCCAGCGAACGTTACCTTGGCCCGCCGGGCGGTGGTGCATTTCGCCGTCGATCCTGACCGGGTGGCGATGACGACCAAGCTGGCCGGCCAGGCCACGCAGTTCCTGCCGTTCAATCTCGGTCACGACGGCGGCGCAGGGAACCCGCCGAACCCGGACGGGCACCGCACCTCGTACCTGTGGGAGAGGGTGTGGGCACGAGACGCATGGATGGACCTCCTCGCCCGTTTCATCCACGTCGAGCGCCCGACCCAGGGAAGCCCCGCTGCCCGTCGCGCTGGAGAGCGAGTGATATTCCCCCGCTTCCACCAGTGGGACGCCGTTCTGGCTTTGGAAGCCCACGCACGTGAACGTGGGGCCGGACACAGCTACCTCATCGAGCACTCGGCCGGATCGGGGAAATCGAACACGATCGCCTGGACCGCGCATCGGCTCTCTTCCCTCCACGACGCCACAGACCGCAAGGTCTTCGACAAGGTGGTGGTGATCACCGACCGGGTGGTCCTCGACCGCCAGCTCCAGGACACGATCTACCAGTTCGAGCACACCCGGGGCGTGGTGGTGAAGATCGATCGGGACTCGACCCAGCTCGCGGACGCCCTGGCCGGAGAGCAGGCCAGGATAATCGTGACCACGCTCCAAAAGTTTCCCTTCGTCTTGGACAAGATCGCCGGGCTCCCGGCGCGGCGCTACGCGGTGATCGTCGATGAGGCCCATTCCTCCCAGACCGGCGAGGCAGCCAAAGACCTGCGCCTCGTGCTCGGTGGGACCGAAGAGCAGGAGCTCACCACCGCAGAGGCCGAAGACGCCGGCTTCATCGCTGAGGCGATAGACCCAGTCGAGGAGGCGCTGGCGAAGGCGGTCGGCGCCCGAGGTCGACAGGCGAATCTGTCGTTCTTCGCCTTTACAGCTACCCCCAAGGCCCGGACCCTAGAGATGTTCGGTACGCTCAACCGGGAAACCGGCAAGTACGAACCGTTCCACCTCTACTCGATGCGCCAGGCCATCGAGGAGGGCTTTATCTTGGATGTGCTGGCAAACTACGTCACCTACCAGACCTACTGGCGGATCGAGAAAGCTGTCGCCGAAGACCCCACCTACGAGGCACCCAAGGCGCGGCGGGCCATCGCTCGGTTTGTTTCGCTGCACCCGACCAACCTCGCCCAGAAGGCCGAGATCATCGTCGAGCACTTCCGGACCCACACCGCTCCCAAAATCGCTGGGCAAGCCAAGGCCATGGTGGTCACATCGTCACGGCTCCATGCCGTGCGCTACAAGCAGGCCATCGACTCCTACATCGCCAAGAGGGGCTACGCTGATCTGGCCGCTCTGGTAGCCTTCTCCGGCCGGGTGATCGATGAGCATGACTTCGCCTACAGCGAAGCTGGCATGAACGGGTTCCCCGAGGCGCAGACCCCGGAGCGCTTCACCACGGGCGACTACCAGGTGCTGATTGTGGCCGAGAAGTTCCAGACGGGGTTCGACCAGCCGCTGCTCCACACCATGTACGTGGACAAGGTGCTCGTGGGGCTCAACGCGGTCCAGACGCTCTCCCGGCTGAACCGGATCCACCCCAACAAGGCCGACACCTTCGTCCTCGACTTTCGAAACGAGACCGAGGATATCGTCAAGGCCTTCGAGCCCTACTACGGCCGGACGGTTGCCCCGCCCACTGATCCGAACCTGCTCTTCGACACCCGGCGACGCCTCGACGACTTCGATGTACTCCGCCCAGGCGAGATCGAGGAGACCGTCGCCCTGCTGCTGGCCGACGACGCGATCAACCACGGCCGCGTATATGCGGCGCTCGATCCCGCGGTGGAGCGCTTCGGCGCGCTCGGCGAAGAGGACCGCCTGGCCTTCAAAGACGCGCTGGACAAGTTCGTGCGCACCTATTCGTTCCTGTCCCAGGTGGTTGCGTTCGGGGATTCCAAGCTGGAGCGCGACTACACCTACTGCCGGGCGCTCGCCGCCCGGCTCCGGGACGCGGCCAGCGTCGAACGGCTCGATCTCGGTGCCGAGGTCGAGCTCACCCACTTGAAGACCGAGATGACCTTCCAGGGCGCGCTCTCACTGGACGCTGACGAGGGCGAGGTCAAGACCATTCTCGGCGAAGGTCGGGGCCGCCAGACCGACCGACCGCTGGAGCACCTCTCGGAGATCGTCGATGAGCTCAACCGGCGTTTCGGGCTCAACCTCGACGAGCGTGACCAACTGCTGTTCGACCAGTTCGAAGAGACCTGGGCCGCCGATCCCGATGTCGTTGACCAGGCGCGCAGCAACACGCTGGAGAACTTCCGCCTGGTCTTCGACCACCGCTTCCTCGGCACTGTCGTCTCCCGCATGGACGAGAACGAGGCGATCTTCAAGCGGATCCTCGACGACGAGGAGTTTCGCCAGGTCCTGATGGAGTTCTACGCCGGCCGTGTGTATCGACGAGCTCGCCATCGTTCGGATGACAAATGACGTACTCGAGAGCACTCCCGTCAGTGGTACGAGACTCTGGTACATCTTGCCTGTGGTGATTGAACCGCCAAGCGGCACACGGCTCGTCAGCGTTCGGCTAACGGGCTTTCGCAGCTTTCGAGCAACGCAAGAACTCCCACTCGCGCCCAGTGTAACCATTCTCGCAGGGCGCAATAATGTCGGCAAGACAGCGTTTCTCCACGCCCTAACATTGCCCTCCGTTACGAGACCTGGCGTGGCTCCGGCCACTTTCGCTTTGGAGATGAAGTGGTTGATCGCCGGAGATGAACTGCGAACGGCGCTGGCGGTGCAGTCCTGGTCGGCCGGGCCCACGACGGAACCCCTGCGGACCGCCAACACTGTGGAGCTAACGTGCGACGTCCGGCACCCGCAGGACCCGCGTACCCTGCCCCACACGCCACAAGCCGTGCCCGGAGATAGCATCCTTCCCCGCGGCCATTTTGAGATCTCAGCGGTGCAGATCGATGGGGGACGTCTGACTCTCGTGAGGAAGGGCACCGCGAACCGTCAGCAACCTCAAGGAACCTTCACCTGGGAAGATGGCACTGACCCCTCCCTGTACGCGGTCAGCGGATTGCCGGGACACGTCTTCAACTTCTGTCAGCAGCTTTTCGCCTCCTTCATCTACGTGGGTCCGCGTCGCACTGGCTCCCCGCGTGTCCCTCTTGCCAGCGCAGCCCCCCTTTCCGCCGATGGTGCCAATCTCACCAATGTCCTCGCTCACCTCTATAACAATGAGCGCCGCACGACATGGCCATTGATCGAGCAATTCATCACCGAGGCTTTCCCCGAGATATCGCACGTTGAGACTCACTTGATCGAGGGGAATCCGCCACAGGCCGAAGCCTACATCATATATGCGGGCAGCCCCGCAGACGAAGTTCCCCTCGAACACTGCGGCACGGGGATCGAGCAGCTGCTAATGCTTGGTGCGGCTATCCTGAGCTCCTCGAGCCGTAGGGTGTTCCTCATAGACGAGCCGCACGCGTTCTTGCATCCTCACGCTGAGCGTACTCTCTTGCGTCTGATGCGGGCGCATCCGGAGCACCAGTATGTCGTGGCCACGCACTCGTCGATCTTTCTTCGTTCCGTGGGCCTCCCGCAAGTGCTACTCGTGGAACGGACTGAGCAGGGATCTCGCATACAGCGGCTCGACGATGAGCGCCAGTTGCTCGACGAGATAGGTCTGACAGCTAACGATGTTTGGTCGAGCGAGGGCATCCTGTGGGTAGAGGGACCCACCGAAGTGGCGATCTACCAGACCTTGGGTAGGTCCGATCCCGAGCTACTCGAGGGGGTCATTGTTCGGGAGATGCCAGAGCCGGTCCGCGCTGCGCGAGCCAAGCCCAGAGCCGTGGCGCAATTGGTCGAGACTGTGAAGGCCGTTTCTGAGGCCTTGAGCCCGTTTGGTGTACGTGCCCGGTTCCTGTTCGATTCCGATGAGACCGCGGAGTCCCGAGGAGCGGCTGTAGTCAGAGCTTCGAATGGTGTTGTCATGTTCGAGCCTTGCCGTGAGGTGGAAAACCTCTTGCTGCATGCCGTGTCTATCTCGCGAGTGCTCAACCGCCGTCGGGCGGCACGGGGGCTTGCCCCCGTGCCAGAGGAGGCTGTCGCGGCGCGTCTTGACGACCTCGTCGGCGATACGGGCAACACGCTCTTATACCCGGCAGGTGTCGGGGCCCCCGATGCGACTAAGATACGAGGGTCCCGGGTCCTTCGAGAGCTATTCGAGTCATGGGATAACCTCGTATACGACAAGGTGCGGGATGGACGCGCCATCGGTGCCGAGGTCATGACTCAGGCTCCAGAGAAGCTCCAGCCACTTCGCGACGCCGTGATGGCTGTCAGGGCCGCGAATCCGGCTCGATCGTCACGCGGTAGTGCGCGGGAGTCGGTCTCTTGACAACCTGGCTGGGGCGCTCCTTGGTGAGGGGCAATGACTGGGGCACGGGCCAACGTGGGTTGGCTTCCTTCATCGAGTTGCTGCTGCCCCCCGTCCGGGCTCTTGGACACGTTCGGACCAGCTGGATCCACCTCCGGGGATCCCCTCGGGCCCTCCCAGAGCACCCTGCTGATCTCACATCCACCCGATTCCTCCCCTCCGCTGCCCCATTTGCTGCGGAACTCGGGCTACAGGGCTCGGGAGCGCTTGGACGCGGAGGCCAGCGTGGGCCAGATGCACTACGCCTACCAGGAATGCCGACAAGTGGCACCAGTCGTGCGAGGGGACGCAGAAATCCAGTGGTGGAGCGGCTGGGCAACTCCGCAGCGCCAGTCCGGCCGCCGGTCATGGCCCGGATCACGTCCCGCATGTTGTTACACGTAACGGGACCCAATCTCGCCCTGAGGAAAGGCGAAAGATAGCCACCATTCAGTAGGAGGTGTAGGATGGGCCCCAGCGCAGAACGCCGCAGCCGTTAGGTGCAAGTCTACCGCGGTGCCCAGATTGGTCAGGAGAACCACAGGACTAACTGCCGTGGCACGAAGTTACATAGAGGCCATCATAGAGGGCGGCCGCACCGTGATCAAGGTCGTCGACTGGGAGTGTGACGGCCTGCTATTCGGGTCGTGCAATGCCTGTGTGGCGCCTCCGCTTCGGACATGGTCAAATGCTACTCGGAAGGCCATCATCTCGCGTGGCCAGAACGGTGGCAGCCAGATGGGCCGCATCATCTATGCTACGAGGAACGCGGGAAGAATGGGCACCAACAGCCCAGCCGGAGTCATGCTACTCTCCCTACAAAGCAAACGCGTAACGATTATGCGCATCGACCAGCCCGCTCAGTCACCAGGTGGTTACGTCAGGGCGCAGGTAGTCCACGCGCTGTTGAGGTGTACCGAGATTATCGCCGATAGACTGAGAAAGAGTGACATCTACCTACAGGTTGCACACAGCGGAAAGCGGGAGTACTGCACCCAATTCGCCTTCCGTGAGGTGCCCCGTAGCGGTCGGTCGCACTCCAAAGCCGCTATCGCGCTTCTGAGACGGCCGTGTCCGTAGCCAACTGAGGTGCCCATGCACCCAACCGATAGGTCCTGGCTAATTGACCGTGTTCGAAGGACGCTACCCGATGGTCTATGAACACATCAGGGCTGCGTCCCGGCTGACTCTGCCGATATAGGAGTCCCTTTGCTTCTAGGGTGGCTAAGCGGTTGCTCGCAGCAGTCGACTTTATTCCCAACTGGCGGGACAACTGGCCGGCCGTGACGCGACCTCCGAGCTGCTCGATTGACGAAAGCGTCTGCTGCTCCGTGGCCGAAAGATCACCCACGGGTATCGCGGCCATTACGGAGAGGGGAGAGGCGGAGTCGCTCACATATAGAGGCAGATCCCTCTCTAGCGCCAGCATTTGGACGAAGTGCCTGACCGCTGCGTCATCGGTTGCAACCACAAAGGCAATCGAATGTGGCGCCCGCCGATCGACAATGGACACCAGCTTGGACATGATGTCGTCTAGGATCCGGACGCTAGGCAATATCCCGGCAAGGTCCAGGACGTACACGACAGGATTGTTGGGGTCTGTGGGTGGAGTGAATCTCCGCACCCAGTCAGTGACCCACTTCGAGGCACTGGAGGCGTCGATCCAGTAGCCCTGAGTCGGGGGCCGGAAAGCTCGGTGGGCGACCGAGTTGCCCCCTTGGAAGGGCATCCACTCATCCATGACAGGAGATCATACCACCATCACGGCAAGAAGGCCACTCACGTGGCTCACATCGGCCAGTGATGCTTGTGATACACTGGTCATTAAGGAAGGAGGTGGCCATTGCCGAACCGAGTTGAGATCGAGATCGTGGTTAACGGGCAGCCCACGCGCGTCGAGGCCTCCCCTGAGGAGGATGTCAGGGCGCTGATTGAGCCAGCCCTGCGGCAGACCGGGAACGTGGGCCAGCCGCCGGCCAATTGGGAACTGAGGGATGAGGCAGGCAATGAGATACCTCAGGGCAGCAAGGTGCGCGCCTACCTGGGGCAGACACTCTTCCTGAACTTGAAGGCTGGTGTGGGTGGAGAGCTGGCCGGTACTGCGGAGCGGCCATGACAGCCGCGCGCGGTACCGGCCAGCGCCGCGCCGCCTCGGTACCGAGCCGGAAGCCGGCAGCGCAATTCGTGGACCCCGAGGTTTCGCAGCGGAAGTTCGCCCGTGAACTGGCCGAGTATCGGATGGAGCAGGACGCTTACGAGGCGAAAGGCTGGTTCCTGCTCAATTCTGAATACCCAATAGTCAGGGTCTTGATGGTGGCAGCGAATCTGAAGCCGCCAGCACTGATTACTGAGGTGCGCTTTGACTACACCAACTACGATGCGCTGCCTCCATCAGTGGTATTCGTAAATCCGCTCACGGGGACTCCCCTCCAGATGAAGGAGATCGGCTTTCCACCCCTCATCCGGGCGGTCGGACCGGCCCCCGTCTTGCCTGGCGCTCCTCCTGGCCTTAGCGTGCCGCCGCCCAGCCAGTCGCTGCTGACAGCGCATTCGGCTGACGAAGTGCCCTTCATCTGTGTCGCCGGCGTCCGCGAGTACCACCAGCATCCCGCCCACACAGGAGACCCCTGGGACCTTCACAGAGCCAGCGGGGCCGGTCGGCTGGTCAGGCTGCTGAACGTAATCTACACCTATGGGGTACAGCCGATCCGCGACTACCGGTACCAACTGACAATTCAAGTCGCAGGGCTAATGGCCGGCCCGCCACCCATATGAGTCTTGAGCAGGTCCAGGAATTCTTCATATCTCGGGAGGTGGTTGCCGCAACCGAGGCCTCACTGCGCACCGCAGGCCGTCGGGGCCATGAGAGTTTTGCCCTCTGGACAGGGACGTACTCAGACCCAGGCGTCCTCACGGTTGAGCACCTTTTCGTCCCGAGGCAGACGGCTCACAGGTCTGAGGACGGCGTGTGCGTGACGGTTTCACGTGACGAGTTGGACCGGTTGAACCGATGGCTCTATGCCGAGCGGCAGGTGCTCGCCGTTCAACTGCACACCCACCCAGGCCTGGCCTATCACTCTGACACTGACAACGCCTACCCGATTGTCACCACTCTGGGAGGGCTGTCGATTGTCCTGGCAAACTTTGGGCGCTCGTCCTTCGAGAGCGAAAGGACTGCTACCTATCGCTTGGGCATGAATGGCTGGGAACGACTGGACCAGCAGGTAGCTCACCAACTCATCCGAGTGAGGTAGGCTAGCGTGGCACTGGCAGACTACTACTACCGCTCGTCGGTCGCCGCCAGTCAAGCGCTGTCCGGCTATGACCAGTCGGCCATTGAGAACCGAATCGCAAATACCTCAGTCGGGATTGGCTTCACCAGCGAAACGGCGCGGTCCTTCGAGGGCCAAGCCGCCATCGATATGCTGGTGCGGCTATTTGCGCGCCTGTACCCTCGGCTTGCAATATGGTCAGCTGGGGGCACCCCTATTGGAGCTGAACTTGCTGGGCTCGCCACCCTAATCAACCCCGGCATCGAACTCACAGATGGCGCCGCGGACATTGGCGTTTGGATCGGGCCGCGCCCACGCAGGAATGCGACTCTGATGATCTACGCAGGCTCTAGCGGCTGGCGGGCGCTAGTGGGATGCGCGCGTGCATACGGTGTCGGAACCTCTAGGATTCCGTTTGGTGGTGGTGCCGCCGCCTGCTTGGCCGCTGCAAACGTCTTTCGAATGGCTTTCCTGAGTTCCGCCGTCGATACACTCGACGTCTCAGCGTCGCTGGCCACGGCGGACTCACCCAGGCCTGCGGATGTGCCCATGGAGCTCGGCAGCTCAGCTGTCTTGGTAGGCGCGGGAGCCATCGGGCAGGCGGTCCTCTGGGCGATTGCTAGGAGCCCTTTGCAAGGCTCAATCTGGGTGGTGGACCATGAGGAGATCGACCTCGGCAACCTGCAGCGGTACGTGCTCACGGATCGATCTCACGTTGGTCAAGCCAAGGCGTCGAGAGGGGTGGACGCGCTAGCGAACAGTCAGGTTCAAGGCGAGCCATATCGCGGTACCTGGGAATCGTTTGTGGACCAGCATGGCTCCAGTTGGCACAGAGTTGTTGTCGCGCTGGACAGCGCACAGGGCAGGCGCAACGTCCAGGCATCATTGCCACAATGGATAGGTAATGGCTGGACGCAGCCGGGCGACCTGGGTGTTTCCTTTCACGCGTTTGGGCGCGGAGCGTGCCTGAGTTGCCTCTACTTGTCGTCCGAAGAGACGGACAGCGAGGACGTGATCGTAGCGCGCGCATTGGGCGTGGAGGACCAGCTCATGCAGGTGCGTACGTTGCTCTACCACGACGCAGGGATCCCGGATGAACTGCTGTCCCTCGTGAGCGAGCGGCTGCATGTTGATGAGAACGACGCCCATCGATTCCAGGGGACGAGATTACGCGACTTCTATCAGGAGGGGATATGTGGTGGGGCCTTGGTGCCGATCGGCCAGGCAGGAACAACACGAACTGCGGTCCACGTTCCCTTGGCCCACCAGTCGGCGCTAGCCGGAGTCCTGCTTGGAGCTGGATTGGCGAGCCACGCCGTCCACCCCGTGGCGACCAGGACGCGGAGTCTCCAGCTAGACGTCATGCGTCCACTCCCACCGCGGCTACGCTTCAGGACGCTGAGGGCAGATCCTACGAATCGCTGCATCTGCCGGGACCGCGATTACCTTCATCGATACCGCGACAAGTTCCCGCAGTGAAACTTGTCTGGCATTGGGCTGACCCCCGTGAGTGAGTCCACAATGTGTGACTTGGGTTCCGCGGCAGCGGTGACGATGCCGAGGCAGAAGGCGCCCATGGGATGCCAGACCTCCTGATCTAGGCGAAGAGTTGATGTAATGATTCTTGTCCCTTCAGGGCGTGGTCCTGATCTTGTGGCACCCCTTGGACGCCCGTCGGACCTTACACGGCGCGTCGCGCACTGACCCTTGGCTCCGCCCGCGAAAAGGCACCGATCCGAACTTGCGCCCCAGCGTCCCGCCATCGCTATGTCCAGAGGTCTGGATGCGGATTGGGGGCAAGTCACCACCTGCGGGAGTAGTGCCTGATATGGAAGGGGATGTCAAGAGGGCGGGTGAGGGAGGCGGCGGCGAGGTCAAGGAAGCAGCGACGGTCGTCACCCTGATATGCGCGGGTCGGCAGTGCCGGTGCCGCATGACAGTGATTCGTCGCCGAGCTGCCTCTCACTAGGCGCGCGGGTTGGGTACCGCAAGACGCTAACGAGGGTTCTCGGCTGAGCGTGCCGGCCCCGCCCGTGCCTGCCTCAACCGCCCGTGACATCACGCTTCGGGGCTGGAACCGCCTGGCCGGCGGAGCGCGAGCTGGAACGCGATAGAATGGCGGATGATGACCATGATCGATGACACCATCGCGGCTGGATGCTCATTTCCAGGATGCCCGAATCCGACGATGGTCGCCGACATTAGTCTCTACGTCGGAGGACCGCGGGTCGAGAGGTTCACCATGCGCGGCTTCTGTGAGGAACACGCCTGGCATGGGCAGCCTCCGCTGTTCGCTTACAAGGACGCCACGACCGGAAGGCTCGACAGGTACGGCCTCCAGATTGGAATCGATGCCATCCGGGAGGCGATGGCGACCCCGCGGTTCGACGAGGTCACCCCTTACCCCGAGAGCTAGGCTGTCTGTAACTATTCGGGCCCCTGGGCTGACGTGGGCTGGCAGAGGGACGTGACATAAGCCCGGAGGGGAGGAGCTATGGCGGCTGTGGGGCGGAGTCGGCGGCGGAGTGGATTATGGTAGAGTTTTGAACTGACGTTCTCAAAGAGAGCTACTCCCCCCTCACATTTCAGCATGGCTCTCCCCTAGTCCACGGTTTGGCTGGACACCTGATTGGGGTGATGGAGGCACGCGACCACTCATGGTCGGAGACGCTGGCCGCTCCGGCGGACCCGGTGCCAGATCCGTATGGAGCGCCCGCCGGCGACCAGAACCTCATGTCCGACGGCTAGGTGCCGGACGACGTGAGCCCAACTGCGGCGCTGTGGCCACGAGGGCAGCGCCAGCTGACTGCTTCGGAGCCGCCGGGGCCCATCGTCTGGTCACGACCGGCTTCAGGCCAGCAAACTGGCCACTTCCGGTCCGGAGAGAGCCCCAACTGATCTCGGCCCCAGATCAGCCAGACGTGTGTACAAGAAACCGGTAGCAGCGTGTACAAGCACCCCGCCGCCAGGCCGAGGTGGCGACCTTCGCGAAGTCGCCCGGGCCCCGAATCAGAACCTTGCAACAACCCCACCAACGCAAAGAATTCGAACCGGATTCCGAGCCCTCGGCTCCAGGCACTGGATCGAGCAGGGCCAGGGTGTCGATCGAGGTCCGGGCCAGGTAGTAGGGACGGCCGA
>JAJYWM010000207.1 GCA_021791455.1 bacterium | reverse complement strand
CCCCGAAGGTGCTGAGGAGGAGGGTGATCCCCACCGCCGCCGCAACCAGCAGGGCCAGAAAGTCCTGCCGTCCGAGATGGACTGCCCCCCACGCTCCGATGGCCGCTCCGACCGTGCGGCCCGCGTACTGCAGCCACAGCGCCGAGCCGAGGGCCTGCCCGACCCCATCTCTCTGGGTCGTGGTCTGGATGCGGTTCAACCCCCAGGCCTCCTGCAGCGCCCCGGCGCCAGCGAATACCAGCAACCCTCCCACCACTGCGACCGGCCCGAGTGAGGTCCCCACCAGTACGGCGGCCACGATCGAGATGTACCCCAGGGTGATGAGGGAGCGCGCGCCTACCTTGGGTGTCCTGACCGCCAAGGCACTGCCACCCAATGAGGCCGCCCCGACCACGATGTACATCACCCCCACCTGGTCGGTACCCAGCCGCAGTACATCGTGGACGATCGGCACGAAGTAGACGGTGATCACGGCCGCCAGCATGGTGCTGATGGCGGCCTGCAGGACATAGATCCGAACGGTCCCATCGAGCCACAGGTATCCGAAGCCCCGCCGGACCGTGGACCACGGACCGGGCTTGAGGTACGGCTCTGGAACAGCTACAGCGGGCTGGGGACCGACCCGATAGATGAGTGCGGCCGACGCCAGGAAGGTCGCCCCATCGACCAGCAGCAAGAATTCGGGAGATATGGCCAGGAGCATCAGTGCACCCAGAGCCGGTCCGAGAAGGATCGATGACTCACCGACCGCGGCAAGGAGGCTGCCTCCGGCGGGGACGAGTCGTGAGGGCAGGATGAGGGGGAGCAGGCGTCGGCGCCCAGGGTCATAGAGGGCAGCAGCTGAGCGGCTTGTCGCGAAGCCCGCCAGCACGAGGGGCAGGGACCCCGAAGTGGCTCCCACGATCATGAGTGCGGCAAGGGACGCGCGGATGAGGTCGAGGGCGATTAGTCGGCGTCGGCGGTCTCCCCGGTCTCCGAGGGCGCCACCGATCGGGAGAAGAGCAACAAGGGGGGCTGTCTGAAGGAACACCATCGCTCCCACCCCAATCTCGCCGCCTAGTTGATACGAGATGATGAGGAGGGCTGGGAGCGCCAGAAAGTCCCCGTACCAAGACAGCAGGGCGCCCGACCACAGCGCCCGGAACCGGGCGACCTGGAGGGGCGCCCACTTCGCCCTCTCGGCCCCTGTAGGTGCCAATTCTGCCTCCTTCGGGGCAGTTGGCCCCTGAAAGTCCTCGCAGATGGTACGGAAGGGCGTCGCACTGGAGGGCTCAGCTGGGGCTCGGGTCGAGGATCTTGGTCCTTAGTTACGGATTCGTCACTTCGTCTTCGAGGTCCGTGACGGGATCGTCAGCTCAGGTAGGCTCACAGCAGTTGTAGGCGTTGCCGAGGCCATTTGGGCTCGGGATTTGAATAGCGTTTAGGGAGAGAGCCTGACATGAGCACTTGGGCGTTCGGCGGCTGGGGCTGAGCTAGACCGGACCCTGACGAGTCTCAGGGTTCTGCGTCACTTGAAGAGAGAGAGCAACTCCTCGGTGGGGTGTTCTCTCTCTTCTGTTATGCGGCGGAGTTCGTCGTCCGGAATCAGGTCGAACGCGGCGACACAAATCGGGTCGAACTGGGTGCCGGAGCAGCGACGGACTTCGGCCCTAGCTTCGTCTATGGGCATCCCCTTTCGGTAAGGTCGGTCCGAGATCATTGCATCGAACGAGTCCGCGATCGAGAAGACGCGCGCCGGCAGTGGGATTGCGTTTCCCCTGAGTCCCCTTGGATAGCCCTTCCCGTCGAAGCGCTCGTGGTGGTTCAGGATGATCTCCCGGGCGCGCTCCAGCTGGCGGACATCCGACACCATCTGAAAGCCCAACTCCGGGTGCGTGCGCATGATGGCCCACTCCTCTTCCGTGAGCGGTCCGGGCTTCATGAGGATGGCATCCGGAACCCCGATTTTCCCGATATCGTGGAGAAGCGCACCGTGGGACAGGCGCACCATCTCCTCTTGGCTGAACTTCAGGTTCCGCCCCATGAGGAGCGAGTACTCTACGACCCGCCTACAGTGCCCCTCAGTGTCCTTGTCCCGTAGATCGATCGCCTTGGACAGGCTGATGAGCGTCGCGTTAAAGGCACTTTCCGCGTCTGCGAGGCGCGCCGCCTGCTCCTTCATCCAACGAGTTGTAGCAAGTTGGACAATCGTGACTGGGGCGGCTAAGACCACGAGAGCCCCTGGATCGCCCAGCCGTGTGCTGGCGGCCACGATTCCCACACCGGTCAGGCCATAGCCAAGATAGTGAGGGAGGACACCTAGCACCTGCTCGGCGAAAGCACGGGCTCGAAAGTCCGGGCCTCCTTGCTCTACCCAAAGTATTAGGGCGAGGAGGGAGTAGTTCACGGTCCAGCCAATAAGGCCACCGGCCATTCCAGCCAGCACCGCGAGCACTACGGATGACGAAGTACTGGCAACCGACTCGTACGCCACGGCGGCCGTTGAAAAGGTCAGCAACATCATCGAGGTGTTGAAGACGAGTTTGAGATTGGACCTTGAACGACGCCACACATTCGCGGCTACAAAGGCAAGCGTCACTGCTACCGCGCCAGCTGGCCCCAAGAGGAATACCGACCCGATCCCAGCGTAAGCAGTGCCGCTGAATGTCATCTTCCCGCGGCCGATTGGTATTCCCACCGGGCCTCGAACATCGAGCACCGCAACGAACACGACCACCAAGCTCAAGTCGACGAAGTTGAATGGAGGTCGGACAAGCAGTACAGCAGTGCCTACAGCGGCGAAGCACACGAGCCCAACGACCAGGCGCACAGACCGAGTTGGACGCTCCGGGGAAGCCCGCAAAGTAGCCAGTGTCCCGGACTGCATGCCAGCTGAATTGGGAGTTGCTGCATCTCGGGCAGTCACACCTGCCGAATGAGCCGTACCGCTGCGGGGAGCGACTCTAAGACGAGACGCCACGCCACGCTCCTGGCTGGGAGGGCTGGCCCAGTCGCCTCGCGGTCGATTTGCGGAACGCCGTCCTGAAGTGCTCCATCCGTCCCTGCCGTAGCGATTCCCACT
>JAJYWM010000061.1 GCA_021791455.1 bacterium | reverse complement strand
TGACATGGTGCGCAACTTCACCGTCTTCTCAGGAGAACGCTCCGGCCTGGTCAAGCGTATCGCCAAGTACCAGCAGTTTCGGGCGGTGAATCGGGCTCTCGCTGCCACGCTTCGAGCCATGGCGCGCGGCGACGGACGCGGCGGAGTGATCTGGCACGCGCCCGGATCTGGCAAGAGCTTTCAGATGCTGTTCTTCGTCAACAAGATCCTGCGGCACCCAGCGATGGCAAACCCTACCGCCGTCCTGCTGACTGATCGCGACAGCCTGGACGATCAGCTCTTCGAGGAGGTCTTCTCCCACGCCAAGACTCTTCCGGAGCGTCCCGAACAGGCCTCATCTCGCGACCACCTGCGCAAGCTGCTGGCACAGAAGGCCTCAGGAGGCATCGTCTTCTCCACCATGCAGAAGTTTGGCCGCAGCAACGAGGACCGGGCCGCAGGGACCCGCTTCCCCCTGCTTTCGGATCGATCCAATATCGTGGTCATCGCCGACGAAGCCCACCGGACCCAGTACGACCTGATCGATGGGCTGGCCCGCAACCTCCGTGACGCTCTGCCCAACGCGGTATTCATCGGCTTCACGGGCACTCCCATCGAGAAGGCCGACCGCAACACCAGGGAGGTGTTCGGCGACTACATCGATATCTACGACATGACCCAATCCATCGAGGACGAAGCTACCGTCAAGGTCTACTACGAGCCCCGCCTAGCCAAGGTAGAACTCCCCGAGGAGGTCCGCGCAACGATCGACGATGAGTTCGCCACCGTCACTGAACGAGCCGAGGTGGATAGCCGCGACCGGCTTAAGTCGCGCTGGGCCAGGGTCGAAGCTGTGGTGGGAGCCAAGGACCGGCTCCGGGAAGTCGCCACCGACATCGTCGACCACTGGGAGCAGCGACTATCCCGCGAACCCGGCAAGGCACTGATCGTGTGTATGAGCCGGCGTATCTGCGTCGACCTCTACGATGCCATCGTCTCCCTGCGCCCAGATTGGCACTCGGACGACGATGCCAAAGGCAAGATCAAAGTCGTGATCACCGGAGCCGCCACGGATGGGCCCGAACTGAATCGCCACGTCCGCAACCGTGATCGCCTGAGCGTCATCGAGGATCGGGCCAAGGACCCGGACGACCCCCTGGAGATCGTGATTGTCCGGGACATGTGGCTGGCTGGCTTCGACTCCCCGCCGATGCACACCATGTACGTGGACAAACCCATGCAGGGTGCGGGACTCATGCAGGCCATATCCCGGGTGAACCGATCGTTCCGGGAGAAAGGCGGTGGCTTGGTTGTGGACTACATCGGGATCGCCGAGAGTCTGCGAGCCGCACTCCAAGACTACACCGAGCGCGACCGAGATCGAAAGGACGTTGGCGACACCTTGGACCGCGCCCTGGACGCCCTCCAGGAACACTGGGAGCTCTGCTGCAGCTTCCTCTACGGCTTCCCCTGGCGCGAGGAGCTGGCCTCCAGATCCCCTCAGGCATTCCTGGAAGCGATCGCCGGAGCCACCCGCTTCCTACTCAGCGGCGACCTTGATCTCCCCGATCTGTTCATCAAGCACGCGCGGATGGCCAACCAGGCGTTCACTCTGGCCGTGTCGCTGGCCGACTCCAAGAGGTACCGTGACGACCTGGCGTTCTTCCAGGCGGTCGCCACCGACCTACGCCGCCAGCGAGCCACCGAGCGCGGCGAGATCACCGATGATGGCGAATTCGAGACCGCCCTCCGACAAATGGTCTCCAAGGCGGTCGTGGGAACCGGCATCGTGGATATCTACGCGGACGCCGGACTGCCCAAGCCCGACATCAGTCTCATCGACGAAGAGTTCGCTGCTCGGGCACAGAAGAGTCCCCAGCCCAACGTCCAGATCGAGATGCTCCGTCGACTTCTGAAGGACGAGGTCAAAGCCGTCGCCAAGCGCAACGTGGTCATGGAGCACACGTTCTCTGAGCTCCTCGACCGCGCTACGAAGGCCTACACCAACCGGTCCCTGACAGCCGCCCAAGTGATCGCTCAGCTGGTGGAGATGGCCCAAGAGATGAAGCAGGAGCGCGAGCGAGGCACGCTTCTGCGACTCCCAGACGACGAACTGGCCTTCTACGACGCCGTATCCCAGAACGGATCTGCCGTCCTCGTGTTGGGCGATGACACCTTGAAGCAGATCGCCCACGAGTTGGTCCGGCTTGTTCGAGCCAATACCACGGTCGACTGGACCATCAAAGAACAGGCCCGGGCAAAGCTTCGTAGCACGGTTCGGAGACTCCTGACCAAGTACCACTATCCGCCGGACAAGAAGGCCGCCGCGGTCGATCTGGTACTGGAGCAGGCAGAGCGGCTGGCCGCGGAGGTGACGGCGTGAGTGCTCATCCGCTCCATGAACAGTTTCGCGAGGAACTAAGAACGGCACGCGCCGAGTCGTGTCAGGTCCTTGCAACCTTCCTCGACATCAGAGGCTTTTCCTCCTTCTCGGCTGTCGGCGAGTCTTTCGACACAGCACTGTACCTACGGTCCATTTTCGACAAGATTCTCTCAGACATCTTTGCCGACGCCGCGTACTTCAAGTCCACCGGCGATGGCTTGATGCTCATCCACGAACTTCATCACACAGCGGCGCAGCTGCCAGAGATGGTGAGCTCCGTGCTATTACGGGCGACGGGCCTTGTGGACGCATTTGGCGCTCTGGTGGCGAATGACCCGACGATCAACTTTGAGGTGCCACAACACCTAGGCGTCGGCATCGCGCGAGGATCAGTCACCAAGTTGGTGTCAGGCAGTGGAGTCCTTGACTACACTGGCCGCTGCTTGAATCTAGCGGCTCGACTAATGGATAAGGCGCGCCCATACGGAGTTGTCTTTAATGATCGGCGAGCGAGCGACCTCATGACGGAGGAAGTTGCCACGCTCTTTACCCTGGATAGTGTGTGCCTGCGGGGAATCGCGGAGACGAGCCCGCTGGTAATACTAATATCTCGTGGTGTCAACATTTCACAGGCAGACAGAGAACCCATTCGGCAAAGCACGCGTACCTGGGGGGCCTCCACCGATGTGGAAATTGCGGAGATACGAAGGTCTGCAGTATACACGTTCTGGCTTCCGCGGTACCCACACAGCTATGAGAGAGTTGGCGTCGAGGTCAATTACCCCGACCTCGACGAGACTGGTAAACGGCGGGGTTCATCGTACACTCTAGAACTCTACGGTAAGTCCGAGGAGAGTTCTGAAGGAGCCGTGGTGGCAGTGGACCTAGGACCAGTGAACTCGGCAATTCTCGGGCTACCGGCGACGACAAAGAGCATTTTGTCATTCTCCGGCACTTCTGCGGTTAAGGTCAAATTTACCTCGTTCATTGAGCCTTCTGGTGATGCCTGACTCACTATGGTTCAAGGAAGGCGCCAACGATTGGACGACTGCCCGTTGCGACGTTGAGAACCTCAGGCCCGTGCGTCAAACCGGGGCAAGCCCAGTCCCTCTTCTCACCAAGTTCTGTACTCCTGCTAATCTGCCACCCCGATCGGCCCCTCCTTTGCGAGTGCCGGCGACCCCATCCGCGAGTTCGGAGCACGAGCTGAGGGGAACACCGAGATCCCGCAAGCGGGCCCATGAATGTCAAGGGCAGAGCCCCGACGGAGCCCCCACGAACCGTGAGCCGACGACGGGCTCCCGCACCACCTATACTTCGGGCCGCGATGCCCTCCGTCAGTTCGGCGACCAGCCGCGCGATCTACGACGATGCCCAGATCGCCTATCGCGACCCAACACACTCCTGCCACGTCTTCGCCGACCTACAGCCCCAGGCGGGTCTTCTCGACAATCAAGAGTGGATGCTCCCGATCCCGTTCCTGGGCGCCAGTGCGAATCAGGGGCTTGTGTTCCTCGGGCTGAACCCTAGCTACTTGAAGTCAGACTCAGACCCGCGCCTCGGTAGCTCCTTTGAAGAGTGGGATCGCTGGGCCCGAGACTATTTCCAAACAACACCGCGACCGTGGCCCGAACTCTACGAGAGGTCCCAGCGCGTGGGAGAGTCAGCCTTTGGCCCTTCCTTTGAACTGGGGCGCGATGCCATCGTGTTGGAATGCATCCGCTTCCGCAGCGCTGCTGGCCAAGGGACCACTGGACGCGAATCGATCCCGGCCTGGGAGCACGAAATGCGGTTCACTAAGCAGCTCATTGAGGACATCCAGCCCAATGTGATTGTGACCAACGGGACTGCCCCCTTCGGAGCAATCCACGGGATCTTCCCTGCCCTGGGGCCGCAGGTAACGGGAGCCTTCCGGCTTCGCAGTTACGAGTTTCAGGCGTTTACGGCCGAAGCATCCTGGGGACCACTGGCAGTGATTCCTAGTCGCCATCTCACCGGCGTCTGGGGCGATCCCGCCGTTCCGGTCGCTCGGCTCGGCGCCGCCATTCGGGAGGTGGTGGGCAAGCGTAGCCGAGCTGGCTAGGGTGGCCGCTGGCGACGCTTGCCAGTGACTTATCGAGGAGCCTATGGGATGGGCTGGTCAGTTGCCCCAGATTAGGGTCGGGGGGATACTGGACACGTGGCGAAGCAACCGGTAAGACAGCGAAGAGCCGGGCGGATCATTTTGGTGGACGAGTCCGGCCGCTGCCTGCTCTTTCGCGGTGGCGATCCGGCTCGACCCGAGGCGGGCACGTGGTGGTTCCCACCGGGCGGAGCCGTCGAGCCTGGGGAGTCGGTGGCGGATTCGGCCCGGCGGGAGCTGAGAGAGGAAACCGGACTGGACGTGCAGGACCTCGGCCCCATCGTGCTACGGCACCAGGTTGAGTACGAGTTCGAGCGCGTCCACTACTCCCAAGACGAAGCCTACTTCCTGGTTCGCTGCGACCACTTCGAAGTCAGCGACTCTGGCTGGACGCCAGGAGAGCGTCAGGTCGTTGAGGAACACCGTTGGTGGTCACTCGACGAGTTGCGGACGACGGCGGAAACCGTGTATCCGGTAGGACTGGTAGCCCTCCTCGAAGATCGCGAAGAGTCCCACCCACGGCCGCTGTACAAGATCGACGATTCTCACCGCATCCGAATCGAGGCAGCAGCTGACCACCTCGATCTAATCCCCACCATCGCAGGTTGGCATTGGGCAGAGTGGGGACACGCTGACTCAGATGGGTCGGTTGAATCGTGGGGCAAGGCTCTTGCGGCTCGGACTAACCGTGATCGAGTCCCGGCCACCTGGATCGCCATGTCCGAAGACCAGCCAGTCGGCGCAGTCAGCCTGGTTGAGCACGACATGCCCGACCGACCAGACTTGGCAGCGATGTCTCCCTGGCTGGCGGGGCTCTATGTGGTGCCCACCCATCGGCGCCTTGGTATCGCCACCCAGCTGGTGACGGCCTGCGAGTCGGGGGCTCTCCGGATGGGGATCGCCAGGGTCTACCTCTACTCCTCCAGAGCCCGGCTTCTGTATGAACGGCTAGGGTGGGAAAGGCTTGCTGATGACTTCTACGAGGGGGAGGCCGTCACCATCATGGCTAAGGACTTGAACCGCGCGGATCTCAGTGGCGAGGTGACGCGTCAGAGTGTCGGCTGAGTCGTTCGAACAACTTGTGACCGAGGGTTGGTCGCACCCCACCGAAGGTTGGGACTTCTCATGGATAGGCAGCCGTATCCAGGAAGATCCGCTCCCGTGGGACTACACGGCGACCGTCATCGAGATGGCCTTCCTGACTCAACGATCACTGGAAAGTGCGATTCGTTCGTGATTGACAGTGATGGGCTAATCGGTCTTGGAGTCTCCCTCGCGCTGTTCGTCACTGCGTCGGCGCAGTAGGCTGCGCCACCACTCGCCGAGGTTGTTATCCTCCATGACGCCACCGTGCTGAACATCCGCGGCCACAGCTACCGGATGAGGGCCCACCAAGAACCCGCCGCTCGCAGAGGAGGGCCGCTTGTGGTTAGATGACACTCGCCGCGGGGCTCTGCACTATTCGTGACCAGAACTCTGCACTTTTGGTGACCCCCTACAGACGTACTTGTTTGTCGCCCCGGAGTCTGGGCGGGGGTGAGGGGACCCCGTTTGTCAGTCCAGGTGGACTACTTGGAGGGAGTCACCCCACCACTTCGGGCGGTTACCTACGACCTACCCGGCGTCCCGGTCCCGATCCGGGACTGTACCCGGCCCACCCCCGAAGCGCTGGCCGTGGCCGCGGCCCTGGGCTACACCCTCCCCGCCCGGCTACCCCTCACCGCCGCAGCCTGACCCGGCCCCACCACGTCCCAACTCGATGTTGCGACACGACCGGCCAAGTTTGATCTCACTTCAGCCGCTCCGTGTCAAAGTCGGGCTCAGCCTCCCCAGGAGTTCGGACCGCGTAACCCCCGTGTCCAGTTCTCTGCACCCTGCCCTGGTCGAGGTGGTGGTTCCGGCCGGCGACCCCTCCCATAACAGCCGGCTGCTGAAGGCGGTGGGGTGAGCACGATCGCCGCCGAGCTGCGCGTCCAGACCCACGCCAAGCGGCTGCACCTGCTTCCTCGTCGGCTGCCCCTCTCCGCGGGTACGCCCGCGGCTCTTTACCCTCCGTCTTCGCCACCCTGGACGGCACTCGACGTACGTTTCACTTCAGCGCGCACCCTGTCCAGGGTGTCGATGACCTGCTGGGTGGTCAGTTGCAACCTGGACAGGATGGCCCTCAGGCTTTCTGTCAGCGCGTTGACATCGGGTGGCTGAGAGTTCTTGGACCATGCCTCCGAGGCATCCGCGATCATCTCGAGAGGACCGTTCTCGTACTCCCAGGTGTCATGGGCCAAGTCCGTCAGCCCGTCGGCGAGATCTTCAGCGATAGCCTCGGCGTCGATCACGGTGCGGATGAGCTGAGCCAGCTTGGCGGCATTGTCCGTGCCTACCAGTGGCCCCTGCCGTACGGAGTGGGCAGCCCAACGCTGGAGCAAGCCATCTGTGGTCTCGTCATCCAACTGGCGGAGGAGCTCAAGGCCAGCACGCAACTCCCCGGTGGCGGTCCAGATGTCTCGGGAGTCCACCCGGAACGCTCGAGCCAGCAGCACCACGTGATCGGTGCCGTAGTTACTGTCCTTGGGCAGGGGAAACCGAGTGAGCGTGCTGACCAGGGCAAGGTTCTCCGGGTCGTCAAGGGCCCGGTACGAGAGCGGTGCGAGGGTCACCCAATCGGTGGGTGCCCGCCCTTCGCGTCCCCGGCACTTCTCGATGGCGCAGTCGTCGGTTAAGACGATGTAGGCCGGCCACGCCGTACCGAAGCCGAGGACGGCAAACTCCCGCTCATCGTCGCGGTGCGGTTCGGCCATGAAGTACTCGACATCCGGCCGGCCGTAGAGCTTCTGGGCCCTGCTCGGCGGATAGTCCTTCTTGCGCTTCAGAGACTGGCTGGTCGAGCGAATCGCGATATCGAAGAGCCAGGGCGCGTGGCATACCACCCCAAAGCCAAGCGCAGTCGGCGGAGAGGCCGACCTGAGGTAGGTCATGGGACGTTAGCTTACGGGCTGCCCGCCGTCCGGACCACGACGTCGACGATATCGCAGCAGCAGCTGCATCCTGGCCTTGTCCTCGTCCGTCTCCCTGCTCTCTCTGGCGGATCCCAGAGCGTGAGTAGTCTGCTGCCGCCCCGCCACCTGGGCGGCGTAGTCGCTCACCGTCATCGTCATCATTTCACGACCCTCCAGGTCGAGGTCGGCCGCCGGAGTCACCGCGAGGCGCTCGGCGTTGAGCAGATCGCCGGAACGGAGGAGCTCGACGATGCGACCCCGATAGGGATGGCCGTATAGTGGTGACAGCACCGCGGCGGGAAACCCCGGATCGACCTTCTCGAGCCGGAGGATCAGGGCCTCCAGGTAGTCGATCGTAAGACGGATCTCAGGCCGGGGTGCTTGCATGCCGCTCTTCCAACTGGCGACATTGCGGCGGTCTCGCCCCAGGATGGCGGCGAAGTCGGCTATGGTCAGCCTCGCTTTCGCGCAAATGGTCTCGATCGTCTCGCGAAGTCCTGAAGCCGTGGGGGGCACGCGTTCGTCGAGATGGTCAGCTGTCGCGGGCTCCCACCGGAGTTGGGTCAGTGCCGTCGGCCCGATCCGAGCCGAGGTGCCGACTTGGAGCGCCCCCCACAGGTCAACCAGCCGCATCGGCGCGGGCAAAGCATATCCCTCGGTCATGGCTGGCCTCCGAAGGCGCGCAAGTAGTCGTCGGTCACCGCCCAGCGGAAGAACCGATACTGACGCTCGGCGAAGCTCCGACTGCGATCGATGAGCTCACTCGGGGAGAAGACCGTCGACCTAGTGGTGAAGACGTCGAGATCAAGGAGAAATGCCCGCTTCTGGACCGGCGGGATGCTCATGTCGTAGGTGACCCCTGGCTCGAGGATGCCCCACCGGGCTTGGAGCACTGTGTCCTCGCCAACCTCGTAGAGAGCGTCGACGAGTTCACGTCGACGGACAACACCATCTCCCGGCTCCATGGACAGATGCCCGGCCACTGGAGGGTTCAGCAGGGTGCTGAGGCGAAGCAGGAGCTCAGGGTCGTCGACGCGCGAGATGTAGCGGATCCCCAGCCGGTCAGCCAGAGCTGGAGCGAGAAGAGCGTGCAGTACCTCTACAGCCCGGCGAAATCGACTAAGGAAGTCGGCCCGTGACGTATAGTGGGTCGCCGAGACGCTCAAGAATGTCTGAGAGACGGCGACTTGCCAGCTGGAATCGTCGACACCCACCATTCGCCACACCGGCTGTGATGAGGGTTTCGGACCCTCGGGACCCAGCTCGATGTGCAGCTCCACATCATGACGGAGCACCGGGTACTCATGTCGGAGCTCATCGTGGAGGCTGCGGATCGTACCCTCGTCCCTGACGCGGAGCTCGGTCGGAAAGCGGACCTGGCCGACCACCAGGGCAAGCGGGGCAGCCGGGAGGGGGATCTCCTCCACCGGAGGCCCAAACGGGGTCTCGATCACCAATACACTATACCACTCCTGCCTCTTCCTAGGGAAGTCTGATGAGAAGTTCACTCATCTGCCACTCCCTTAGACCTGGTGACTCACTTCGATCCCCAGCCGAGCCGGGCACATCGCCGGCCTAGCCTCGAAGTCGGGGTCCTCTCGCCCCAGGGGCAGGTAAGAGAGCGGGGAGCGAGGTGCGCTCCCGTCGGCCGGCTTCGGCGGCCCCCACCGGGCTGGCGTACTCCCGAACTCAAGTTGATCTCAGCTGGACTCCCTGTCCGCGCGAGGCTACGGCAGAAGCCGAGTCGGAGGACGCGACGACTCCACCAACCAGAAGGCCTCCGAGGGCTCCTACCAACGCGGCCAGGGCCGGCGGGAACTCCTCCCTGCTTCCCTATAGGGCCAAGGGGTGGCCGAGCACCAAGCTGGTTCCGAGGGTCAGAGACCAGGAAGGGTTGCCGAGCTGGCATCCGCGTCGGCCGGAGGCCCTGACACGGGAGTTCCGTCCTTGGCTCGATGGACGTACCCGCCGTTCTGGAGGCGTACTAGCATGGCGGTAGGGGTCACACCGAAAGCCTCGGCGAGGCGGTAGATCTCGGGCCATCCGCCCCATGGCGACGCAAGAAGCATGGGACGGAGCTGGTCGGTAGGCATGAGCAAGTAAGAGGCGAAGCGGTTGGCCTGGAATTCCGTGGCGGTGCGGGAGTCGTCTCGGCACCAGGTCTTCCCGTTCTCCATCAGCGGAAGGACGCCAGTCCACGAATCGCCGCCATGCAGGATGTCGTGACCGACCTCGTGGGCGACTGTGAAGCGCTCCAAACCGGGCCTGGCCTCGAAGTCGGGAAGCCGGTCTTGGTTGAGGATGACCAAGTGTTCCTCGGCCTGGAGGGCTCCTAGGACGTTGGGTGGCAGTGGGTCCCAGAGCAGGCTGAGTTGGAGGCGGTCCAGAAGCAGCTCGATGTTGAAACTGGGTGCTAAGTGATGGTGCCGCCAGAGTTCGGCGGCACGGGCCTCGATCTGAGCGCAGGGAATGAAGGTCATTGGCGCCCACGCTTCGGCGATGTCCCGGCGTCCCGGTAGAGCTTCTGAAGAACGTCGTCCGGTAGCAAGGGAAGAGTTCTCAGGAAGCGGGCAAACTGGCGATCCTCGACGGCCCGTTCCCGGAGCTCGGCTGGAACCTTTCCGGCGAGCGCGAGGAGCTCGTCGGGGTCGCTGCTGAAGAGCTGGGCCATGCGGCGGATGGTGTCCTCGCCGGGAGGCGCTCCCCTGCTGTTCTCCACCTTGGAGAGGTATGTGAAGTCGATGCCGAGCTTCTCGGCGACCTGGCGCTGGGTGAGGCCCGCCTGACGCCGGAGGTCTTGGATACGTGTGCCGAAGGCGAGAGCATCTCGGTCGGCGCCGTTGGATGCCATGAGCTCCCTCCGAGGTCTCGCTGTGCTATGATGTTGGGTAGCCTACCCAACATCAAGTTGGAGTCAGTCTCTCCAATCTCACTCTAGCAGGCCCACCAGGACAGGAGGTGACGCGATGACGGCAGACATGGCGATCGAGGTGACGGTGACTTTTCCACTCGGGGAGAAAGGGCCCCTGCAAGAAGACGTGGCCGCGACAACCCCGGTTGGGGAAGTGCTGGTCCAGGCGAAGAAGCACTTCGGGGCTGTGGATGAGCCCAACGTGACCTGGTACCTCACAGCGCGGGGCGAAAAGCAGGACGTGAACCGGACCGTGGGGCAGGTGGCTGGGGAGGCGAAAGCGGTGCACTTCCGGCTTGTCAAGGAGATCACCCAGGGCTGATGGACCTAGAGTCGAAGCTCAGTCTGGAGCTCGATGAGCCGGCGGCGCTGGCGTTCCTCGAGGAGAGCGAGGGTACGCTCGAGCGCGAGAAGGGCACCGAGGGCGTCTACTGGCTGACGTTGCGTCCGAAGCCTGCCCGCGAGGAGTTGTTCTATGTCCGGATGGCCTGGAGCGTTTACCCTCATCGCGCGCCTTCGGTGTTATTCCGTGACGCAGTGGGCAGTCCAACGGGAAGCGCGCGAGCGTGGCCGGGCATCGTCGGCTATCAACCGAGCAACAACCGGATCTGCAAGCCGTTTACCGCGGAGGGGATGGCGGCACACGGGGAGTGGCGGTGGACGAGTACCGGGAACCCCTTTCTCTGGGTGGTGACGGTCCTGCAGGACGACCTCGATACGAAGTTCACGAGGCGGGCAGGCTGATGAGCGACGGTGCGCTCGAAGTGCCCCAGGTGGCCGTCGATGCCATCCTCAGCGAAGTTCGGCGGTATGGGAGCGAGGATCTGGAGACCGGCGGCTTCTTCTTGTTTGAGGCGGGGGCTCGGGACAAAGTAACCGCCATCGCAATGGCCGGCCAGGAGGGGATCGAACGTGGCTGGGGGTCCTTCCGGATCAGCGCGACCGCGATCGACGTCCTCTTTGGGTGGGCTGACGAGCGCGGGCTGCGCATTCCTGCTCAGTTTCATTCCCATGGCAGGGGCAGCCGCCTCTCCCCGATCGATCGACGAGAGGGGTTCAACGTGCCCCGCTTTGTGAGTTGCGTGGTACCGCGGTACGACAACCCACCGTGCGAGGTAGCGCGGTGGGGCTGGTGGCTGTTCAGCGGGCGCGCCTGGGTGGCGACCGAGCCGGCTTCCCTGGTAACCGGCGAGGTGGAAACGGTCACTTTCGACGAGAACGGGGTGACGGGTGCATGAGTGATCAGACTCGGCCCTTGTTGCTTGGGTCCCGTGCAGCTGGCGTGTCGGAGAGCGCGCTCCGGCGGCGTTTAGAGGCGGCCACGCTACTGATCAGTGTGGATCCGGAACTGCCCGGAGCCTGGCTAACCCTGCGCGTGCTCGCCACGACCGCGCGGCGGCTGCCCATCCGCCTGGCCCTTGATGCGGAGGGACTGCCGAAGGCGTCGGTAGATGAGCTGCGAAATCTGGTTGAGCGTGTCGACTGGCGGCGTGGCCTTCTGCTGGATGCGGGCCCTGCTCAAGGTGTTCGGCTCCACATTGGTACCCGAGCGGTCGGCGAGGACGTGATCAGGATTGCGCCGGACGGCTACGGAGCCCATGTCGCCCGCGATGCTGGCGTGACGATCGAGCTCGCACGGCTGGCGCACCCTCTCGGCTCCATATTCACAGCTGCCATTGGGATGGGTGAAGCGTTCAAGGACCTGGCCGGCGTGCTGGCGGCGAGGCGCGTGGATCATGGGCATCTAACCTGGTGCCCTGTGGCGCTGTCGCGGGAACTGACCCTGGCCCCAATGCAGGCCGAGACCATGCATCTTCGGCTGGCCCTTGCGGGTTGCGGAGCCATCGGCACGGCGATCGCGGTGATCTTGCAAGAGCTTGATGCAGTCGGAGAGGTCCTCGTCATCGACCGGCAGCGATTTGGGAGCGAGAACCTGGCCACCTACTCGCTTGGAGACGAGGGCTCGAAGTTCGGACGGCCCTGGAAGGTAAACCTGGTTCGGAGACATCTGCATCGGTACAAGGTCCAGCCGTACCGGGGGGACGTTGCTGACCTCCCCAGGCTGGTGGACGAGGGGCGGCTGGAATGGCCGACGGTGGTCCTGGCCGGCCTCGATACGCCGGGGGCCCGGCGAGAACTCCAGCGGCTATGGCCAGACCAGCTGATCGATGGGGGGACGAGCGACACGGCGGTAGGACTCCACGATGTGGTAGCCGAGGATGGTCCTTGCATGGCGTGTTTCTTCCCCGAGCGCGAGTCCCAGGTTCTCGAGCAGCTGGCCGACTTGACAGGGCTGAGCATCGAGCGGCTCGGTCAGGATGACGTGATCGCGCCTGAAGATCTCGAGGGCAAGACTGCCGAACAAAGAGCAGTTCTGGAACCGCAGGTTGGCCGACGCGTCTGTGGCTTGGCGCAGGCTGTCGGACTGGTGGCGGATGGAGACGGCGGTTACCAGCCTGCGGTGACATTCGTGGCGCAGCAGGCCGCCTGTCATGTAGTCGGACGCTTGATCGCGGACGAGGTGGGGTTTCAGAGCCTCGGGAACTTCGTCGAATACGACACGCTAATCGGCCCCCGGGAGGACTGTCTGGACCGTCGACGAGCCAACCCGGCCTGCTACTGCCAGAGGCGTCGTGAAACGATCCGGCGCGTCCGGTCCATTCGGGGGGCGCGCCGCCACTTAGGCATGGAGTGAGGACCTCGCCCCCCTCGGGCGGGCCGGGGTCAAGTCTCGTGTGTTGGTGTGGGTCAATGACCGGGGTGCAAATCACCCGGACTGACAAACGAGGTCCCCTCAGAGCGGCCGCCTCCGGACGCGCCGACCGGCTGATCCCTGGTCGGCTCATGGCTCCAGCGGTGCGAGGCCGGGCCATCGCCACTGGTGGGCGTGTCAGCCTGTGAGGGACAGCCGGCACCAAGGAGGTGACAGATGCGGTGGACGAGGGTCCTGACCCCAGCGGTCGCCCTAGCCGTCGGCCTCGGGACGGGGCCGGGGCCATGCGCCTGTTCGTGGACCGGCCCGCTTCCTCGGTTGCGTGTCCGCGGGAGAGTAGTGGCATGATGGGCGGCGGAGTGTCCGGGGTCCACCAACAGACCCGAGGAGAATGGCTCAAGCAGTATGCGACATGCGCATGAGCGACACGACGGCCTGCCACTTATGGATCGTAGCTGTTCAGGCTAATGGACAGGACACGATAATGGGCGCCTGGAGACAAGCCCCACAGCGAAGCAGGTTTCCAGGGACCCGCTTGCTGCTGTAGTGAACCGATACTGCCTAGTTCCGCCGTGAAGTCATGCGCTGGTCGCAGATTGCAGGAGGTACGGACCGCCAGTACGATATGGATCCCAACCCGGTCGATGCTCGGAACCCACGGGACCGCGCATGGCCACTGCTCCTGATCGGGTGCTTCTACGGCTACGACGAACGGATGTAGATTGGTCACAGGAGGGTTTCTCATGGAGCGTCTGACTCCGTCCCAACATTCGCCTGACTTGCAGGAGAAGTGGGATCGCAGGAAGAGCGAGCTCGTCGAGGCTTTAGCTAGAGTCCAGTCGGCTGGCCAGACGGTCGAAGCGGACGAAAGACACGTCTGGCACAGCCTGCACGATCTGTACCGCTGCTTGAGAGAAGAGAGGGGAGCCAACGATATTCCATTGGGCCAGCTTGAGCACGAGTTGAGTGATCTCTGGCGGTCGATCGGACAAGACGATCCGGCCTCCTACCTTGCCGCAGCAGATGGACTGTACCAATCATTCTTGGACTCGTGGAACACGTAGATGATAGCACCTGTTGCATTGTCACTCGCGTGTGGTGACGCGGCAGCCATCTTGAGTCAAACGGTCGCCGTCCATCAGTGGGGAATCGCCGAAGCGATAGCGATTTGACACGTCGCGGGATCGCATCTATAGTACCCTGTCATGGAACAGACAGAGCGGATCAGAGATAGTGCGTTCGAAAATGAGCTGGCGAGGTTGATGGTGGCTGAATATCGCACCTTGAATCGCCTACGGGATGCGAGAATTGACCAGAGGTTTCCGTCCGACCAATACGCCTTGATGGAAGCGGCGGCTATCGAGGCCGCTTTGGAGGTAGTGGCCCTCTACGACGATCGCGATGCCAAGCGCGCAAGTGGACACGCGGAAGTCGAAGAGCGCTTCGCATATTGGGAGTGGAGGAAGGCGCAGAAGGTTCAATACATTCAAGGGCTGCGACCAGATTGGTACCAAACCAAGAGCACGGTAGGTGAATCGCCGATTAGGTGCGCCGCTTAACCGCCTCTATTGCGACTTGGGCTGTGTGTGCCGGAAAGGCTGATTCGCCACACTCCCGAGTTCGAAGAGAGCCGTCGCCGTTAGCGTCACGAAGAGCGATCCCGGGCGGCGCAGAGACCGTTCGCCAGCGTGGGACCTACTGGATCCCCCACGACGCGACACAATTCCGAGGATCCGGTCGGTTCGACATTGGACCCGACCGCCCTTGGGATCACCGAAGGTGGCGTATGAGATGCTCGGCCCCAAGAGGCAAACTCCGGCGTCAAGCGTCGTCGACGGCGTCGACGATGAGTGCGGCCACCGCTGCCGGGTCCTCGATCTGCGGCAGGTGCGCCATCCCGGCGAGCACCCGATGTCGCCCCTTCGGTAGGCGCTCGGCCAGCTCACTGCAGCGTTCAACCAAAATGGGTACGTCGAGGTCCCCGCAGGCCACAGTGGCCGCGACCTGCACACGGTCGAGCTGGCTCCAGGCGTCGACACCGCTGGCTCCCACTTCCTCGGGCACTCGGTTGGCCAGGATGATACGGTTCATGTCCAAGAAGAGCCTGCGGGCCGGATCGCCGACCCGCCCCCCGGGCTGAGCTGGGCCGTCGAGCCACAGCCGGGCTTCCAAGCGGTTGAGTTCGTCGAGGTCACCTGCCTCCATCGCCTGGTCGAGGAGCTGGTCGAAGCGGGTGGTGTCGGCGTCGAGCTCGGGGGGAGGGGCACCGCTCACCGCAGGGGCGAGCAGCACCAGGCCAGCCACCCGCTCGGGCGCTGAGATAGCGGTGTCGATGGCAACGCCACCGCCGGCGGAGCTACCGACGAGCCATGCAGGGGCGTCCGTGACCACGTCGAGGACTGCGAGAAGGTCCTCGACGTGGGAGAACCCCTCGCCATCAGAAGCGGCCGTCTCGCCGAAGCCCCGCCGGTCGTAGGCTACCACGACGGCTCGGCCCTCCAGGGCGGCTGCCACGGCACGCCAGCTTCGGCGGTCGGTCACCCCGGCGTGCAGCAGAACCACAACGGGCCCAGGCCCGGACCAGCGCTCCCCTATCAAGCGAGCACCTCCACGGCCCACCACTAGCAAGGCTTCACTCATCGATAGCCACCCAGTCCAGCGAGTCCGGCAGGCCGCGAAGCCTACCACAGGAGGCAGATCGACAAACAGCGGGCTCGTCCCACCGGTTTCACGCGTCGCGATAGCAGCGACGTACTGTCATGACCCCCGAGAAGTGAGCCAAGCTCTCACACGGGTGGGTGCGGTTTTGGGGTACAGGTCAGGGGGACTATTTGGGGGGGTCACCCCAGGCCCTTAGCTGCCGATAAGGAGCCTTATCACTCCTTTGGGCGACCGTTCGACCCTCCACGAGCCATTGGCGCCCACTGGATGGTCCGGTAATGTCCTCTCGGCGACCGGCCTCCTGCGGCCGCCGATTCACCGCGCCTCCAAGCATTTACCGGCGCCCCTCCCCCCCTGGGCTGACAAATGGGGTCCCCTCATTCCGGTCACGGCCCCGCCCTATAGAATCCCTCCCTGGGCACCAGAACGCCCACTCAGCACCACAGAGGGGGTGCTCCCAATGAACCGGCGCGAACTGGCCCAGACCTTACAGGCTCAGCTGCTCTATGACGGGGACCCCAACGATCCCGTCTTCTCGAATTTCAACTTCGCCGACGAAACGCTCCAGCTGATCTTCGGGCTGATCTCACAGAAGCTGGCGTCGGGCGAGGAGGTGAGCATCGCCGGCTTCGGGCGCTGGAGGATTAGCGAGAGCCCGGGCGGGATGCGGCGCAATCCTCGGACCGGGGCGCCGGTCAAGGTGGGCCCCTCCAAGAAGGTCCGCTTCTACCCGGCCAGCGCCCTCAAGGTGGCCGTCGCCTCCAAGCCGGTCCGCCGGCGCGCGACCCGGCGCCCTGCCTGACTGGATAGCCTCGGGCAGCCTCTGGCAAGGGCGGCGGTGCGCTTCGAGAGTTCCGCCTTCGGCTCGATCCGGATCGATGGCGTGGTCTATGGGCACGACCTTGTCATCGACCGGGGGGAGATCAGAAGGCGAACGAAGAAGGCCTCCAAGGAGTATCGGGCTGCCTACGGCCACACCCCTCTGTCGATGAAGGAAGACATCCCTTGGCGCTGTCGTCGGCTAGTAGTCGGGACCGGAGTTCACGGTGACTTGCCTGTGATGGACGAAGTCCTATAGGAGGCCAAGCGCCGCAAGGTGGAACTGCTGAGTGTGCCGACGGAGGAGGCGATCGCCATCCTGAATGCGGGCGGCGAGGGGACCAATGCCGTGCTCCACGTGACCTGCTGACCTTGACCGCACAGAACGATGCGTCCGAGCCGTGAGGGAGCGGCCGCGGTGAGGATGGCCATGGCCTCGGGCGCAGCCATGGGGACGACGGCCGGGGACGGGGAACAACCCCCCTCCGCGATCTCGGGCCCGGGCCGATCTCAGCGACGGGCGGTGACAAGATGGTAAACAAGGCGCCACTTGTTCACCCGTGACGCTGTATAAGCGTCCGGTGAGCCGGTGGAGTCACCGCGGAGCGTAACCCGGAGGATGAAGTTGAGCGAGATCAATGAGCCACAGCTGGATCTGACGGTCAGCTCGAACCAAGGCGAAACTCCGGCCGCGTCGGCGACTACACCCTCCGGCAAGCCGATCATGCCGGGCCAGCGGTTCTGCCCGAGCTGCTCCAAGCCTGTGGTCCAGACAGCCGCAGTTTGCCCCCATTGTGGGACCGCCTTGGGCGCGCCCAAGTCCAAGGGCATTGCCATCCTGCTGGCGGTCTTCCTCAGCTTCTGGACTTGGGTGTACACCTACCACATGAACAAGACCAAGTTCTGGGTCGGCCTCGGCTTGAGCCTTGTGGGCGGAATACTAACCATATTCATAGTCGGCATATTCGTGGTGGCCGGGGTTTGGCTTTGGGCCATAATTGACGCGGTAGCGACCCCCGACCAAAAGTACCTGACCTACTTCGGCTCCTAACGGTTTGGCCCACTCGCCATGAGGCAAGACAGATGGGACCAAGAGACGCAGGGCGATTCCGACCTTGATTTGCCAGAGGCTGCCTGTCCGCGCACTTTCCGGGCGTGCCCAAGAGGCCGCTGGCCGTTTGCGATGAGACTGCTCACGGTGTGTATCGCTTCCCTTGCCCTTGCGATCGCGGGGTGTGGTAGCGCGCCCGGCACATCGGTTTCGCCTGGCGGAGGGAGTGCGGCCGTCCCATCGGCGGGGGCGGGCGGGTCTATCGGGGGAGGCATTCCAACCCCGGGCCCAACGTCTACTCCGGCCAACCTTGGCACAGCTCCACCAGGGCCGAACATCTGCGATGTATCGCCTATCGGATCGTCTGCGTTCGTGGTCTTTTCGGAGGGCCAGGCAACCGAGTTTTGTGCTGACGCGGTTTCGGGGCCGGGGCTCCCTGGTGACTTTGGTACGGGTACGCCGGCCCTTGCGGGCTGGACCTGGGACGTTCAGGGATGGCTCCAACAGTCAGCAATACTCAGCGGGTCCAGCGCTACGGTGTACGCTGCCAACGGAGCGCCGAGTACAGTGTTTCGCCTTTGCGAGGGGCAGACCCTGGGCGGGACTTACTTTTCAATATATGACTCAACCACCGATTACTTTGCTGGAAATAGCGGTCCCACAGTTGGGCAGGTTCTCTGTGATGGAGTACCGCTTTCATAGCGTCGGGAGATCTTCGGTCGACCTCAGAGAGCCCTCGGCGGGGTCGGGAAGTGACGCCTGCGACATGGGTTGAGGTAGCAGCGGCTGTGGCTACGCCGCTGATGGCCGCGGCCACGGTCCACATGGCTGGTAAGACCGAGGCGGCTGCAAAGGCCATGTGCGACGATGCTGACGCTGGCAAGCAGCTGCGATTCTTGGACGGTTCCGTGCGGTACGAGGTCTACCGCCAGATCTGGCCCGAGCCGCCCTGGACCCTCAGCGGGAGGTTTGTCCGGCCACAGCTTGAAGTACCTTTTTTCCCGAAGAGGCGATCGACATCTTGAACGACAGTGGCAGAGACGCCAGCGCCGTCCTCCACATGCCCTGCTGAGCCCCGGAAGGGCAGGTCCCCGCCGGGCTGACCGCGCTAGTAAGTTCGAGCACGTACTTCGGCACGGACGACGCGCTGACTGACGCATACTCTTCGAAGGACTCCGCCAACGAGTACTGAGTTGTATAGATCTCAAAGAGGACGTGCTGATC
>JAJYWM010000395.1 GCA_021791455.1 bacterium | reverse complement strand
GGCGATGATCGCGGCCCTCGTCGGCCCCGGTGAGCTGCTCCACCACGTCTTGAGCCCCGACGCCCGAAGACAGCAGTCTGAGCCCCTCCACCTTGTACGAGGTGTTGGCCAGGGCCTGGGTTGCTATGGCGCCGGAGCCGCTGGCGGCAGCTGGGACGGCTGCTCCCACCGCCAAGAACTTGGAGGCGACGGCCACCCCCCAGTCGGTGCCGTCCGTGGCCGCTATGGAAAAGGTGGCGATGCGTGGGCTCGACATGGAAGTGCTCATTCCTGGGAGGATAGCGGTTGCATGAGTGAGTCTTTTGCCCCGTCCCTCGAAATCTTTGAATATGTCCCTGAGGCGGCCCTGGTGGTGGTCGCTCATCCGGACGACTGCGACTTCCTGGCCGCCGCCGTGGTGTCCGCCTGGGTCCGACAGGGGACCAGGGCCGCCATCTGCCTGGTCACTGACGGGGACGCCGGGGGGGATGACCTGTCCGTGCCTCCAGGCGAGTTGAGCAGGGTTAGATTGGAGGAGCAGGGCCGGGCCGCCGCACACCTTGGAGTTGAGCAGGTGATCTGCCTGGGCCACCCGGACGGCCAACTCCAGAACACACTGGAGGTGCGTCGCGACATCGTGCGGGTCCTGCGCCAGCTGCGCCCCGAGCTGGTGGTAACGATGGATCCCACCAACCGCTTCTTTGGGCGGGGGTATATAAACCACCCGGACCACCGAGCGGCGGCTGACGCCTGCCTGGATGCCGTGTTTCCGAGCGCGCGCGACATCCGCAGCTTTCCCGAGCTGTTCCGAGAGGAGGGGCTCAAGCCGCACAACACAAGGTTCGTTCTGGTGGGATCGGGGTCGAATTCAGATGTGGCGGTGCCCATCGAAGCTCAGGATCTGGACAACAAGCTCGCCGCTCTAGGCGAACATCGCAGCCAGTTCGATGCCAGCGACATGCGCGAACCGATGCTGGCGAGAGCAAGACAGGTGGGCAAGCAGGTTGGCCTGGAGCTGGCGGAGTCCTTTCGACTGTTCGACCTGGCCCCCAATCCATCCCAGCGCGAGTATGGCAGGGGGATTGCGGAGGCTGGTCCCCGCTCAGGGGTGCCCGCCACCCGCGCGGCCCAATCAGATTGGGGCTAGGGGTATCGACCAGGCCACCTCAGCAGACAGTCCACTGAGGTGAGCGGAACCTGTCAGGCGTCAGGACGGATCCTGTGTGTTCGGGTCGGCCTTGAGGAATTCCTGCGCGGGGAAGCCCGCCTCGCTCGGGGCATCCGGGGCGGGGTTATCGCTTCCTCCAGGCGCATGCCGCAGTCGGTCATCACCTGCGCTGAAACATGCAGCAACTGCAGCAGCCCGTCGGCAACCATGCCTTCGACTCCAGGCCCATCCGCCCTCCGGCGCAGCTCGGCCGCGAGCTTGCGGACCGCCTCGGCCCAGTCCATGCCGGGGTGCCTGATCGAGGTATGGAGGGAGCCCCGCTCCGGAGCATCCATCAGTGCCAGCCGGAATGGCGGTTGCCGCGAGCGCGCTCAACCATCGGGACCAGCACCGCCGCCGCCAGGATGAGGAGTATGACCCCGGCGATCACCTCACCGAGGAGGCTGTAGCCGAAACTTCCCAACACCACAGCCGCCACCACCAGGATCGGCACCAGGGCCATCAGTGTGCGCCCGCCCCACTGGCGAACGAGCCAGGCTGCGGACAGCCGGGGGCCGACGCTCGTCTTCTCCCTGGGCAGCCTCTCTTCCCAAAGAGACACCCACCAGCCAGGCTGGGTCGAAGAACCAGGATCAGGCGACTGCTGATCGGGCCAGCGTCGGGGGTCGGAGCCTTGAGGCATCTGGGTGCCCTGATGTTTCCGGGGTCCGCCACGGGGCGGTTTGGCTGGTCCTAGGATAGCACTCGATGCCAGACAATCAAGCGTCCGCGACGAAGGCATATTCTGCCTCCCGCAGCTTCAGCCTGGAACTCCTCAGCCGGGAGATTCTCCGCTGTAGGCGCTGCGTGGACGCCGGTCTGCTTGAGACCTGCTCGCCGGTCCTGGCCCAGCCTGTGCTGTCCCGGGTCGTCTTGGTGGGGCAGGCACCGGGGAGTGTCGAGCAGGTCAGCGGTCGGCCCTTCAGTGGGCGGGCCGGACGGGAGCTCTTCCGGTGGCTGGCACAGGCAGGCCTAGGCGACGAGGATTCAGCTCGGTCGAGGGTCTACCTGACCTCGATCACCAAGTGCTTTCCGGGGAGGGCACCCTCGGGCGCCGGCGACCGCAAGCCGTCCGCTGCCGAGATCCAGCTCTGCAGCGGGCATCTGGAGGCGCAATTGCAAATTCTGCAACCCCGCCTGATCGTCCCGGTCGGACAGCTCGCGATCAGTCGCTTTCTCGGCAGCCGGCCCCTGGGCGGGCTCATCGGCTCTGTGTTCGACTCGGTCGGGCGAGAGGTCACTGCCGGGATTGGCCGGGCCCGGGTCGACGGCGGCGGGGTACTCACCCTTCCCCTGCCTCATCCCTCCGGAGCCAGTCGATGGCTGAACGTGCCAGCCCACAAGGACCAGCTCGGGGCGGCGCTGAACCTCCTGCGGGAACTTCTCTAGGGCGGGCCCGGTGCCCTCTCCAACGGGCACGCTTGCGTATAATCTCAACGAATCTTGGGTGGGAAGCAGCATGCGCGCGGTGGCGGCTCGCGGCCCCGGGACGTCCCCGCGGCGGCGGAAGTTCCGGGCGTAGGCGAGAGGGACGTGGCCAGCGCGCCCAGGATCGGCAGCGCGCGATCCGCAGACGAGATTCTCGAGCTCATATTCACGCCCACTCCCAGGGCTAGCCCGGCTGAACAGGCGGAGCGCACTCTGCGCCGACCCAAACCCTTGGTATATGTGGCGATGAGCAACCGCAACTTCTTCTGGCGGCAGCAGCTGACCAAGTACGTCCTCGACGAGGGCCGGGTGCCGGTGACGCCGTTCATGCTCTTCGACTACTACCTCCTGCACACAGTCCCCAAAGATCTGGTGAGGGAGGCGATGAACAACCTCATCGCTCGCTGCGAGGAGATGTGGGTGTTCGGTGACCTCTCCTTGGGGCTGAAGGTGCAGGTCGGAATCGCCAAGCGGCTGCACAAGTCGGTTCGTTACTTCGACATCACGGACCTCCCGTACCAGATCAACTCGGTGCCGGAGTCCATGGTTTCCGAGGAGAGGTAGGGCGTCGGCCCCAAGCCCAGCGGGTGGCGGCGGGCACGGTACCTTCAGGGCCTCGCCCGGCTTCGCTCTGGTCGAAGAGATCCCCGGCCTCGGGGACGGGGCTAGGGTGTACGAATCAGGGTGGCAGTCCTGGAGTCCGGCCGGCTGGTACGGGTTGCAGCAGGCCTCACCGCGCCCCAGCTCAGCCCGCATCGCTGCCATGTCCTTTCGTTGTGGCGCCGTGGCCCCCGTGGGTTGCTTCCAGGGTGAGGGGTTTATGGTTGTGGAACTGGCCCCGGGCGGGCCCTGCGTGGTTTGGTCGGCGCCTGATCCCACCTCGGAGGTGCCATCTATCCGCCTGTGGCAACTTGGGGGCCGGATCTCGGTAGAGGCCAACGGAACTCTCCGGAGAGAGGAGCTGCCGGGTTCCGGCGACTCGGCCCTGAAGGCGACCTGCAGCAGATTCGGGACGGAGGGGCCGCGGGCCAAATCCCGGGGTCCCAGCGCCTGGTGCTCATGGGGCTTCTACCGGGGGAGGGTGACCGCCGCCGACGTGGTTGAGAATCTCGGGGCTGCGGAGAGGTTGGATCTGCCCATAGACGTGTTCCTGGTCGACGACGGCTGGCAGATGGGAATTGGCGACTGGTCGGGGGAGAGGCCTGGGTTCGGAGATCTGGCAGAGTTGTCGCGGGTGGTCCGGACGAGCGGTAGGCGGCTCGGCTTGTGGCTGGCTCCGTTCCTGGTGGGCGCTGACAGCGAGACCGCCAAGGAGCATCCCGACTGGCTGGTCCCGGGTCTCTTACACCCCCGGGCATGGGGTCAGAGAGTGGGGGTACTGGACACCACCAACGCCTCGGCGTCCGCGCACCTGGAGGACCAGGTCCGTCGCCTCGCCGATATGGGGTGCTCATACTTCAAACTCGACTTTCTCTACGCGGCGACCATGCCGGGCTCCCGTGGAGTTCGGCCCCGGTTGCTCGAGCAATATCGAGAGGCAATGGCCAGGATTGTTAGCGCCGCGGGCACCGGGGCGACCATACTCGGCTGTGGGGCTCCCCTGCTCCCAAGCGTCGGACTGGTCGACGCCATGAGGGTGAGCCCGGACATAGCCCTCCATCTTGAACCGGTCAATCAAGACCTGTCCCAGCCGTCTCTGGCCGCCGCCATGCACACCGGCCGGGCCCGTGCCGCCATGCACGGACGGCTCTGGATCAACGATCCAGATATGCTCATCGCGCGCAAGCGCATGCCGGAGCGAGACCGCTGGGCTGCCCACGTGATGGCGACCGGGGGACAGATCACCTCCGGCGACAGGCTGGCCGGCCTTGACTCCCATGGGCTGGCACTGCTGCGCCGGGCTCTAGATGGGGTGGCCCCCTCGAGCGCACCGCGGCAAGAGCGGGAGCATGGAGTTTGACCAGTGTCTGACGGGCGAGCTGGTGGCGCTGGAGCCGATGGTGGGGGCGCACACTCTCAGGCCCGCCTCATCCTGTTGGGGGGTCGCTTGATGCAGACTGGGGGGTGATGAGTTCGGTTCTCAATCGTTTCCGCCACCCGCGGGTCAGAATTCTTTTGGGCACCGTGGTCGGGATCGGCCTCTTGGCCCTGGTTCTCACCAAGGTTTCCGTCCCAAGAGTGGCCGCCGCCCTCTCCCATGTGTCGGTCCCACTGCTGTTCCTGGCCGCTCTGATCGCGGCCGGCTATGTCCTCGCCAGGGCCTGGCGCTACCACATTCTGCTCGGCAGAGGTTCCCTGGCAGCGACCGTGGGCGTCACCGCAGCGAGTTGGGGCGCGGGCCAGGTCCTGCCGGGGCCGGGGTCCGACGCCGCCTTCGTGTGGTTCGCCCGCTATGACCTGGACACATCTGTCTCCCGCGGCACAGGTGTCGCGCTGGTGGCCAGATTGCTGGATCTGGCGAGCCTGGCGATCATCCTCCTGGTCGCAGCGGACATGGCGGGGGTAACCCTGGCCCGCCCTCTGCGGCTGACCGCCATACTCATGGCGGCGGCCCTTTTGCTGCTGCTGCTGCTCTTCTTCGTCAGGGCGACCCGGGTGAGGTTGCTGGGGCTGGCGGAGCGGCTGCCCATCGTGGGCGCCTTCGCGACCAGGGCGGAGCTGGCCCTGGCGGACCTCAGCAGCGCAGGCAGCGTGGTGGCCCTGGTCTCGGCCACGGCGCTGGCGCGTCTGCTCGCGGCGTTGGAATATCTCTGTTTGTTCTTGGCCCTGGGGGCCCACCTGAACCTGTGGCAGGTCTGGCTGGCACTGGCCGTGCGCACGCTCCTGTTTGCCCTTCCGATTCAGGGTATAGGGGGGTTCGGAACCTCCCAGGTGTGGTGGGCTTCGGGCCTGGCACTGGCCGGGCTGCCACTGACCTTGGCCCTGACCCTGGGACTTGAGGTCCAGGTCCTCGACCTCGTGATCGCCATGCCGGAGGGTCTGCTGGGCTGGGCCGGCCTGCGCGTGCGCCGCCTACTGGCCGGGGTTGGCCCGTCCGATGTGACCGCCGAGCCCCACCTGCCACAGGCTTCGCCGCCCGGGTCTGGGAGTGTCTATCCGCAGCAGGCCCCCCATCCCGGGCTCACAGCTGGTGGAGCCGAGCCGCAGATGGCGAGGAGCACCTCAGGGCGACCCACCCGGTAGCCTGCCAGTCGGGTCGCGGGCCAACACCAGTCCCGGCCAGGGCGGCGCCAGGGCCGGAATGGCCCGCTCCTTACCGGAGCGCGGTGGGTCGCGGCGCGTGGCGCACTATTCGTGAGCCCAGATACAGCTGCCCCCGGTGATCCCAGTCGCCACTTTCCCGTCAGGATGAGATCAGGGCTTGCATCACCCCGAGCAGCTTCCGATGGGATGGCACCACGGAGCGGCACGGGCGTACTGCCCCCCTTCCGTCCCGCTCTATCTGGCGCAGGATCTGCTGGTACATGAGCCCCGCTGCCCGAACGGACCGACTCCCCCTTCTGAGCATGCAGGTACCGGGTAGTCCCCGTTCGTACCAGTGGTCCGCGATGGCGATCTCCACTCGCAACAGCAGCGAGCGATCATCCGACCCGAGGTCCCGCACCCCGGCCAGCTCCATGGTCTGGCGGGGCAGATAGGTCCGCCCGCGCGCCAGATCCTCATCGATGTCCCTCAGGATGTTGGTGCGCTGCATCGCTATCCCCAGCGCCCGCGCCGCCTGGTCCGCCTTCTCGTCGAAGACCCCAAGCAGTGTCGCCATCAGGCGGCCGACGGTGCCGGCCACCTGATACGAGTAGAGGTCCAGCTCCGCCTCGGTCTCCATCAGAAAGGGCCGCATGTCGCGCCGCTGGCCTTGGCAGAAGTCGAAGACCGCCTCCCTGGGGAGATCCGGGTGACGCTGAAAGAGGTAGTCCAAGATCTCGGCCTCGGGTCCTCTGACCGTACCGGTCGTGGCCCACTCCACCGCGCAGTCGAGCCGTCTACCGGCGTCTGGGTCCTGAAAGTCGACCAGATCGTCGAGCTGACGGCACACCAGGTACAGCAGGTAAACGTCGGGACGGACATCCCGGGGCAGAATCCGGGTTGCCAGGGCGAATGTGCGCGCCACCCGGTTGGTGGTCAGCACCGCTTCCTCCAGGTACTCGCGGATCGCCGGCTCGACTACGACCGCCACGCCCGGGCCTCCTCAAGGAGCAGTTGCGCGGTGACCTCGGCACCCATAAGCACTCCCGGGATCCCCGCCCCAGGATGGGTGCCGGCGCCGACGTGGTACAGGCCCTTCACCCGTCGATCCCGGTTGGGCTGGCGGAAATAGGCTGACTGCAGCAGGGTTGGTGACGGTCCGAAGGCGTTGCCCAACTGAGCGCGAAGGGCGGTCTTGAAGTCGACCGGAGTCCAGCTGCGCTCGAACCGCAGGGATTCGCGCAGCCCTGCCAGGTGCAGGCCGCCAACCCCTTCCATCGCGGCCAGAACCTGCTCCCTGACACCAGCTTCGGCAGCCCTCCAGTCGATCCCGGAGCGAAGGTTGGGGACTGGGAGCAGCACGCTGATCGCGTCTGCGCCTGGTGGTGCCATCTCCGGTTCGGTCCTGGTTGGGGCGTGCAGGTAGAGGCTGGGCGAGGCCCCCAGGCGGCCCCGTCTGGTGACATCGCCGATGAAGCCTCGGTAGTCGTCACCGACCAGCAGGGTGTGATGGGCCAGCTCGGGAAACACCCGATCCGTGCCCAGATAGAGCAGAAAGCAGCTCATGGTGAGTTGGGGATCGGACGTTCGGCGATCGCCGAGCAGCAGCCGGCTGGTCTCCACCACGTCGGCGTTGCTGATGACGAAGTCGGCAGGATGGAGAGCTCCCGACGCGGTCCGAACTCCCGTGACGCGGCCGTCCGCCCGCCTGATCTCCACCACAGGGTCCCCGTACCGTACCGCGCCCCCCGTCCGCACCAGTCCTTCCAGGGCCTCGACCAGGCTGTACACGCCCCCGTCCGAATACCAGACTCCGGATTCGATTTGGAGGAAGGCCAAGGCGGCATAGACCGCCGGCACTCGATACGGATCGCCGCCTATGAAGAGGGGGTGGAAGGAGAAGGCCTGACGAACGTGGACATCGTCGAAGTAGGCCTCAACGAAGTGCTCCACCGACCGCAGCGCGCGCAGGCCTATCATCTTCGGCACCAGCTGAACGAAGTCGCGAAGTCTCAAAAAGCTGCTGGTGCCCGCTCCCAGGATCGCCTCCTCGTAGATCCGACGACTCTGCTCGATGAAAGCCGGATACCGCCCGGCATCAGAAGTACTGAACTGCCCAATCTGCTCTCGCATCTGCTCCGGGTCGGACCCGAAGTCGAAGAAGCGCGGCTCGGATCGCCAGTGGATCCGGTAGAAGGGTTCCAGACGATGCAGGGTCAGCTGCTCCTCGGTTGTGGTGCCCGCCAGTTGGAAGAGCTGATCCAGGAGCTGGGGCATGGTGATCAGCGAAGGGCCGGTGTCGAACGTGTATCCCTGTTCACGAATCCGTCCGGCCCGGCCACCCGGGGTTGCCGCGGCCTCCACGACGGTCACCTCGAGCCCGGCCGCCAGCAGGCGAATGGCCACGGCAAGTCCGCCGAGCCCTGACCCCACCACCACCGCCCGCAGCGGGCGCGTGCGACTCTTCGTGACGGGTGCCGCCGAGCGCAGTCCAGCTGTCAAAGCCAGGCTCCGATCGGCTTCCCCGCCATCTTGCCGACCCTGGCGTCGGACGGCTCGCCCTGCAGGCCCTTCGCTATCGAGGCGATCTGGAAGGCGAGGGTAGCGACCCATGTGAGGGGGTGCCACACTATCCCGCTGAGGGGCTGTCCAGCCTGGCGGGCGTGTGACACCCGCAGCACAACCAGCAGGGCCAGCGCCAACAGAGAACCGCAGAGGGCTGCGGAGCTGCCGGTCGCCAAGGCCGCAAAGGGAAGCCCGAGGGGGAGCAGCTGGACGGTCAGAGTCCCGATGAGACAGCAGAGAGCCAGCGGCAGGGAGTTGCCCACGGCCGGGTATAGTGCCCCGCGCCAGACGCTCGCCACATCTGCCACCGAGCGGTACCGGTCGGACTGGCCGAGGGATTTCCCGTCCAGCAGGAAGACCGGGGCCGAACTCTCTGAAATGAGGTGCCTGAGGTCAGGGAGTCCTCGTTGCGGGTGGCCAGCTCTGCGACGGCCGCGGCAGGTGGCGCGGTCGACCATCAGGCATGAGCCGAAGGTCATCTGGGCTGGGGAAACCCAGGTCAGGCGGCGCAGGGCGGAGACATTCTGCAGGAAGTTGGGGACCCAGCAGCTCTGGGCAAAGGACAGCGCGGGCACCAGGGCTCGGGCCGCGCGAGCTCTCATCCCCTGAGGTAGCAGCAGGGACACCAAGCCAGCGCCGCTGGCGCCCAGCGACGAAGCCATCTCGGCCAGCGCGTGAGGGTTCAATCTGGTGTCGCCGTCGACGAAGGCCAGCAGGTCCGAGGTGGCCATCTGATGGCCACGCTCCGCGGCCCAGCAGGTTGCGCTCCAAAGCGGTGGAGGCGGACCCGCGTCGATGGTCTCAACCCCATCCGCTGGGGAGGCGTCCTGGGGAGCTTCGAGGCTCGATGCCGTTGCGGACTCGACCACCAGCAGTCGCAACTGCCCTGGATAGGACTGGGCCCGAAGGCTCTCGATGCAGGCCCCGGCCCGACGCCGCCCAGCTCGGGCCAGGACGATCACGGTGAGCGACGGCAGGTTGGCTCCTCCGGAGGGGCTGGGTCCCTTTCGAAGGGCGGCCCGGTTCAAGGTCATGACGAGCAGCGAGACGGCCACCGCCAGCGCGGATCCCCACGCGAGCAAATCGATGACGCTGATGCGGTCAACGCCCCACTGGCGCAAGAACAGCTGGGTGATGACGAAGCCGGCGAGGAGGTTCATCTGTAAGAAGCCGCGCCAGGCGCGACGGGCCTGCAGCCCTGGGATGCCCACCAGGCAGGAGGCGGCGAGCAGGGAATAGGGCACCAGGGTCACCGCCGCCACCACTTCCAGGCCACCCCCGAGGCTCACCAGGATGATCGACAGGCCATAGGCGGCGGTCGCCACCGCGGCGGTCCTGCGGGCGCCAAGCGCAGTAGCTATGGACCCTATGCCGGCCTGGGTGTCGAATTCGACGTCCTGTATGGCTCCCAGTGCCTGGGAGGCGACACCCCACAGGAAAAAGGCCGCAAGGAGGCGCCACGGGAACGCCACCAAGGGCAATCCACCAGCCAACAGGCCGCACGCCGCCGGGAGCACGAAGTGGGATGAACTGGTGAGGGAGTCGAGCACCGGGATCACCTTGGCCCGCAGGGGAGGCGCCGAGTAGGCGACCGCGGCGAGGCAGGTGAACGCGAGGGCTGCCACCAAGGGCAAGCCTCCCAAATACCCGCAGACGGCGAGTAGGGGAAGGTTGGTGAGCGCGATCGCAAGCCACAGCTGGGTGGCCCTGGCAGGTGGCAGGAGGCCGCCCTCAATCACACCTCCCTTGCGGGGATTGCGACGGTCGGACTCATAGTCGAACAGGTCGTTGATCCCGTACAGCAGCAGGTTGTACGGGAGCAGGAAGTAGGCCACCCCAAAGATCAGGAGGGGGCTCACTGCCAGCCTGACCGACAGTGCCGCGGCGAGGAAGGGAAGCGCGGTGTTGATCCAGCTGGCCGGACGGCTGGACCAGAAGAGCGCCTTCACCACGCGTACACCGTGACCGCGGTGAGGTATAGCGCCATCCCGTATAGGAGATCCTCGAGCGGCATCCGGTCGATCCGGATGCCGCTGAGGAATTGGGGAGCGTAGGTGAACACGCCGACGGCAGTGAGCACGACGTCGCCGCCGATCGTCATGCCGGCGAAGATCGCGAGCCCCACCCAGAGCGAACGCTCCGCCAGGTGCCCTCGCCAGCCTGCCAGCAGAAGCGCCAAGGCCAAGACCACGACGGCGGCGAGGGTGTACTGTCTCACACGCCCGCCCGTCTGACCGCCCAGCGGATGGTGACTGAGATCAGGACCAGAAACCCGAGCAGGATGGGCTCCTCCAAGGGGATCCCCGGGGGGAATATCACCGAGTTCAGATGGGGGTTGCTGCGAAACCATCCCCGTGAGGCTCCCACCGCGTCGAAGACCAAGAACAAGGGGACCGTGACCGCTATGGCCCGCAGCAGACGCCAGCCCAACACTTGTGTCCGCAGGCGGTGGTTGAAGAACGCCACGCCGGCCCAGCTCATGATGAGGGCGACCAGATACAGGAAGCGGATCACCCGCCAAAACCTCCCTCTACCCAGGCCACCCACGGGAGCCGGTAAGCCCCCTCAAACTGCCGTTGCTCGGCTGAAGGGATCGCCCGCCCGCCAGCTGTCATCAATTTCCTTTCCAACGGCTGATCCCCGGAACTCCTCTTAGAGGGTCTTCGAGCGGTTAAGGGCACCGGATCACAGGGATGGATCTCTCAGCTCCTTTCGCCGCGATTACCTCTCGTGAGAAGTATCTTACTAAACGAGACACAGTTCGCTCCAGGTGATGTCACGACGTGGCCAGCTTGGGCAGTCCTGTGGCGGCGCACCTGGGACCGGGTGCGTCTACTCCCGAACGCGTCTGGGCCGGTACCATCTGCAGGCCGCCCCGATGACACGAGTGTCCCAGGAGGTCTTGCCAACCGACTGCTCCCAGAGGAGCGCCGCTTCAGCCAGGGCCATCCGTGGAATATGGTTGGCCGACGGCCGCGACAGCTTGGATCGTCGGTGTCCGCCCTCCCCGGCTCAAAGCAGTGCCGTCAGCCCCGACGTCCGCCCGCCACCACTCGCCCAGCGTGGCTAGCCTCTGGCCCAGTGGCCCCCGCAGCCTCCGAGCGTGCCGAGACCGCCGGTCGCCGGTCCATCGACTCCGTGTGTTGGGCTATCCGCTCTTCGATCTGGTTCAGCAGTTCGAGGAGTAACTCAAGATCGTCCGCGGAACGGCCGGTCAAGATCTGTCGCAGAGCCTGATTCAGGTCGTCCAGGGTCCGGTGAGCTACCCTGCGCGCGCTCTCCGTGACCTCCACCTTGACCTTGCGCCGGTCCCTCTGATCGTCAGTCCGGCGCAGGTGCCCCGAGGCCTCCAGTCGGTCGAGGATACCGGTAACCCCGCCGCTGGTCACTCCCAGCTGGGTCCCGAGCTCAGTGGGAGTTGCCGTGCCTCTACGAGCGACCAGGTTGAGCGCTCGCACCTCCGACCTGCTCATGCCCAGGTGCCTGCAGGTGGCGTCGGTGTGCCGCTGCATCGTCTCGTTGAGGTCCCGGATGGCCCTCAGAATCGCCTGCACGTGGTCGCGACGAGCTTCCAACCGGCATGCCCTCATAATGTCCCCAACCCCGACAGTCTAGGTGAGCGGCACCATCGCTGACACTCGCCTGCCGGACCGCGAGCCGAGGAGAGCTGGATGTCCCAGATTACGGTATACGGAGCCCCCTGGTGCCCGGATTGTCGGCGGACCAAGGCGTTCCTCGCCAATCACCAGTTGACCTACGCCTGGGTGGACATAGACGCCGACCCAGCCGGGCTGGCGTTCGTGGAAGGACTGCAGTCCGGCGGGCGCACGATCCCCACCGTCGTCTTCGAAGACGGCAGTCATCTCCTCGAGCCCACCGATGAGGAACTGGCCCGCAAGCTGGGGATCAAGGTCGCGGCGGAGCGCTCTTCCTATGACCTGGTGGTGGTGGGCGGGGGGCCCGCCGGCCTTGCGGCTGCCATCTATGCCGCTCGTGAGGGGATCGACTGCGTGGTGGTTGACTCCTCGGGGCTGGGAGGCAACGCCAGCCTCACAGAGAGGATTGAGAACTACCCCGGCTTCCCCGAGGGCATCGGCGGGTCCGAGTTGATGGACCGCTTCGTGAAGCAGGCCCAGCGCTATGGCGTGGAGCTTGTCGCCGGCACCAGCGTGACGAACCTGCGAGGTCTGGGTGAAGATGCCGAGGTCACCCTTGGGAGTGGGCAGCAGCTGTCGGCCCACTCCGTCCTACTCTGCACGGGCTCGACCTACCGCCGCCTCGGCATACCGGGCGAGGAAGACCTGATAGGTGCTGGGGTGCACTTCTGCGCTACCTGCGATGGCCCCTTCTATCGCGGTGCCGAAGAGCTCCTGGTGGTCGGGGGAGGCAACGCGGCCGTGGAGGAGGGGATGTTTCTGTCGCAGTTCGCCAAGCAAGTCCGCATTGTGCAGAAGGGGCCGGAACTGACTGCGTCACAGCTTTTGCAGGACAAAGCCAGAGCTGACCCAAGATTCATCATCCACACCAACACCAGCCTGCGGCGGCTGCGGGGCAACGGGCGCTTGGAGGCCGTCGATGCCGTCGACGATCGCACCGGAGAAGAGATCACATGGACCCCTGCGGCGGCCTTCATCTTCATCGGTCAGGACCCTAACTCAGGGCTGGCCGATGGGTTGGCGAACAGGGATCCTTGGAGGTTCGTGCAGACGTCCGACACCTTTGCCACCTCCGCGCCGTGGCTTTTCGCCGCTGGCGACGTCCGCTCCGGCTCCACCAAGCAGCTGGCTTCAGCCGTCGGTGAGGGGGTGGCCGCTCTGCTGGCCATCCGCAGCTACCTGCAGCAGCACCACCACCTGGCGGTCATCGACATTAATGGGTAGGTCGATAGGCGCCGCAGACTCCCAGCCAATTCCCAGGTCGGGGTGTTTACCATGTGCTGGCGGGGAGCTAGTTTGGGAGACTCTTAGATGCGCATAGCCGGAGAGGCACTGGGTAAACGCGGTGCCGTCGCACTGTCCGTCGCGGCCGCCGCCGCCGCCATCCTGGCGGTACACGGGTACACCAATCCAGGCGCATTGGGCCTAGCCGGAGGCGGCGCGCTGACAACTGGCCATGGGCCGAAGTCGTCGCCCTCATCAGGAAGTGGGGCGACTTCCAAGGTAACGCCGAGCCCCTCAGCCAGCCCGACGTCTTCGCCAGGCTCACAGGCGACGCCTGGGCCACTCCTGTCTCAGACCTCGTACGCCGCGTACACCTACCAGCTGTATCCCGGCAGTCCCAGCGCCATGGCCCGTCAAGCCATGGCCGGCTTCACGTACAGCGCCAAGCGAGCCGGCGGCTCGGTGAACTTCACCCTCTATGTCAGCGGCGGGGGTCAGTCGCCGATCTCCAAGACCTATCCCGCGTCGGACCACATCTACTTCGTGGAGGCCAACCTAGGGGACGATTCCGGCAACTCGGAATACAATTTCGGCGACGACGGCCTGATCGCAACCGACGCTAGTGGACACGTGGTGCCCTGACCTTGGCCCGTCGGAATCGTCAGAATCGAGCGGCGGCGCGGGCCGTGTCGTCGGCTCCGAGCTCGGCCCCGGCGGCCATCATGTCCCGGCCCTCGGCTGGCGGCGCCTTGGTCCTTGGCCAAACTTGGGCACCGACTCTAGCGCGGGTCTGTTTGGGATTGGTTCTGCTCTGGTTCGGGATTCATGAGCTCGTCCAACCGAGCCTCTGGACCGGATATGTCCCCCTCATCTCTCAAACCTCGCAGCTCGCGCTTGGCCTGGTCCTAGTTCACGGCTGGGTGCTGACCCTCCTCGGGGTCGCCCTGGCGTTGGGGGTGATGCCCCGGGTGGCTGCGGCCGTGAGTGTGCTGCTGCTCTTCGAGATCGTCGTCTCCCTGACCATAACCGCCGGGTTCTCGGACATCGTGGCCCGCGACGTGGGGATCATGGGGCTGGCGCTGGCGGTCTTTGCAGGCCGCGACAGCAAGTTGGTTATGGGGGGAGCGTAGCCGGGGATAGGCTCTTGGGAAGCGCCGTGGAGTTGCCCTATGGGAATGGACAGGTAAAGGGCTGGACTAAGAGCACGCGCGAATAGGGTGGCCGAGACGAGGTTTGGTGGGCCAACCGTAGGGCGGGGTTGGGCGGCCTCGGCGACGGCGGTGCGGAGGGTGCGGTTGTCGACCGTGGCGGCGGCCTGGGTGAGGCGGCGGGGACTCTCGGGCTGCAACACGGCGTCCACGGTCTCAGCCCATGGCGCTTGCGGGATGGGGCGCAGCCAGGGGCCCAGCTCCTGGGATCGGCGCCGATGGCCTTCGCCCTCTGCTTCCAAGCCTGGAACGCGTCCTCGGGGACCGCGGTCTTGGGGGAGCGGGAGCGGACGACGAGCCCTCTGACTTCCTCGTCGGTGGGGGACCTCCCATGGCGGGCGCGGAAGGCGGCGATGGCCTGCTCGACCTCGGCTGAGCGGGCGCTGAAGGCCTGGCGGACCTTGGTTGGGACGCCCGAGACCTCGAAGTACCTCCAGTGGCGCTCGGTCGGGTCCCCCTGCTCTTGGAAGAGGGCTGAGAGCTCGGCCCGGTAGACAGCGCCAGCCTCGGCGGCGATGCGATAGAGGGCGCGGGAGTCGATGGCTGCCCAGCGGCCGGTCCTGGCCTCCCTCTCCTGGGAGCGGAGGGCGCAGTTGGCGATGACGCAGTGGTCGTGGAGCTAGGGGTCGGGGGATGCCCCTGCCGCCTGCTGGGCCGCGCTCTGGCGGGAGGTGTGGGGGCGGAAGCGGGCGATGACCAGACCCTGGGCGCGCTCGTGGCGGACCAGGCCTGCGATGCGGCGGCGGACCATGGGGGCATGGGCTTCCAGGTGGGCGCAGGCGACCTGGACTGCCTGCTGGTGGGCCCGCTCGACTGCGTCCCTGGTGTTGTCATCGCCGAGGGCCCAGACGATGGCGACGGACTTGGGGGCGGAGAAGGTGCAGTCGACGGCGGCGGTGTGGACGCCGTGGGCATGGCGGACCAGCTGCTCGCCGGAGTGGGGGTCCTGGCCCTGCCAGAGGCGGAGAAAGTGGTCGCGGTCCACCTCGCCGGAGAGGCCGAGGGCGACCGCTCCCTGGCCGAGCCACTCCCCGGGCCCCTCGGCGGGCTGACCCGCATGGCCCAGGTAGTAGTCGCCGCGACAGCGCTCCGGCCCCTGGCTGGCAAGGTAAGCGACCTAGCCCGCGGTGTCCCCGGCAGCGATCTTGTGGACGGTCATCAGAACCGCAATCCCTCCATCTCCCCAACTCCAGCCCAGCATGCTAAACGCACATTCTGTGCTGAGGGGGCCGCGGTCCGCGAGCCCTGAGGCGAGTTGGCAAGGCCGTTCCGGGCTTGCCGGGAGTGCGTGCGTACTGCGCCGAGTCGCCCCTAGAGGTCCTCCGCGACCCCCGTTGCGAAGAAGTGCGCCAATTGTTTGACAATGACATCTGTGGGAATGCGGGACCTGTCCCGCAACACGAGTCGGGTGGTCCAGGACGTGGCACGGACGGGGAGGCCTGCCCTGGTGACGGTGCATGGACGGCCGCTGGCCGCGCTGGTGCCCATCGACGCGGCCGAGATCGAGGACTTCATCCTCGCCAACGCCCCGGAATTCATCGCCAGCATGCGAGAGGCGGAGGCGGATCTGGCGGCGGGCCTGACCCGGCCAGCCAGCGAGCTCTTCGACGAACTCGACAAGGACCATCCCTGAGCACGGTCGACCTCTCCCGGCGGGCCGCCACCCTACGACCCGCGGATGCTGCTGAAGGTGCTCCTGTACGGATACTCGGTAGGGGTTACCTCGTCACGGGCGCTGGAGCGGAGCTGCATCAACGATCTGGCGTGCCGCTACCTGGCGGCCAACCAGGCGCCGTACTTCCGTTCCATCGCACGGTTCCGTCGGCGCCACCTAAAGGCGCTGGAAGGGCTTTTCACCCAGGTGCTGGCGGGGTGCGCCATGGCCGGGCTGGTGCAGTTGGGTCGAGTGGCCTTGGATGGCACCAAGCTGCGGGCCTCGGCATCACGGCACAAGGCTATGGGCTACGACCACATAGATCCGCGCCTGCAGCAGTTGCAGGCTCAGGTGCGGGCCTTGATGGCAGAGGCGGAGATGAAGGACAAGGCCGAGGACCGCCGCTACGGGAAGCAGAATCGGGGCGACGAGATCCCCGCTGAGCTGCAGCGTCGTGAGAGCCGCATCGCCAAGCTGAAGCAAGCCAAGACCATCCTTGAGGAGGAAGCGCGGCAGCAAGCGGAGGCAGCTGCCGCGAAGCGGTGTGCGCAGCAGGGCAAGAGCGAACAGGAGACCAAGACGACCGTAGAGAAAGCGGTCGCGAAGGCGGTGACTCCACCTCGAGCGCAGCGCAATTTCACTGATCCCGAGTCACGCATGATGAAGATGGGTGATGGCAGCTTCCAGTACGGCTACAACGCGCAAACCGTGGTGGACGAACACCGGCAAGTGATCCTGGCCACCAAGGTCACCCAGTGCGCCGGGGACGTCGAGCAGCTACTGCCGATGCTGGCGGAGACCAAAGCGGCCCTGGCGGCGGCTGGGATCTCGGCGATGCCGCGACAGCTGCTGGCTGACGCCGGCTACTGCTCGCAAGACAACTTGACCGCCTTGGATGACGAGGAAGTGGACGTTCTCATCGCCACTGGCAGGTTGAAGCACGGCGAAGTCGTGGCGGCTGCACCCCGAGGACGCATCCCCAAGAACGCCACCGGCAGAGAGCGAATGGCACGGCGGCTGCGAACCAAGCCGGGAAAGGCTGCCTACGCACGTCGGAAAGTCATCGTTGAACCCGTCTTTGGGGAGATGAAAGTTCGCCAACACGCTGGAGCACTTCGTTTGCGCGGTCTGGAGGGGGCTATTGGCGAGTGGACCCTACACGCGCTCTGCCACAACCTCCGCAAGCTGGCCAACAGCGGGGTCCGACCCCGATCGCTGGCCATGGCTTGAACCCCGGAAGCCAGAGGTGGATCATCCGACCCCTCATACGGGTCATGGTCGGAGTTTGGAACGCCCCAACACCAGCAAACTGGTCCGACAGCGCCCGCCGGACGATCTCTGGTCGCACCGCTCCGGGAGCGATCCCTTCCCTGCCCCTACCCGTTACTGACCCACGCTCCTAGGCTCAGGAGGAACAACTTGGTCAGCTTTTCCCAACCCGCCGCCGCCGGTGCTACTCTGTGCCGTAAAGGACGGGCAGCGCGGAGCTGGAGGCTTGATGATGACTGGCCTGAGATGGCTGCGGGTGCCCACTGTCGCAGCGATCATGGCATTGGCCGGGCTGGGGCTCTCCGAAGGGGTGGGGGAACTGTGTCAGCGGCTACCTTGGGCATGGCAGCGCCAACGGTTCAGGCCGGACCGGTCACTGAGACTGAGAGCGGGGCGGTACCGACCATTCCCTGCGGGCCCAATCCCGGGGAGTGCACTACGGAGTGGAGCTATGTGCAGCCTGGGGTTCACTACATCGACACATCACAGTACAACGGAGACTTCCGGGTGAACGTGTCCCTGCCTGGCGGAGCTGAGGCGTGCGCTCTTGGCTTCGGAGTGAGCGGGGGATGGAGCGTGATCGTGAAAGTGTTTGACGCTACTAAGGTGTTTGATTGGGCTGGCGCGGCATTTGCGTGTGCGGCGAATGTGGGGCTCTACATAGGCGCGAGTACATACTGGAACTGAATGGCCGTGCGAAGTAATGGGTTCCGGATGAGAGAGCGCCTTCTGGGGGATGGGGCAAGTGGCGTCTCGGCGCGTTGGCTTCTGCTGGTGCATAGACGTGACGCCGTAGTGCTCTTGACCGCTTGTGCGGTGGTCGGATTCGGCATTGCTGTCCTAGCACGGGTTCTGGGTTCCCCAATGGAGACCAGTGCGCTCATCGGTATTAGCGCCATCGGTGGCATCTTCATTGTGCTCATGAGCATCCACACATTGCTGGTGCGATACTTGCTTGGACCTCACCGAGCTGTCGGGAAGATCCCGGGAATGAGTAGGCTCCCAGATCTCGTAGGGGCGTGTGTGGTCGTGTGGGTCTCTATGAGCGGCTCACCGATCGCGCTCACCACTGCAGTATGGCTAGTCACAGGGGCTTGCGTGTTCGGCATCCACGCCTTGGCCTCTGGATTGGGTCTTTGCTGGGAACTTGACCGCAGACGAATCGACCAAGAGCAAAGCGCGGCATTGCGTCAGATAGTCGACCGACGCCATGCGGGATACTCCTAACGCAGCCTGCGGCCACGACCAAACCTAAACCCTCGCGCCTGTCTAGGGCGTGAAATGCAGCCGCAGGCTGCGGGAGAGGCGGTTGGAGTGAGCCCCGGGAGACCCGGTTGCTCCCTCCGGCCCCTCGCTGCCGCTCCCCGGCCTACCCCGGTCAGGAGTGGCCGGGGTAGCAAGGCCAGCCCCGCTCCTGACCGTGAGATGCTTGGACGGTAAGAACCAACTTCCGCAGAGGCGGGGATGGCGAGCATAATGTTGCATAAACGATCGTTCGCGGACAGGCTCCATGAACCGCCCCGGGAAAGTTGGAGACTCCATTCGTTGAGAGGATGGAGAGATGACAAGCACGACGAGGTACCCGCAGGAGCTGCGGGAGCGGGCGGTGAAGCTGGTCCTGGAACA
>JAJYWM010000356.1 GCA_021791455.1 bacterium | reverse complement strand
ACCACGCACGAGCCAGCCGGGCTGCAGGCCGAAGAGTATCCCGATGGCGAAGTAGCCAACCCAGAACGGCGCCTCTTCGAAGCCGTAGTCCAGCAAGAAGATCTGGCCGGCCCCGCCGTGGATTGGGAGAGCCACCCGCAGGATCTGCACGCCGACTTGGACCGCCACCGCAAGCCCGGCCGCGATGCCAGCTCCTCTAGTGGTCTTGGGCCAGATCATGTACAGGAGGTACAGCTGGGGAATGAGGACCAGAAAGTAGAGGTGACCCGCACCGCCGGTCCACCATCCCCAGTCCTGGGACGGACTGGCCGACATGCCCGAAAAGAGCACGGTCAGGGCGAAGTAGATCGCGGCCCATGGCAGCCACGGTACGAGGGTCCGGCTCAGCCGACGCCCCCAGAAGCCCTGCCGGGGGCCGACCTGCCGGTGGGTGTACGCCAGCAGCATTCCACTCAAGACCACGAAGAGGGGCACCGAGACCCGCGACGCCAAGCTCAGCGCACCATAAACCGCGGTCGCAACCCCGGTCGCGTGGGATGGCCACGGTGCGCAGTGAATGACAACAACCAGCACCGTTGCGGCCGCTCGTATGACATCGGCCTGCCCTAAACGGGGTCGCCCGGCGGGCGATGACGGGGCGCTGCCCAACGCGATCGACTCCGCCGTTCTCACGCCTGTCGCACCCGTATGACGGGTATCTGGGAGATAGGTCATGTGGGCACCCCGGGTTCAGCGTCAACCATCTTCGGGACGGTCCGGCGGCTAGTGGCTGGTACCAGCAGGTGACGCTTTTCTTGCCTAACGGGTGGACGGCGGTCGGGTTTCACCGTTGCAGTTGGGGACTAGCGCCGAAACCTGAGCCGCCGTGGTCTCTGTGGACGACCGCATAGCGGGAGGGGTCCGGGCAGGGGAGGTTAGGCCAACTGGGGAGCGGGGAAGGGTCGAGGTAGTCGTGGACCTCAAGGCCTCCGCTCAAGACGGGGGGTGGCATCCTGTCTCACACAAGGACAACTGGAGGCGGCGGCGCGGGCCCGTGGAGCCGAACAGGGCCCACGGCACCGCCCAGAGTGCGGTCAAGCGACTGGGGGTGATCGGACGGTGTCCTCAGCTGATCGGCACATCGCCACCCAGGTTCCCGGTGGTCCGATCCCGGACGGCCAACTCCCGGTCGGTCATGCTAGTTCACGAGCACCCACGCCCAGCCATGGCGCCCAGGCCGCTGCCGGGCCTATGGGCCAGACAACCCAGACCCTCGCGCGGCGCCGCCAACACCACCGGCACGCTATGTGTGGGGAGTCAAAGCAACTTTAGTGGCCCGATGCGAACGAACGCAGTGCCCATGCCACTTTTGGGGAACCGAGTGTTGACTCGTACGGTTTGGCGAGCCGGAGCCCTAAGTGCAGGCGGGTCGGACCAGCCCCGCGACGCGACGCGTTCAACGCCTAGCGTCACAGGACGGCCAGGTCGAGCGACGCTGCATAGCGCGGGATGTTTTGAGATGACGAAGACGACTGCCGGGGCCCCGAATCGGTAGGCTCGTCACCGGCACCCCGATGCTGGGTGCTGGATAGTCCGTGCACGGGTGAGTTACGGGCTTGGTTGCAGGCGTCGCCGACCACAGCTTGGGGCCTGCGTTCGGCGGCACGGTGGCCCGGCCCTCACGAACTCGGGAACAGTACCGACGTTTGGTGGATGAGCTTGAAGTGCCTATCGGGCGCCTCACACCCTGCGGTCGCCGTAGCCAGACTGATGCTGAACCCACCTTGGTGACAGGGATGCCGGGGAGCCGTTGAGAATGTAGCGGCCGTCAACGAGCTTCTCCCGAGGACCGTATCCGCGCTGAGATAGTTGCCTAGGTGAGTCGGGTACGCCGCCGCCGGCTGCCGTGCACTGCTTGGCGGCACCACCCTGAACTTGGCTCGGACGGGTCGCCAGTGCCACGCCAAGATGCGCCTATCTGGTGCCGTCCACGCTCGCTTGCCCTCTCTGCTCCGACTCCATGAGGTTGACGGTTGCATAGGTTTCCCTTGCGGGGAGCGCCACATGTCTGCGACCCCGCAAAGTGGCACCGTGCGCAGTTGGTCCGACCCGGAAGAAGACCAGCCCGCGCCTCTTCGGCTACTGTCGACTCGGCCTCAGCGCGCCTCCCACTTGAACCACCGTATGCCGACATAGGCACACGCGAAGAGGTAGCCTACACAGGCGACAATTGACAGCCAGTCACTGCCATTCCATGTCGCTAGATTGAGCACGTCCGCGTACAGGCTCATCACAACGCCTACCGGGGACCAACTAGAAATCGACTCCCATAGGGAACCCAAAAGCCCACTGCGGCCGAACAGCCCAAGTAGGATCAGGACGATGAAGAGGATGCGGCCCGCCGCATTGACGGTGTCGGCAGACTTCACCAGCCCCACCAGGGCCTGGCCGATGGCCACGAACACCGCCCCGCCGAGCACTGAAACGGCGAGTACCAGAAGGTACTCGTCGGCCGCCAGGGCAACGTGGTGAATCTGGATCCCGACGAAGACCACGACGATCGCCATCACGAGGCTGGAAACCAGCTGTAGGACGATGCGGCTCACCATAATTGTCCAGGCAGGTGCAGGGGTGACTCGGAGCCGCTGGAACACCCCACTTTCCCGGTCACGGGCGACGGTGAACGCGTAACCCATGAGCGAGGCGGAAACCAGGCCGTAAGCTATGGAGAGCCCTATCACGTAGACAGCACCGCCCAGGTGACTGGCGCTCTTCGAAGAGCCGGTCACCAGCAGCATCAGGAGCGGCAGGAGGTAGCTGAGGAGCAGGCGCCGGGGATTCTTCAGTAGGGCCAGAGAGTCCGCCCTCAGCAGCGACGTGAGGATCAGGTGCAGACTCGGCCTGGCAACCAGAGCGGAGCTAGCCACGGATGGCGCTCCCGGTGAGGCCGATGAAGACATCCTCGAGGGTCACTTCCCCGTGGGCGACCGCCCGCACTCTGGGGTCATCCTTGTGCATCTCGATCAGCCGCGCGGGGGTGGCGGCAGTCAGGAGCGAGCCTTGATCGATGATCGCAACTCGGTCGCAGACCGCCTGGGCCTCCTCCATGGAGTGGGTGGTGAGCAGGATGCTGCCTCCATT
>JAJYWM010000296.1 GCA_021791455.1 bacterium | reverse complement strand
GCTCGCCGCGCTGCTTCCCCCCGAGGAGCCCGAGGATCCCGAGGAGCATGCTGATAGCGTCCCCGCTAGCGAGAGAAGCCCGCATGCGGCGCCCGCCAGCCGCCATGACGGGCGCCATGACGGGCCCCACGAGGGACGGTCATGCCTGCGCAAAGTGCCCCTTTGCTGGCGGTCATGCGGGCCGCGCAGGTCATGCGGGTCGCGCAGGTCATGCGGGCCGCGCAGGTCATGCGGGCCCGGCTCCCTATCGCGAGTGGAGGATGCTTCGTCGTCACCGTTTCCGGCTCCAGCTGTGATGTTCATGCGGGGATCATGGCAACGCGACGTGACCGCTGCGTGAAGCTCCGGTGATCCCGAAGAGACATTTCGGTGAACTCTTCGCGTCGAAATGCTCGCCCTGGCAGCCCTCGATCAGGAGTGCCGGTGGAGAGCTGCGCCGAGCTGCTATGCCGGGAAGTGAGGGCCGCCCCGAGCAGGTGCGGATCCCCCGCTCTGGCGCTCCGCCCGAAGTGCGTGCCACAGCGTCACCGGCAGGACGATCGCCACCGCCACCGGCACTATCCACCACGACGGGAGCGAGGCGCTGCTTGCCGCCCAGGTGAGGAAGATGGCGCCGGCGACGCCGCAGGCGACCCTCCAGTCGTCCCCGACCACGAAGTCGTACCAGAACGCTGCGAACGCCCTGATCTTCTTCACGACCGTGGCGCTCCTTGTTGCCAAGTGGCCAGGTTCCTCACACGCGAACGAGAAGCCAATCCGACAAGGCCAATGGCGAGGAGCGCCACGGATACCACGAGCACGGGCAGGGCCGCGTCACCACCGGGCCAATGGGCGCCGGCGCCTTCTGCACCCCAGAACATCCCGAACGCGCTCAGCATGACTCCGACGGCGAACTTCATCGTGTTCTCGGGGACGCGAGCCAGCGGTGCGCGCACAACCACGCCGACGGCTGCGACTGTGACGACCGCCACCCCGGCAGCCACACTGGCGAGTGCTATGTCGTGCTGGTTGGACCCGAAGGTGAGGACGATGAAGACGACCTCGAGCCCTTCGAGGACAGTGCCCTTGAAGGCGAGGGCGAAGCCGTACCAGTCCGGTACCAGCCCGAGCCCTCGTGACGCAGCAGACCTGGCTGCGGCGAGCTCACGGGCGTAGATCTCCTCCTCGTCATGGAGGCCCTTGTGGCCGCTCGCCCGCAACACGGCCTTGCGCAGCCACTGCAGCCCGAAGACAAGCAGCAGCCCACCGACGACCAGCCGCAGCGCTCCGACCGGAACTGCCTGCAGCGCCGGCCCCAGAGCCGCGACCATGACAGCGAGCACGACCAGCCCGCCGGCCAGCCCGCTGAGCGCCGATCTCCAGTCACGAGCCGTGCCTGCCGCGAGCACGATCGTGGTGGCCTCGACCGCCTCCACCACGCAGGCGAGGAACACTGCGAGGAACAGCGCCGCGCTGCCCAACCTGGCCTCCTCCTATGTCCGGTGCGGCGCGCTACGGCGCGGCCACCCAGGCCACCATCCCAGGCAGCCGAGGCAGCCGAGGCCGGGTCAGGCCCCCACCGCAGCCTTGACCGGGGGGGCAGCCTCCACCTCCGCGGAAGCCGACTCGAGCGTCTGGCCCATCGGCTCCGGCAACGCCACGATGGTGAGCAGCACTCCCACGACCGAGACGGCCGCCATTATGCCCATGACTCCCGACAGGTGGACCGTCTTGATCAGGGTCGGAACGACGAGGGCACCGAGGAACGCCCCGATCTTGCCCCCACCAGCCGAGATCCCGTCCCCCATGCCGCGGATCGCTGTGGGGAACACCTCGCCCGGGTAGACGAAGGTGGTCACGTTCGGGCCGAACTCGATGAAGAAGTAGCTGATCCCGAACAGCAGGAGGAACGCCCACGCGTTCTTGTCGAGACCGGGGATCACCGCGATGGCTGCGAAAGCGAGCGCCATCACGAGGAATCCCTGCCACTGGATGCGCTTCCGGCCGATCTTGTCCATCAGCCACACCGCCATCCAGTAGCCCGGGACGGCGAAAACCAGGAATATGGCGCCCGCAATCAGGATGTTGTCGAGCAGGGTGGCCTTGGGCTGCAGCGCCTTCAAGATGAGCGGACTCGAAACCGAGTTGCCGTAGAAGGCTATGTCGAGGAGGAACCAGCTCCCCGCCGTGCCGATGAGCCGCGTGAGGAACGGCTTGTCGGTGAGCCTGGAGCGCAGGGGGCGCGGTGCAACCGGCACGGAGCCGTTCTGAGCGACCACGGGCGTCTGCCCCGTAGTCCAGCTGACGGTCTCCGCTGCTGCGCGCATGTCGCCCTCGATCGCGAGGCTGTAGCGGGGAGTCTCCCGGATCCTCCGGCGCAGGTAGACCACGGAGGCAGCCGGGATCGCACCAAGCCCGAGCATAAGCCGCCAGGCAAGCCCGTGGGAAACGCCGGCACCGAGCAGCACCGCAGCCACGGCAGGACCCGCCAGCAGCCCGAAGCCCTGCATGGCAAAGACGGTCCCGACCAGTCGGCCCCGGTTCTTGCGGTTGGCGTACTCGGTCGTGATGACGGCCGAGGTTGCGTAGTCGCCGCCGACTCCGATCCCCACCAGGATCCGGCAGGCGAAGAGCACGCCGAAGTCCGGTGCGAAGGCGGAGGCGATGGCGCCCACCACCAAGAGGAGGATCTCGATCCCATAGACGGCCTTGCGTCCGAGGCGGTCCATGAGCTTTCCGAACACGAGGGCCCCGACCACGGCGGCCAGCAGCGAGATCGAGTTGAGCAGCGACAGCTGGCCGGTAGAGAGGTGCCAGATCGGCGTGAGCAGCGCCGTTACGGTCCCGATGATGAACAAGTCGTAGGCGTCGGTGAAGAACCCCATCCCGGCCGTGAGGACGGTGAGCCAATGCTTGGAGTTGACCTCCGCCTCGTCCATCGGACGGTACAGCTCGGTGATCGAAGCCGGTCGTTCGGCCACTGTCTGCTCCTCCTTGCCCGCCGTACCCTACGGCGACGCTCTTGGCAGCATCTCAGGCGCAGGTGAACTGAACACGACAAGAAAGCGACACGAAGATGAACTCTTGGTGAATCGGCGGAACCCGCTCCAGGCAAGCCGGACGGCCGCGCCGCGTGGGCCTGTCACGGGGCCTGTCA
>JAJYWM010000231.1 GCA_021791455.1 bacterium | reverse complement strand
GATTGACTCGCCGCAGCTGGCGCCGGGCCCGCTGAACACGGAGGAAAGGTTCTTGCAACGCCTGTACCCGTTGGGCCTCGGAGAGGCCTGTTGCACCAAGAGCGTGCTCTCGCCAGGAGTCACGGCCGAGGACCGCATCCACATCCCCATCATCGGCTATCTGCTGGTCGCTCGGTCGGGCCGTCGGATTCTGGTCGATACAGGGATTCATCGCAGCCACATCGAAGACCCCGACCGCACCTGGCGAGGGACCGACTTTGCCAAGGCACTGCGGCCGGTGATGAGGGTGGAGGACACCGTAGATTACCGCTTGGCTCAGCTGGGGCTGCGCTCTGCCGACATCAACGACGTGGTCAACACGCACCTGCATTTTGACCATGCGGGCAACAATGACGCTTTCCCGAACGCCACGTTTCATGTGCAGAGGAGCCACTATGATGCGGCTCTGGACAACCCCTCCTTTCCCAACCAGTACTGGCGCCTTGCCGGCCTCAACTACAGCCTGGTTGAGGGGGAGACGGACCTTGGGGACGGGGTCTTGGTCTTCCCCACTCCGGGACACGCCCCGGGCCATCAATCGGTCGAAGTCCGTATGGACAGCGGCGCGACCATGATCATCTGTGGGGACGCCATCTACGAGGAGGACAACGTCCGCCACGACTCCTGGGGAGGACACGCCGACCCGCAGGAGGCGCGCGCCAGCGCTCTTCGACTGTTGCAGCGAGGCCGCGACCTGAAAGCTACGGTGCTCTACGGCCACGACGCCAGCCAGTGGGCCTCGATCCGGCAGGCTCCGAGCTGGTACGAATAGCAGCCACCGCGAGGAGCGACCGGGGTCGCGGCAGCGCCCGTGGTAGACCGGGGCTGCGGGTGATGGGAGGGCTCTTAGCAACGACCACACCTCATCCACTCCGACGCGTCGTCCGGGAGCGCCAAGGACGTCCCAAGCCACGAGGTGGCCCTGTCGCCCCCGGACTCCAAACGTAGTATTGGCCCGCTGTAATGCAGCTTGCGAGCGGGCCCGAGAGCCGGGCCCTCGTGATGGCCCCTAGTGCCTGACCCGTCAGTCTTGGCCCGGGCTGCGCTCATCGTCAACCGCGACCCCCATGGAACCAAACATCTGCAGAGCCATGGGCAGCACCTGGCTGCTGTCGATCACCACTCCGCGCAGGGAGGGCGCTCCCCTGATGTCATCCAGGGTCGACCCGTGAAGGCGCGCTCCGAGGACTCTGGCCTGAGAGAACTCGACCGCGCCGAGGTCGCAATCGAAGAGGCGCAGCGACTCTACGCACGCGGCATAGAAGTCGGCCTCGCCCAAGTCACAGCGCTCAAAGGACACCCTGGACCCCTGCACCATGCGCAGGTTGGCCATCCTCATCCGGCACTCCGAAAAGCGGACATCGTGGAAGTTGGCATCGGGGAACGTGACTCCGAGCAGACGGCAGTCGAGGAATTCGACCCTGACCAGGGATGCGCCGCTCAGGATGGCTCCGGAGAGGTCACAGCCGCGAAAGACGGAGTCAGTTATTCTGGCCCGCTCCAAGAGGCAGGAGGTGAACTTGGTGCCGGTCAGCCGGCATCCCGTGATCTCCAACCGTTCCCCGGCCTGCCCCGCGAAGTCCCCAGCGATCGTTCGTGCCACCCACTCGCCGCCTTTGGTCATGGTCGGGATCCCGCGCTGCTCCTCAGCCGGCGCAGGTAGGCGAGGTGCCAGTACCGAGCCCCCGCGGCGCTGGGTCACAGGTTTGGTTCGAGGTGGGCGGCCGCTCCCACGCCACTGTTGAGTGACATCTCAAGGTCATTGTCGGCGATCGAGAACGTGCCACGCGCTCGCTCTCCCGGCGGTGCACTTGAAGTGCCGAGTACGGTGCCGCTGGAGGCGTGGCGGCGGTCGGCTCAGCCGCAGCAGCGGATGGCTTGGCCGCCCGCTGGTTGCCGCCGACCCGGCCTGGGAGAAGGACCGCGCAGCCACTTCCGAGCTACCCCTCGGCCGAGAGGTCGCACGTTGCTCTGGGGCCCGATTGTCTGGCACGCACAGCCCGCGCCGGTCTTCCGGGCGGGCCGACGCGAAACGGCGGTGAGGACCCCGGAGCCGTGACCACGAGGTGGGCCGAGAGTGGCTGTCTAGCCGAGTCGTCTTCCAGCGCGGCGGGCGCCAACTCAGCCACCTGCGGAGATCGCAAACGCGACGCGTCCGCGGCGGAACAGCCGTGCTCAGTCTGTCCATCCACCCGAGGCAGTTCCTCAGGGCACCTCTCACAATGGTTATTGCGAGGCCCTCACCTTAGTGCTATTCTGCCCGGGTGAGTCGCAACAAACCTTGCGATATGGGTGGAGACCCTCGTCGCGAGCCAGAGGCGCAGACAATCTGGCGCGGACCCGGGGGCCGGTCGTCCAAGGGGAGCGAGGCAGAACCAGGGGCTGAGACGCTGGCATCTGCAGGGTTGCGACCGGTGCGGCCCCTGGACGATCCTCGCAGCCTGCGAGCCCTCGCCCATCCGGTTCGCCTTGCCCTGATCGACCTTCTCATCATCCACGGGTCCCTGACTGCTTCGGGGGCCGGGCGACTTCTGGGCCTCGAGCCCAATGCGGTCTCCTTTCACCTCCGACAGCTGGCCCGATACGGCTTCGTGGCCGAAGTGAGCGGGGGCAAGGGTCGTCGACGCCCATGGAAACTTGTGCGGTCCGGGTTCAGCTGGTCCGACGGTGCTGGCGAGCCCGCGGTGATCCGTGCGAGCGAGGCTTTGTCCGAGGTCAACTTCGCCCGCCGCCAACGGCAGCTGCAGGAATGGATGTCGCGGAGAGTTCAGGAGCAGCCGGCCTGGCGTCGGGCCGCCAGCGCCAGCTTTTCGACCGTGTTCCTGACGCAAGAGGAGCTCGCCGATCTCGGCCGGCGCTTGGGTCGGCTCGCGCTCGAATACGCTGACCGCACCGAACCATCCAGAAGGCCTGCCGGGAGTCGGGCGATCGTCGTGCAGACGTACTCCTTTCCCCTCCTGGACGAGAGGCTCGCCGGGGATGAGCCAGACGACGCCGACGCCCCGGGGCGGCCGTTGCCCGAAGGAGAGAGCGGCAGCTCTATGGGGAAATCGCTGGCGTGAGGCTTCGAGGCCTTGCGTCGCTGCAGCATCGAGGCTTCCGGTTTCTGCTGGCCGGGCAGTTCACCTCGAATGTTGGCGACATGATCTACGCCGTCGCCCTGCCCTGGTACGTCCTTGCCAACCACGGCGGCGTTCTCCTCCTAGGCACGGCACTCGCCGCCTATGGGGTGCCGCGCACAGTGTTCATCGTCGTTGGAGGCCATGCCAGTGACCGGTGGAGCCCATGGACGAGCATGATGTGTGCCGACGCCACTCGAGCCCTGGCGGTGGGCGGTCTGGCGGTCGCAGCCGCCACCGGAAAGCCCAGTGCCATCACGCTGATTCCGATAGCCGTCGTACTCGGGGTCGGGGAGGGCGTGTTTCTGCCAGGGTCCTTCTCCATTCTCCCGATTATGCTTCCCGATGCCGACCTCCAGTCCGGGAACGCCATGGCTTCGAGCGGCACCCAATTGGCGACCCTCATCGGCCCTGCGATCGGCGGCCCGTTGGTAGCGATAGTCGGTGCCTCGTCGGCCTTCGGACTGGATGCCGCTTCCTTCGTCGTCTCGGCCGCGACTCTTCTCGCGGTGGGACGTGACAGGGGGTCCCACGAGTCGCGCGGCGGGACCCGGCGATCTGGTCCCGCGCCCTCCTATCCCGAGGACCTCATGGGAGCTGAGCCAGCGCAGATGGCGGCCGACCTGGGACCTGATCCCTCCTCCGGAATCCGCCAGCTGCTGCTGTCCGAGAGGGTCCTGCAGATAATCCTCATCACCAACGCGGCCGCGAACTTAGGGTTTGGAGCGGAGAGCGAGATTGCTCTGCCGGCTCTGGCGCGGGGTCCGTTCCATGCCGGCGCAGGGGGATACGGTGCGCTGCTGGCCACGTTCGGAGCCGGTGCGCTGTTCGGCACGCTGATCGCCGCCCAGATCCGTACTCCCGGCAGGCCCGCCATCCTGGGCTCTTTGGCCTTCTTGGTGGAGGCGCTGGTCGTATCCGCTGTTCCCTATCTGGGGGGCGCGGTCGGGGCAGGTTGTGGGCTGGCAGTCGTCGGGGCCGCCGAAGGCTTGGGAAATGTGCTGACGATCACCGCATTTCAGCGCTGGGCACCGGCCGCGGTGCGGGGGCGTCTGATGAGCCTGGTGCTCCTGACCAGCTTCGGGGTCTTCCCGGTATCGGTCGCGGTGGGTGCTCTCGTTGTCCACGAATTCGGAGCGGCTCCCGTCTTCCCCGCCTCCGGAGCCACCCTCGGACTCGCGATCTTGTTCGCTCTTACTCAGGGCAAGTGGCGAGAGTTCGGGGCCTCCCGCGCCAAGCCTCGAGCCGCTCTCGAGAGCTGACCGCTCGATGTCCAAGGAGGCTATGGGATACCTGGTGCGAGGACTCTCCGCAGGGACCTGCCCCTTGGAGTAGTAGTTGAACAGGCACTTGGTCTGTGTCCCAGGCCATCAATCGTGTGATCACCCACCTCCTGGCAGGCCCGGTTAAGATGGTCGATGCCGTCCGTCCGCCTACGACCACTTGGCGCGCGATGATGTGGTGGTGAGAACGCACGTCGCGCTGCTCCGCGGGATTAACGTCCTGGGCCGAAACAAGGTGGCGATGCCCGAGCTTCGCGCCCTCGTGGAAGCACTCGGCCACGCGGATGTGGTCACCTACATACAGAGCGGCAACGTCGCTTTCAACGCGGCGGCCCCGTCCGCCGCCGCCGAGGCCGTGGCTTACGATATCGAACGAAGCATCGCCGAGCATCTCGGCCTACGGCTGGCCGTCATCGTCGTGTCTCATGACGACCTGGCGCAGGTGGTGCGTGACAACCCCTATTCCCACGAGACGGATCATCGCCGTCTCCACGCCGTGTTCCTGAGAGAGGTCCCCAAGTCCGCGGGTCTTGCGGCGGTGGAAGCCGCTGTTGAACGCGCCCGGGCGAAAGGGAGCAGGGACCACGCGCGCCTGCTGGGAAGTACACTTTACCTGTGGACGCCTGATGGCTTCGCCAGGAGCCTCCTGCGTGCGGAGCTGAGCAGGCAGGGGCGCCACCGAAGCCCCATGGACACGGGGACGGCCAGAAATTGGGCAACGGTGACAACGCTGCTGTCGCTCCTTGCCGACTGATGACAGCCCCACGTACAGACGCTCGGGTTCCCGGCGGAGCCCAGGGGACCTCCGCTCAGCCCGCAAGCTGGCCGCGACAGCTCTGCTTTGGGGAGAGCCACCTCGACAATTCACGGGGATCCGGCGACCGTTTGCAGGTGACGAACCGCAGAAAGGGCAAGCCAAAGGCAGTCTTCGTGGCCGATCAGCGGAAAGCCGACGTCATTGATGTTCAGATTGGTGTCGAAGACACGCTGGCCTGTGCTCCTCGAGAGCCAGCAGGAGCACCGCGCCTCGCTCCGTGATCAGCCGGCGTGGCTGGCTCTCCATTCGGACTGGGCGGCGCGAGATCCGCCGGCTGCTTGCGGTGCGAGGTGATGTCGGCCCGGGCCGCGAGGGCGGGCGCGATGAGGGCCGAGTGCTCGGAGCCCGCCCGAACCAGGGCGATCACAGTGTTCCACTCCTCGGTTACGTGTAGGACCTTGGCGTTGAAACCGGCAGCCGCGCATGCGGTCGGAGCCATCTCGGTGCACGGGCGCCCCGGGGCTCCTGCTATCCATGGTCGCTCGGCGTGCCGTTTCACACTAACCTGAGTCTCTACAAAACCCGGGGCGGTTCAGCCTGGGTTGCGAGAGTGGGGCCGAGGGGCGGGATCGAACCGCCGCCACCGGGTTTTTCAGATTCGGATGGGGCCGTCCACAGGGGTCTTCTGTGGTCTCTTTCAAGTTCAAATGACGTGTTTACTGTCCAGGTAAGTCTCATGGCGTCCAGGTGGGTTGGATCAACGGGTGGATCAAAGGCCCGACCCGAGAATTGTGTCCGAAGCCAAACTCGGGTCAGGTTTGGTGGCCGCTAGTGGTCAGTTCCTTCTGTCCCTAATGGGGACAAAAGACGAGCACGACTGAGGTGACGGTGCCAGGGAAGCGTCTGCCGGAGCTACCCATGCCTACCCAGGGATACGCCCGGGCTTGAGGTAATCCTCAACGAGGACGTGTCCCGGGTGAATCGGTGGGCGACCAGGCGGCGTGGTCATTGCCTATCTCCCTTGGTGAGCGTCGGCCATCTGCCGATCGTCCAGTCTGTTAGGCGTCCCAGGAAGGCAGATGGGCCACCTCCCCTGGCTTGAATGATCTGCTCTTCTTGTCGATCACCGAGGAGCGGCTAACGTGTGTGTCGGGAAGCAAAGAGACAAGCCCAGAGCACCCCGGGCTCGAACTCGCCTGCCCGCGGGGCATGGTCTCGTCGCTCACCTCCAGGTTCGTCGTGGTCCGCCGCTGGATCTCAGTGTTTTACGGGACCGGTAGATCCCGTTTTCCGACTCATCGGCACCGGTGACGCCGTCCATGAGGTATGCTGGCATACCATGAAGCGAACCACCGTGAAACTACCGGAAACCCTTGACAGCATCCTCCGCCGCGAAGCCGAGATGCGTGGCGTCCCCATCGCGGCGGTCACCCGGGAAGCCTTAGAGGCGTACTTCAAGATAACCACCCCGAGGCAGCTCCTGGCGGCCGGGGCAGGCAACAGTGGCGTTAAGGACATCTCGGACCGGATTGAGGAGATCCTGAGTTCGGAGATAACCCGATAGCCGTCCTCGTCGATGCGGGGCCCCTGTACGCCTACGTCGATGCCGATGATCGGCATCACGCGGCGTGCCTCGACCTCCTGCAGACCCACCCGGGCCCACTTCTCGTCCCCGAGCTCGTCGTCACCGAAGTCGTCTATCTGATCGCAAGTCGGCTGGGCACCGACCCTGAGGTTCGATTCCTGGGTGACCTCGCGAGTGGCGTCCTGTCGGTTGAGCCGGTTCATCCCGCCGACTGGCTGAGGATCGCCGAGCTCGTGTCCAAGTATCGGTCCCTGCCCCTGGGCACGGTAGACGCATCGGTCTTCGCGACGGCGGAACGACTTGGAATTACCACTGTCGCAACCCTTGATCGTCGCCACTTCGGCGTGGTGCGGCCCGATCACACGGCGAGCTTTACCATCCTGCCGTGAGCGAGCTCGGGAATAGCGCCGAGTTGATCGTCGGCTCACGTAAATGTCAGAACTCGACCGGTCCTGGTCACCACCAATGTGATCTGAATCCATTCCCGTCCAGTGCTCAACAGACCAGACCCCGCCTGGGGGCTGAGCCGCACGTGGACAGTTCCCACCCCGTCGATCCATACTTGGCAGCCCACTTGGCTGACCACTCCGAGATCGGTCCTGTCGTTGGCAGGCGTACAGAGTGTTGGCTTCACTCTCGAGGAGACAGGTCCAAAGTAGCGAGGTGCGGGTGCTTTGCGGTCGTTGATCACCCACGCCTCCCGACCATTCCTGCCCACCTGAGCCAAGAGTCGAACGGTCGGGCCAAAGCCGCGAGCCACCTGCTCGGTGGGCGCGAACGCCCCGCAATGTCCATTGCCGATAGCGAAGCCGGGATCTGGCGGCGTGACCAAGGTCGCCCCACTCACCGGCAGGAGGGCCACTGATATGGAAGGGTTTGTCAAGTGGGACGAAGAGGAAGGTGCGGTCGACGTCAAATGAACAGCGACGGTCGTCACTCTGATATTCGCGGGTCAGCAGAGCTGGAGCCGCATGACAGTGATTCGTCGCCAAGCTGCCTCTGACTTCAGGCGCGTGTTGGGTACCGCAAAGTGGCCTCGAGGGATCTCGGCTCAGGTAGCTGATCTCGACCACGCCTTCCTCAATCGTCGATGGGATCAAGCGGCTGGTGCCTCCACGGCTTGCCCGATGGACCACACGAAGCCAGCCAGCTCCCGAGCGACCGCGGTGACCGCCTTCTGACGACCCAGGCGACCACCGAGATGGCGGTACTTATGGTGGAGGCGGAGCTGGCAGCGCCAGCTGATGTCAACCACATCTGCGGGCAGTCCAACTTGCCGTTGGCGCAGACCAGGTGACACGTTGGGCTGCAGTCGGGCATGGTGAGCAGCCTCGACCAAGACGTGACGAACCAGGCGGTTGCCGGTTTTGGTGATGTGGCCGCGCCGCCTGGTGGCCCCGTTGGAGTGCTCACTCGGAACAAGCCCGGCATAGGCCATAAACTCGGCCGCACGCTGGAAGCGGCGCAGATCTCCCACCTCAGCGACTATGGTCACTGCGGTCAGGAACCCCACGCCCCGCAATCCCTGCAGCAATTCTCGCTGGGGTCCTTCTGCGGCCCAGTCCAAGAGCGCAGCCTCCAGCCAGCGCACTCTCTCCCCTGCCGTCCTGACTCCCGCCGGGTAGTCATCGAAGGTAACCCGGGCCGCGGTCTCCTTGAAGGTGAGCGAGTTGAGCCAGGTGTGGTACTTGGCTGACCATGCTCGCCCCACCGTCGGTGGGGCACTGATGCCCCGTCGCAACAAGAACTTGCCCAGCCGATGGCGAGCCCGCAGGTTGTCCACTCTGCCGTCGTCCCGCGCCCGCACCAGGTCCCGCAGCGACTCCTGCCCTTCGTCCGGAATCCACACCGGGGTCAGATCCCCACTGCGCAACAGGCGGGCCAGCTGGATCGCGTCTCGCCGATCCGTCTTGATCCGGTCTCCAGGTCACTTGGGCATAGGGGACGGTGCGATCACCATGTTCTGCACTCCCAGTTGGACCAGCTGGCGGTGCAACGGATACCCCGTGGGACCGGCCTCGTAGGCTGAGACCAGTTTGGCCTCCTTGCCCAAGGTCCTTACCAGTCGCCGCACTGCTCCTGGGTCATTGTCGATGCTGCCGTACTCGGCCACTGTCCCGTCCTGGTCTGCCACCGCAACTTGAATCGTAGCCTTGCTGACATCAAGTCCCAAATATCGGATACGCTCACCCATGGGGTCGGCCTCCACAACGATGTAGCTCTGCTCGGGGCGCGCTTCGGCCACTCGAGCAACCTACGATGCTCGTTGGGCCGGCCCCTACGCCTGCCCTTCCATGATGACTTCAGGATTCTCGCTCACTCGCCGGTACGGGTGCCCGAGGCCGGAGAGATCCCGAGAGCCCTTGGAGACGACTAGTCGCGGCCAGAGTTACCGGTTGGTCCAAGGGTCAAGGGTGACAAGTTGCCCGTGCCGGGGTGGGCCAGCGCAGAACGGAGCGAGGCGCCGGAACGCGGGGCGCTCCAATGGGGCCGCGAACTGTGGGGACGGTGCTTGCCTCCGGTTGGACAGCACTGTGGGGTCCGCCACAGGCCGCGCTGGCGTGGAGATCGCCTCGGCGGATTGTTGTCACCGTGGTTGTCAGAGGTCCGGTTCAGTGACTGATGGTTCTTCGATTTGAGATTAAAAGCTGGTGCCGAGGGGCGGGATCGAACCGCCGACACCGGGTTTTTCAGTTGATCTGGCGGATGTCCGCGACTCTTCGCAGACGTCCGTTTCGAGATCAATTGGGGGTACGTTTGGGGGACAATCGTCCGCTGCTGTCCGCCTCTGTTCGACTGGGTAGGGGTGTCCGTTGGGGTAGTAGTCGCCAGCTGGACACTGGGACGCAGTACGCGGAGTCGGCCCAGCCCAAGGGAGCGATCACCCAGGGCGGATGGCAGGCAGTGCTCCGGGGGTGGCCTTCGCCTCCGAGCGCAAGCTGAGGCCCGCTTCCTGGTGAACAAGACCCCGGTGTGCAGAGCTATCAGGGTGCTGAAGGGGGAAGGGATGGTGCTGCCGGAACATGGCGCCGACCGCTTCGTCCGGGATCCCGAGGCGGACCCGCACCGCGAGGACCCGAATCATGTGGGCATGATGCGCGTCCCGCTTCGAGTAGGGAGAGTGCCCGGACGGGGTCACGGCGAGGTCCTTCGGTCTCGCGCGATCCTGGAGAATGCGGAGCGCCGGATGGCGACGACTCCATGGATCTCTGAGCTGTTCCAAGCGGAAGACGGAACTGAGGTCTTGGTGCAGGGGGCAACAGGCTTCGACTCCCAGGGATCTCCTTCTCTCCGCCGGGCCCGGCTTCACCGCAGGGTGGAGCAGGAAGTGGAGCTGTCCGAGGATGATCACGGCGGCTACAGGCTGCCCGACGTGCTCGCCATCAAGGGGGTTCCGGCCGAGGAGGGGCGAGTGGAGCCGGTGTCGGCTGCGGGCGGGGCGATACAGAATGCCCAGGCAAGCGCGTGTCCAAAGACTGTAGCGGGTGTGCTGTCCCCCCGGGTGCATCGGGATCCGGGGTTTAGGAACCCGAGTGGTGCGATCTTAAGACAGAGGCCAAGTCGCCTTTCGGTCGCCATCCGAGGGCTCCCGGTCTGGCCGTCGAACGCTGACCGCATAACAAGGCCAAGCATGCAGTCAGTTCCGCGTCGGCGACGTAGTGATTCTGGACCCAAGTACCTGTACGGCTGGACCCTGCCGAACACCTCGCGTAAGAGGGACGTACGGTGCGAAACGACTGTAACCAGGGGCGAGCCCAGCATCGAAGGATCTGCCAGGACACCGAAGCCCCCTGGTCCAGGCCAGTGGTCCCACCAGCAGGTCACCACCTGTACGATGCAGCGCATCTTGGCGCTTACCCCCCGGGGCGAGTCCTCACAGTCATCTCTTGTGGTGTAAATCTGGGAGAGGGACTGGAGGTTGGCCATCAGGCCACCAGCCCGGCGGTGAGGGGATTGGTGAGGAGGTCCTGGCCATCAGCTGAGAGCTGAGCCAGGGAAGCCTGGGAGAAGTGGCGCTTGCCGTCCTGCCACTCGTCGTGCTGCTCTTGGAGAACGGCCGTGGCCAGTCGCAGCAGCGATGCGGGGTGGGGGAAGATCCCCACCACCTTGGCCCGGCGATCCACCTCGGCGTTCACCCGCTCAATGGCGCTCTGGGAACTGATGGAGCTGTGGTGCTCCCGGGGAAAGCTCAGGTAGGCCAGGATGTCCTCCTCGGCCTCGCGCAGCATCTTGGCCGCCTTGGGTACCGTGGGCTCCAACCGCTCCAGCACCTGGACCATGGCGGCTCGAGCGGCCTCCCTGGTGGGCTGAGCGTAGATGGTCTTCACCAAAGCCAGCACCGCCGGCGCCTCGTGCCGGGGCAAGGCGGTTACCAGGTCCCGCAGGAAGTGGACCCGGCACCGCTGCCAGCTGGCCCCTGGGAAGCACTGGGCCAGCGCCTGCTTCAGCCCCACGTGGGCGTCGGAGACCACCAACTGCACCCCCTTGAGCCCCCGGGCCAGCAGGGAGCGGCAGAACTCCAGCCAGAACTGCTGGCTCTCGCTGGAGCCGACGTCCACCCCCAGGACGCACTTCTCGCCGCTCTCCCTCACCCCCACCGCGATCACCACCGCCTGGCTGACAATCCTCGCCCCCAGCCGCACCTTCTCGTAGGTGGCGTCGAACCAGATGTACGGGTACTGGGCGTCGTCCAGCGGCCGCTCCCGGAACTCCGCCAGCTCCCGGTCCAGCTCCTGGCAGCCCCCCATGGCCGCCACCAGGTCGTCCACCTTGCGGGTGGACACCCCGTGCACGTAGGCCTCCTGGATCACCGCCCATAGCGCCCTCTCGATCCGACGCCGCGGCTCCAACAGGCTGGGCAGGAAGCTCCCCTGGCGCAGCTTGGGGATCTCCATCTGCAGCCTTCCCACCCGGGTGTCCAGCGTCCTGGACCGGTGGCCGTTGCGGTAGGTGAGCCGCTCCGGGGTCCTCTCGTGGCGGCCGGCCCCGGTCACCGCAGTCACCTCCGCCTCCACCAGAGCCTGGACCGTCCGCTCCAGGATCACCCTCAGGGCATCCTGATCCCGATCTCCCAGCTCCACGAGCAGGTCGTCCAGTGGCATGCTTGCACGGGTCATCGTGTCCTCCTGGTCTGTGCAAAGGGTCGTTGGCACGGTGGCCCACCTCAGCCCCTCCTCAGGCTCCAGGTGGGTCCCGCTTTTTACACCACCATAGGGGACGTGACCGTACCGCAAGCGGGGTACGGTCACCCGGCCGTTGACGACCGTGACTTCGGTGAGCTGAGGATCAGTCACGCTTGGGCTTCAGGTTCGCGAGGGAAGTCCACACGCACCATTGTGCCGCCGGTCAATGCCCCACGACAGGACCGGCAACCCGTCCGGGAGAATTGTGTGGAGACTGTGGTTACCCAACCGTCGCGGAGGCCCTGCATCGGAGAGGAGCTGAGCCATGCCTCAGCGCTCGATCATCCGCATCTGTTCCTCATTGTGGTGGTCGCCTGCCGCAGGAGTGAGGTTCGTGAGCATGTCGACCTGTTCGGCACTCAGCTCGACACGATCGGCAGCGCAGTTTTCCTCCACCCGGGAGACCCGCTTGGTCCCGGGTATCGGGGCGATGTCGTCGCCCTGGGCCAGGAGCCACGCCAGGGCGATCTGACCAGGGGTCGCGCCGACCTCCGCTGCGATCGCCTTAACCTCCTCGACCGTTCGGAGGTTGCGTTCGAAGTTGTCGCCCATGAAGCGAGGATTGGTCTTACGCGAGTCGTTGTCGGCGAAGTCGTTGGTGGAGTGGATCTCGCCGGTGAGGAATCCTCGGCCCAGGGGCGAGTAGGCGACGAGGCCGATGCCGAGGTCGCGAAGCAGCGGCAAGACTTTCTCCTCGGGATCGCGAGTCCAGAGCGAGTACTCCGACTGCAGGGCGGTGATCGGGTGCACCGCGTGTGCACGACGGATCGTGTCGGGACCTGCCTCGGACAGGCCGATGTGGCGGATCTTGCCCTCGTCTATCAACGCCGCGAGGACGCCGACCGTCTCGTCAATGGGGGTGTCGGGGTCGACCCGGTGCTGGTAGTACAGGTCGATATGGTCGGTGCGAAGCCTTCGCAGCGATCCCTCGACCGCTGCGCGAATGTTGGCCGGACTGCTGTCGCGGTTCCATGGTCCGCTACCGGCGTGCGAGACCAGACCGAATTTCGTCGCCAGGACAACCCGGTCGCGGCGGTCACTGATGGCATTGCCGACCAGTTCCTCGTTGACGAATGGGCCGTAGATCTCGGCGGTGTCGATCAGGGTCACACCGAGGTCAAGCGCTCGGTGAATCGTACGGATCGATTCGGCGTCGTCGGTTCCAGCGCCGGTATAGGCACTCGACATTCCCATCGTGCCCAGGCCAATGCGTCCTACGTCGAGGGCTCCCAAGTTGATGTGCTTCATTGCTGCCGTCCTTTATTCGGTCCGCTTGGCGAATCGATTAGCGCGGGGCGAGTTCGCCGTAGAAGTAGGAGGCCGTGACGCCGCCGTCCATCAGGAAGTCGCTGCCGGTGATGAAGGCACCCTCCGGGCTCATGAGAAGGGCACCGAGCGTCCCGACTTCGTCCGGAGTCCCACCTCGCCCGGCCGGACATAGTTCGATCATCAGTCGGTACCCCTCGCCGCGGGGACCGGCGAGTTCGTCTCTTGCAAGCGGGGTGAAGATGATGCCGGGGCTGATGGTGTTGACCCGGGCACCGCGTTTCCCCCACCGGACAGCCTCGGCCATCACCCGGAGAGCATTTCCCCGCTTGGCAAGCTGGTAGGCGTAGAGGGGATCCGTCACCTGCTCAGGCTGAAGCATGGGCAGAGTGAGCAGTTCGTCGGTCGGGGTGGTCGCGAGGGCGGCGTCCTGATCCGCCGTCAGGGCGCCGAGGCGGTGCCCGGACTGGGAGGCGATGACCACACCCGAACCGCCGGACGCGATGACGTTGCCGAATTCCTCCAGGACGAGTGCAGTTCCATACAGGTCGACCGCCAGGATCGTGGACGGGGAGGCTTGGCTGGGCGACACTCCTGCGGCGTGAATGAGACCGGTGACATCGCCCAAGGCGGTGGACGTCTCGACCAGAGCGTGAACCGATTCGCGAGAGGACACGTCGACAGTCGCCGTGCTGACCTCGAAGCCTGCGTCCCGCATCACCTCTGCTGCTGCCTGGGCATTCTCAGCGCTGAGATCGACCAGGAGGACGTGCTTGCCGGCACTCACCCGGCGGGCGATCGCCTGTCCGATCGATCCTGCTCCGATAACGACGACGACTTCACTCATGGATGACTCCTTGTTGTGGTGGCGCGCGGCACCGGCGGGAATGCGGGGTCTCTCACGTGGTCGATCCGGTTGCCCTGGACCCTGCAGGAGCAACGTCGTTGATGGCGGCGAGTGCATTCAGGGTGCGGGGGTAACCGATGAACGGCAGAAGGACCGTGATGACGGACAGAAGGCGTCCACGATCGTTGCCGACGTTGAGATTCGCCGCGACGTGGGCCTTTGCCTGAGGATCAGCTCCTCCGAGCGAGACCAACATCGAAAACGTCAACAACTCCCTAGTTGCCACGGGATGGCCCTTCGCTCGTGGTGGGCGGAACGGCCGAACTGAGGTACTCGTCGTCGGTCACGTGAGGTCCCCAGTGGGGGTCGCCCTCGGTGATGGACAAGTGGGTCAGGAAGTGGTCGGGGGCGGCTCCGTGCCAGTGCTCCTCGCCGTCGGACGCAAAGACAACGTCGCCCGGCGCGAGTTCCACGATCTTGTTGCCGCGTACCTGGACCCGCCCGAGACCCTCGGTGACATAGAGCGTCTGGCCGCCGTCGTGGGAGTGCCATGCGCTACGGGCTCCGGGCGCGAAATGCACGGCTGCGACGTTGAGGCGTGAGGGCGGTAGTCCTCTCGTGATCGGATCGACCCAGACGTCACCCGTGAAGGTTTCGGCGGGTCCTTTGGCAGTGGGTGGCTTGTTCGAGATGTCCATGAAGTCTCCTATTGAGTGCCGGCAGCGGCGTGATCGGGCACGAGTCTGAGGGTGACGTCGTGCGCGTTCGATCCGACGACGTGACCGACGACGGCCGGGCCGTAACGGTCGTACTTGGTGTGATAGGCCGCATCGATGGCCTCGTGCGCCCCGTCAGGTGCTTCACCGAAGGTCACTGAGCGTTCGATTCCGCCGGCCCGGATGCGACCGCCGCCGCTCGCTCGGGCGTGCCGGTACCAGGGGCGATCCGGGCCACCCACTGAACGAACGTAGATCTCCCCGCCGACACCGACGACCCAGATCGTCACGTACGGACGCAATCCGCCGCCCGTGCGCTCGGACGCGAGCCGCAGCTCCGTGGCACCGCCGATGCGCTGAAATTCGTCGTCCGTCCACGCGGCCATCAGATCGCCCCCACCCGCACGAGTGACTTGATCGCCCGGCGCTCGTCCATCGCGGCATAGGCGTCGGCGATCCCATCGAGATTGGTTTCGTAGTCGAATACCCGACCCGGGTTGATCGTCCCGTTGAGGACGTCGGCCATCAGCTCGGGGATGTACGCTCGAGCTGGCGCGACCCCACCCTGCCAACCGACGCCGCGCCAGAAGTTGGCTTCGAAGGGGACCTCGACTCCGTGAGGAGCGCCGACGACGCCGACAGTCGAGCCCGCCCGGGCGACGCCGAGAGCCGTTGCCATCGACTGGCCGGTGCCTACGCATTCGAGGGCGGCGTCGACGCCGATGCCCTGGGTCAGTTCGAGCACCGCGGCGGTGGCGTCCTCCCCGCGGGCGGCCACGATGTCGGTGGCGCCGAACTCGCGGGCAACCTCCTGGCGGACAGGGTTGCGGCTCAGGGCGATGATCCGCTCGGCGCCGAGCCGCTTGGACGCGAGGACGGCGGACAGGCCGACCGCGCCGTCACCAACGACGGCGACGGTGTCGCCCTTGGCCACTCGACCGCACACGGCAGCGTGATGGCCCGTGCACATGACGTCGGACAGCGCAAGTAGCGAACGCAGGGTCGCGTCGGAATGGTCCGTCGGAGCGCCCGGCACGACGACGAGGCTGCTGCCGGCCAGCGGGACGCGGACTCGCTCGCCCTGGCCGCCATCGACGGTGCCGTTACCGAACGACCCTCCGGACAGGCAGTGCGCCGTCACCCCCGCCTGGCAGAGCGGACACGACATGTCGCAGTAGACGAATGGGGCCACTACGAGGTCGCCCGGAGTAACGCCTCGGACGTGGGAGCCGATCTCCTCGACGATGCCGATGAACTCGTGACCGATCGACCCGACGGCATGGGGAGATTCGCCCCGGTAGTACCAGAGGTCCGAACCGCAGACGCAGCCGAGCACGACGCGAACGATCGCTTCGGTCGGTTGCTGGATGGTGGGGCTGGGACGATCGCCCACGGAGATGGAACGGGGGCCGTTGAAGATCGCTGCTCGCATGGTGGATTCCTTCCTTCTGTCGCTCGCCGGTCGAGCCGTAAGCGTCTGGTTGTCTCCGGCGTGGCTGCCGGCTGACCTCCTGGATCCAGTAAACGGGGTTGGCGATCGGTGAGGAAGACCCCCTCCATACAGGTACTGCCAGGGCCTCCCTCCGACTCGGGCGGGGCCGTACGCTGGTGGCCATGGACAACCGGAGTGAGGCGCGTGACTTCCTCGCCACCCGGCGAGCCAGGCTGACCCCCCAGCAGGCGGGACTGCCGCTCTATGGGGCGAACCGGCGCGTCCCGGGCCTCCGGCGGGATGAGGTGGCGGTGCTGGCCGGGATCAGCGTCGAGTACTACACCCGCCTCGAACGGGGCAATCTGAGCGGGGTCTCGGAAAGTGTTCTGGACGGGCTCTCGGGTGCCCTTCAACTCGACGACGACGAGCGTGCCCATCTGTTCGATCTCGCGCGCACGGCGAACATGTCAACCGCACGGCGTCGCCGCCCCGCCCCACAGCGAATCCGACCGAGCCTGCAGCGCGTGCTCGACGCCATGGTGGGCGCCCCCGCGTGGGTGCGCAACGGGCGGTCGGACTTCCTCGCCGGGAACCGGTTGGGCCACGCCCTCTACGCTCCGATCTTCAAGGATCCGATCAGGCCCGCCAACACCGCCCGATTCACGTTCCTCGACCCCAACGCTCGGGAGTTCTACGTCGACTGGGATCGCGTCGCCAACGACATGGTGGGGGTCCTGCGAGCCGAGGCGGGCCGCGACCCGTACGACCGTGGCCTGACCGACCTCATCGGCGAGCTGTCGACCCGCAGCGAGGAGTTCCGTACCCGCTGGGCGGCGCACAACGTGCGCTCGCACCAGACCGGGGGCAAGCGGCTGCACCACCCCGCCGTCGGCGACCTCGACCTCACCTACGAGGCGATGGAGCTTACTGCCGATCCGGGCCTCACCCTGCTCGTCTACACCGCCGAGGCCGGCTCCCCGACCCAGGAGTCCCTCAAACTTCTCGCCACGTGGTCCGCAACGCTCGATCAACTCGACGAGTCCGGCGGAACTTGTCAAGCCGGATGAGACAGGTGGCGCTGTAAATTACTGACTCACCGCCGCCTGCCTGGCGCATCCCGAGCGCTTCGTGCGCAAGCCGCCACGGCCACTGGCCCTGCCCGCCGCCGCCTGGATCAACCCGCCTCAGGAGGACCTCGCTAGCACGGCGATTTGAAGCCAACCTGTCTCACTGGGGTTGACACGCACCGATTGTGAAAGACCCCGCATCGAGGAGCTCACCTGAGACAATTACTCCCTTCCTGGAGAAGTCGTGATCTAGTCGGGGCATAGGAAGCTGGCGTTTACAGCGTTGGATACACTGATGCCAAACAACTGTTTGGCTCCCAGGCAGCCCCAAGGATTGGGTCATTTGCTATTTTGCCTCGGCGAATAGGGTCCGTACTACTGAGGCGACCCGTGGCTGGTGAACACGCCCCGACGGGCTGGTACATACCCGATGAGGTGGGGCGCCTAGCGGGGGTCTCAGCCAGAGACATCGGACAATGGGCGAGGCGCGGATACATTCAGGCCGTGCAGTCATACGCTCACTCCCGCACCTATACCTACGGGGACGTGGCCGAGGCGATGATCGACCACTGGCTGATCAGAGACGGGGTGCCTCGGGCCGAGATCCTCCGGACCGGGAGCCGGTGCCGGCGTTAAGGTTCTGTCGCGGACGCTATCGGCCGACCCTTGAGCTTCTCCATGACATCGTCGGTGGACGTGTGGGTGCCGAGAGTTCCGTAGACGGAGTCGTTGTTGGTCACTCTGGTTAAGATCCAGGCGGTAGGTTCGGATCGGGCGGCCCGCTCGAGTTGGTCGCCGAGCTTGGCGGAGCCCCCGGGGATGGAGTCGTCGTGCACCAGCATGGGCGCCACGCTACGGAGGTTGGCTCACAAACACTGGCGACGCCTAGCGTTTGCAGCCTGGCTCAGCCGCTAACTGGATCGGATCCCTGATGTCCCCGCAACGCGCCGATGATCTGATCGGTGTCCCCGTCCAGCTGGAGGGTCCGTACGCCCGGGCTATGCCAGGGTCCATCCGGGCCACTGTGATCCTGGTGCCGGCATCATCGAGCTCTACGAAGCACTCCTCCCCTGGCTCCGCCACAAGTTCAGCCACCAACTGCCGAGGGATGATGAGATCGCCGTTGGCCGCGACTGGGATTTTCATGGCGGCAGAGTAGCGCCAGCCTTAGGAAACTGCAAGTGCCGAAACTCGAAGTGCCGAAAGGGTCAGTACCGCTGCCTGTGCCAACTGCGCCGCGGACCGGGTGGCTCCTGGGTCCTGCACGGTTCAGTCCCCGGAAGTGCATCTAGTTTGCACAGTTGCAGGCGTGGTCCGGACCAGGTAAGCTGCACCTATGGCAAGGTACGTCCTGGACCGAGACAGCTCCGAGCCGCTGTATCAGCAGCTGGCTGCGACTCTCCGGCGGGAGATCGAGGAGGGGCGGCTGCCTCCGGGGGTGGCCTTCCCGTCGGAGCGCAAGCTCATGGCCCGGTACCACGTGACCCGGGCCACGGTGCGCAGCGCCCTTGGGGTGCTGAAGCAGGAGGGGAGGGTGGAGTCCGAGCACGGCTCGGGGAGCTTCGTCAGGGACCCCAAGGCCGAGCGCCGGCGGGTGGAGGCAAGGGCGGTGGGGACCGCCCGGCCACAGGTCGGGCCGGTGGGGGAGCCGGAAGCTGAGCACTCCACGGAGCGGGCCTTCAAGATCCAGGGGCTGATCGGGGACCTGACTCGGAGGATCCCGGTCACCCCTTGGGTGGCGGAGCTGCTCCAGGTGGCTGCGGGGACGGGGGTACTGGTCCAGGAGGGGACTGGGATCGACGTCACTGGGGCTCCGATCCTGGCCCGGGTTTGGCTGCATCCGGTGGCGGAGGAGAGGGCCCAGATCCGGGAGGAGGAGCTGAGCGGCTTCTGGCTGCCGGACCTCCTCAAGTTCAAGGGGCTGC
>JAJYWM010000215.1 GCA_021791455.1 bacterium | reverse complement strand
GACCACTGCCTCGGCGGTGTGCGTTCCGCGGTGAGGCCAGAACCGAACCCGGCAACGGGAGAGGAACCCCGAGACGGGGTGCCACCGGCAGTGGGCTTACTACTAGAGTTCACTCAGTGGCAACGGCTCCTCTGGCAGAGGTGTCCCGTGGCTGAGCGGCCAAGACCGGCCGCAGGGCCGCAGATCACGGTCGACCCCGCTTTCGATCGCCACCATCCTCCGGACCCCGGGCTGCTGTCCGACTGCGTTCACTGCGGCTTCTGCCTGCCGGCCTGCCCCACCTACCAGCTCTGGGGCGAGGAGATGGATTCCCCGCGGGGCCGCATCCTGCTGATGGACCTGGCCCAGCAAGGCGAGCGCCCAATGACCTCCGAGATGGTAGCCCACTGGGACTCGTGCCTCGGCTGCCTCGCCTGCGTGCCCGCCTGCCCATCCGGGGTCGCCTACGACCGCCTCCTGGAGCAGACCAGGCAACAGGTGGAAAGGCGCTTTCCCCGCCCCTGGTAGGAGCGGATTCTCAGGGCCGGCATGTTCTCGGTCCTGCCTCATCCCACCCGTCTCAGAGTGCTGACCTCGGCCCTCTGGGCCGGGCGCAGGCTGGGACTGGTCGGTGCCAGTCAAGGACTTCTCAAGGGGCCGGCGGCCCCTCTTGCGACAGCCCTGCGGCTGGCTCCGGAGCAGAGCTTGCGCCGGACGTGGGCGAGACTGCCGGCCCCGGTCAGACCGGCCGGAGGTGGTGCGGCCCGGATGAGGGTGGCCCTTCTCGGCGGCTGTGTCCAAAGGGTGATGGAGCCTCACGTCAACCTCGCCACCGCTCGGGTCCTGGCCGCCTACGGAGCCGAGGTGAGCGTGCCTCCAGGACAGGGGTGCTGCGGCGCATTGGAGCTCCATGCCGGCAGGGAGGATTCGGCTCTGAAGCGGGCTAGGCGGCTGGTGGAGCTGTTCGACGACCCCAGGATCGACCGGGTGGCGGTCAACGCTGCCGGTTGCGGTGCCATGATGCGCGACCTCGGCAGGCTCCTGGCCGAAGACCCGCTATTCGCGGTCCGTGCCAGGTCGGTAGCCGACAAGGTGCGTGACGTCACCGAGATCCTCGACGAGCTCGGCCCCCCCTCGGACCTCCATCCCGTACGGTTGCGCGTCGCCTATCACGATGCCTGCCACCTGCTTCACGCCCAGGGTGTCAGCGAGCCTCCGAGGCGAGTGCTTCGGGCCATCCCTGAACTGGAGCTGCTGGAGGTCCCGGACGGAGATCTCTGCTGCGGCAGCGCCGGCACCTACAACCTCACCCAGCCCGGGGCCGCCCGGGAGCTTGGCCTGCGCAAGGCCGACAACGTGCTCTCGGTCGCCCCTGACTGCCTGGCAGCGGGCAACCCGGGCTGCCTGCTGCAGATCCGAGCGGCGCTTGGGGACCGCGGCTCCCAGCTGCCCTCCTATCACCCTGTGGAGCTGGTGCTGGCCGCGGTGACCGGGTCGCCTCCGCCCTCATAGGCGAGATCCGAGTCCCGGCGGACTTGGCCTTGCCGCGGCCCATCATGGACGGGCCCGGCCAGCGCCGGGCCACCGGAGTGACCGCCGACCCCACGATTGGGGGCGCAGCAGCCCGACCCAGCTCACCAGTTCCTCCCTCTCGGGACTGTCCCGCCCCGGGCGAATCAGGTGGATTGGGTGCAGACCAGGAGCGCTCGAGGGAGCACCCCGACCACCAGCTCCCGGGCAGGGGCCAGGGGCTCACCGTCGGCCTCGCGGGGTTGGGAGCGCTCGGCGACGACCTTGACGGTACGGCAGCGGAAGGTCTCAAGGCCCACCCCCTCAGGGTGCCTCAGCCCCAGGCGAAGTGCCAGGCGCAGGAAGTCCCGGGGGCGTCTCGGAGCGATGACGACCACATCCAGGAGGCCGTCCTCCGTGGATATGTCGCGCCGCAGGCGAATCCCTCCCGGCAGCCGGCCGACATTTGAGACCAGGACCGATCTGACGCGCCTGGTGAGTGTCGGTCCCTGGTCGACCTCCAGGGATACCCCGAACTCCGGATCCAGAAGATGGATCGCGGCAGATGGCACGTAGGCCAGCCATCCGAATACCCTCTTGGCCGTCCCGGGCGCATCCGCCAGCATCTTGGCGTCGATGCCGATTCCGGCCGCGACCGCGAATCGAATGCCACCTACTTCCCCCAGGTCGATGCGGCGGCGGATTCCCGTTGTGACCACCAGCACCGCCGCCTCCGGCGCCCGGGGAAGGTTGAGGTTTCTCGCCAGCAGGTTGCCACTGCCCAGGGGCACAATCCCCAGCGCCACCTGCTCCCATTGCGCCAGCGCCTGAATCGCACGGGCCACGGTACCGTCTCCGCCGCACGCGAGGAGCACATCGGCGCCCGCCCCGAGGGCCTCGTCCAGACCGTCGTCGCCGACCTCCACCGTCTCTATCCAGATCGGCTCACGCCATCCCGACGCCCGGGCGTGGCGCTGGATCAGAGACGAAAGCCCGAGGGAGCGGGGAACGCGCGCGGGATTGACCAGGACCACGCATCGGGTCCCCTCCCCTCCCGACCTGTCGAGCATTCCCGCGGGCTACGATCCGGGGGCGGCCGCCTTGGCGGCCACCAGCTGGTCGACCTTGGCCGCAATGATGAAGTCGTTGCGGGTGAGCCCGGCGGCAGCGTGCGTCGTCAGCCTGATCTCCAGATAACCCCAGCCCACAAGGAGGTCGGGGTGATGACCCTCGCGCTCGGCCACCAGCGCCACCGATGTGGCGAGGGCGAAGGCCGTGAGGAAATCAGGTGCCGTGAACCGGCGGCTCAGAACATCCCCAAGGATCGTCCAGCCTTCGGCGAGGTCCCCCAGGAGCGCCTGGGCACCATCACGAGTCAGCGGCGGTACGCGCCCGTGGCAGGCCTGGCAGCGCTCCGCCGCGAGCGAGCTCATGCGCTCTCCGCCAAGGAGAGGGCATGAGCCCGCTGCAGGATCCGCCGAGCGATGGCCAGAGCGCCGGCGTAGGTGCCCTCCATCCCTTCAAATCTGAGCCCCCGAGCCCCCAGGGTGCGAGCCTGGGTGTAGGGGGTGTCCGAGGCGTAGTGGATCAATCCGACCTCCATCGCGGGTCGGGTCAGGTCGACCTGCTCGTCGGTGGGATAGCGGGAGGGGTCGCCCGCCTCGAAGACCGCTCCCAGGTAGGGGCCAGCCTCCATCTCCACCACCGTGTAAGCGTCCCGGTAGTAGAAGTCAAGGTAGGCGCGGTTCTGCAGGAACGTGCTGCGCACGGACACGGCCCGTTGCCGATCCAGGACCGACCTCGAGGTGACGAACGGCGCCACGTCCGCGTAGCTGAAACAGTTGTCGAGCCAGTAGGTGTTGCCGCTGTGCTCGTCATGGACGACATCGGAGATCATGACATCGCCGACATCCGCGTTCAGGGTCGCCGCCTTGCCCAGGATGTAGACGCCCGCAACCTGGTCGGTCGCCTCCATCACCTGGCGGAGAATGTGGTACGCGCCCAGGCCCAGCGGGTACTGGATGTTGATCACCACCTCGGGCGCCTCAGCCAGCGAGCGCCCGTCCAGCGGGCCCAGCCGTGGGTCGAGCTGATCTGGCTCCAGACGGTTGAGGACCACAACCTGGGCGGCGACATCCGTCCCCGAACGGGCCTCTATGTGGTGGATGCCCTCCCGGCTCTCCTCGGCGGTGCGCTCGGCTCTGGCCCTGGGGTGGGCTTCGAACCAAAGCCGTGCCGCGTAGTAGAGGAAATTGTCCTCGGACACCGGAGCTCCCGTGCGTCGGCGCCTGACCAAGGTCTTCAGCTCCGGGTCATGGGATGCCTCGGCCCAGCGGATCACGGTGTCCCGCCGGCGGCGGGCGACTCCCGACAGGAGGTTGACCAGTCCGTGGGCGTTGCTGCTGACGAAGTAGACGGGTCGGTCCCGGAGCCCCTCCCGAGTCAGCAGTTCCCCGATCGGCCCCCACCACTCCCGGGTGGCGCGGGCGAACCCGACCTGGGAGCCGCCGACAAGTCGGAGCCTGAGGTCCATCTGGCGCTCTCCCACGCGAGCGATGAACTCAGGCAGGCGGGCTCCAAATAGCGCCTCCAGGCGAAGCCAGTCGTCGGGACCGACGCCGAGGCGCTCGGGAATCCCTCCTCTCTCCCGCTCCCCGGGCTCGGTCAGCAGGCGGTGGGCCTTGTTCCACTCGATCTGGAGGGCGACCAGGGTCGGCACCAGGTCGTCCAGATCTGAGCTGCTCGCCAGGGCCACGGCCAGGGTGCCGGATGCCCCATCCCACCACCAGCGGCGGCGGCGGCCGGGAGCCGTAACGGGCTCCCAGCGCCCCTCCCGATCGGTAAGCAGCAGCTGCTCCGGAGACTGGCCGAGCACGACCCGCCGCATTTCGAGAATCACAGGAGGCAGGCGGTGGAGGGAGTAGAGCAGAGCGCCGCTGTCTAGGCTGGCGGCCTCTCCCAGCGGGTGCAGCGACGACCTCATCCCCAGATGGGCCCTCTCGAGGGCCCGCAGCGGCACCTCTCCCGAGGACCTGAGGATGGTCTGAAACGTCCTTGTGTACAGCTCGACCTCGTCGCGCCCAGGGGGCTCTCCCGAGACCGCGCCGGGGCGACCGTTCGGCCATGCCTCTGGCGGCGGCGGCTCCCCGGGCTCCCCGGTCGCGCTCACGGCCGACAACGCAATGGGGTAGCGAAGGTCACCGGGAGCTCCGGCGGGGGGGCGTCTCGGTTGAGGCGCCTCGGCATCACCCGCACCGCGAATCCATAGGGTCCGACGTTGGTCAAGCTCATTCTGCCCACATATCGGCGGGGGCCGGAGGCGCTGGACTCGTCAACCTCCATCCTCTCAGTCCTGGGGGCCACCAGCTGGCCATCGGAAGCAATCGGGCCGTGGAGGAGGTGCACCTCAACCTCCTGCGGTGAGAGTCCGTCGAGCTCGACCAGAGCCTCCACCAAGCGCTCGCTTCCGAGCTCGACGCCCCTGGCCATCCCCCGCGCCGGGATGCTGCGGGCCAGGGCGGAGACCCTGGGCCAGCACTCTCGCACCCGCTTGGCAAAGGCGACGGCCTGGCGCGCCCCCAGGGCCCCGTCCGCCCCCGCCAGTCCGGCAGCTGCCGCGGCCGGTTCATACAGGACCCGGACGTAGTCCGCCAGCATCCGGGACCCGAGCACGACAGGGGCTATGGTCTGCACCGATCTCCGGATCATCTCCGCCCAGCGCCGCGGGACACCATCGCCATCCCTGTCGTAGAACGTTGGCACCACCTGGTTCTCCAGCACCTGGAAGAGGGCCTCAGCCTCCAGCCGATCCCGCTCCACCAGATCGCCGACCTCCTCGAAGGACGGCAGAGCAAAGCCGTTGCCGTCCTCATAGCACTCGTCCCACCAACCGTCCAGGATCGAGCAGTTGAGGGCTCCGCTGAGGGCCGCCTTCTGTCCGGAGGTTCCGCAGGCCTCCATCGGCCTGCGGGGGGTGTTCAACCAGACGTCGGCCCCCTGGTAGAGCAGCCTGCCGACGTCGATGTCGTAGTCCTCTATGAAGATGAGATGGCCTCGCAGCTCGGGGTCCGCAGCCACCCGGGCGAGCGCCTGAATGATGTGCTTGCCCTGCTCATCACGGGGGTGGGCCTTGCCGGCGATGAGCAGTTGCACTGGCCTCTCGGGGTCAAGCAGCAGACGCTTCAACCTCTCGGGCTGATGAAATAGCAGGGCGCCGCGCTTGTACTCCGCGACCCGCCGGGCGAACCCGATCGTCAGAGCCCGGTCGTCGAGGATGTGGGAGGTCCAGTCCACCTCCACCGCGCCCCTCCTCAACTCGGCCGACCGCACCCGGCGGCGCGCCTCTTCGACGAGGCGCCGCCGCCCCGGCTGCCGTATGCGCCACAGCTCGCCAGGATCCAGGGCGCCCAGGTCGTCCCAGTTGGCGGCACCGGCCACGGCCCAGTTGGGGCCGAGCCGACGCTCCAGCAGACCTGCCATCTCGGGTGAGATCCAATGCCCGGGGTGGACCCCGTTGGTGACCGCCTGGATGGGCACCTCGCTCTCCGCGAGGTCGGGCCATAGCCCGTGAAACATCCTCTGACTGACCCGACGGTGCAGATGGGAGACGGCGTTGGCATGCCCCGACATCCGCAATCCCAGGACCGCCATGTTGAAGGGCGCGTCGGTGGGCTCCCCAGGAAAGTGCCCCAGGCGCATCAGGGTGTCCAGCCCGATGCCCATCTCATCACAGTACTGGTGGAAGTAACGAGCCATGAGCTCCACGGGAAAGCGGTCGATCCCGGCGGGGACCGGAGTGTGGGTGGTGAATACGGTCGCCGCCCGCGCGGCCTCGACCGCCTCGTCGAACTGCAGCCCATGCCCGTGAACCAGCTCGCGTATCCGCTCCAGGGCGAGGAACCCGGCGTGACCCTCATTGCTGTGGAACAGAGCAGGAGTCTCGCCGACGGCGGCCAGCGCCCGGATTCCGCCCATGCCCAGCAGGATCTCCTGGCGGAGCCGGTGCTCCAGGTCCCCGCCGTAGAGGCGGTCGGTCACCGGCAGCAGATCCGGCGGATTGTCGGTCCCGGCGGAGTCCAACAGGTATAGGGGCACCGGCCCGAGTGCCTGTCGCCACACCGCGGCCCGCATGGTGCGCTCGGCCATGGGCAGCTCAATCGGGGGCCCGGCGACGCGCCGGAGGCCCATCTCCTCGGGGCTCAGCTCTCGGTAGCTCTCCTCCTGCCAACCCTCCCCGTTCAGGTGCTGGCGGAAGTATCCGAAACGGTAGAAGAGACCGACCCCGATCAGCGGTCTGCCCTCATCGGCGCAGACCCGCAGGTAGTCGCCGGCGAGCACTCCCAGGCCCCCGGAGTATTGGGGGATCCCCGCGCTGACCCCGAACTCAGGGGAAAAGTAGGCAACCGGCGGCATGCGCCCGGGCCGCCTGGACGATTGCTCGTCACCGTTGGCCCCCACCTCAAAGCGTTCCACCACGCGCACCAACACAACTTACCGGCTGAGGGGCGAGCCGCGTCGGGCGGACCGACAGGGCCAGCTTGACCGCTCACCGTCATCCACCCGGGTGGGGCCGCCAAAAGGAGCCACCATCCACAAGCCAGCTCCCCATCGCAAGGTGGACAGGTCGGAGCTAGACTTGAGTGGAGTCATCGTCGGGCGCTTGGATCAGGTCGGAATGATGGACACAACTCCCCCGCTTGAACCTCACGACGTCAGGCTGCTGCGGAGGTTGCGCGCCCTTCCGGATCGCTCCCTGGACCGGGCCAGCGCCCACCTGGCCGCAGGCCTGCCTCTGAGGCGCGCAGACCTTGGTTGGACCGGGCAGGGGCCGGCCTCAGATGGATGCCTGGTCGGCGTTTCCATGTCACGCTGGGCCCTTCTGCGTCAACCGCTGAGGATCCCCTCCCTGCTGTTGCTGGCCGCTAGCTTCGACGCGTGGGCGTACGAGGAGATCCGACGGCACGGCAGCCCGGCGGACCTTAGGGGACGGCGCCTGCCCCCAACGGCGCGAGCGCGCCTCGGGCAGCTGCTTGACCTCGAGCACCGGCGCCGGCACGGGTGGGGCTCTCAGCCCCGCCCAGGCACTCCCAAAGCAGAGGAGGCCGAGCTCCTACCCTGATCAGGAGGCCCCGCCTTTTGGCCGGTTCGGTGCGCTACGATCCGGAGATGATTGTCAGCAGCGACCCGGAAGAACAACCCGCAGGGTCCAAGGGGACCACGGCTAAACACGACAGCAAGGCACCCCAGGCACTCCTGGAGTTCATGGTCACGGGCTGGGGAGCGACAGACGGTCCAGCGGGCCAGCCGATCTCCGGGATCGACCTCTATCAAGCCCGAAGAGGCGAATTGTCCGAGAGATTCCCGGGCCAGCTGATGATCATCCCGAGCGGAGTTCCCAAGACCAGGGCGAACGACACCGAATTCCGTTTCCGGCCGGCGACCGACTATCTGTACCTGGTCGGTGACGGCGAGCCCGACGAGGTGCTGGTCCTGGAACCACTGGCGGAGGGCGGCCACCGCATCGTCCTCTTTGCGGAGCCGAAGTCGGACTTCAAGACGACCGGATTCTTCACCGACAGGAACGGGGAGTTCTGGGTCGGTCCGCGGCGCGGCCTGGCGGCCACGTCCAGCCGCTTCGGAGTGGACACCAGGCCAATATCGGATCTGGAGCAGCTGGTGCGGGCCCACGATCGCGGCCTGGTGCTGCGTGGCTTCGACCCCCGGGTTGATCAATTGGCCCAGGACCTGGCGGGCGATGATCAGGAGCTCCTGACCCACCTGTCTGAGATGCGGCTGCGCAAGGACCCCTTGGAAATCGAGCTGCTGCAGGAGGCGGTGGACCTGACCGCACAAGCCTTTGCCGACGTGGTCCGGGCGCTGCCCAGGGCCCGGTCGGAGAGGGATGTTGAGGTCGCCTTCTTCAAGCGCGCGCGCGAAGAGGGCAACGACACTGGATATCTCACCATCGCCGCGGCGGGCAGCCACGCCACGATCCTCCACTGGAGCCAGAACACCGGCGACCTGCGCCCGGGAGAGTTGCTGCTGCTCGACGCGGGAGTCGAGAGCAACCGCTACTACACGGCCGACGTCACCCGCACCATGCCCATAAGCGGAAGGTTCAGCGAGGATCAGCGCCGAATCTATGAGTTGGTCTGGCGGGCGCAGCAGGCCGGCATAGCCGCTGTGAAGCCCGGGGCGGACTTCCAGGAGCCCAACCGGGCCGCCCAGGCAGTCCTCGCGCATGGTCTGGAGGAGATGGGCATCCTGCCGGTCGGAGCCGATGAGTCACTGCGGCCCGAGAGCCAGTTGCACCGTCGCTACACCATTCACGGTGTCAGCCACATGCTGGGCCTCGACGTTCACGATTGCGCCAACTCCCGCCAGCAGAACTACCCGGAGGGCAAGCTCGAGGTGGGCATGGTGCTGACGGTCGAACCGGGCCTGTACTTCCAGACCAACGATCTCACCGTTCCAGAGCACCTTCGCGGGATCGGGGTGCGGATCGAGGATGATGTGGTCGTCACCGAGGCGGGCTGCCGCGTGCTGAGTGCCGGGCTGCCATCTCACCCCGACGAGGTGGAGCGCTGGATGGCGGAGATCTGGGCTACCCACCCGAATTGATCACTGGCGGCGTTCTGCCAGGGTAGGCGAGCGGGCGGTGGGGTCGCAGGTGCCTTAGTTCCAAGCCCAGACGGCGGCGCCCGGGCTCAACTCTGCGCCGCCGAGGTGGCGGTTGCTTCTTTGATTCAGCCTGAGCGGCTGGCCAGGCCGCGGTTCTGGGCTGGGTCGACAGCAGGATTCGAGCGAGCGCCCGCTGGTCCCCCGTCCTCTCAAGCCTGGATGGGATCAGACCTCGGGCAGCGCCTCGACCAACTCCTCCTGAACCCAGCTGAGGAGGTGCAGGGTGGCCAGGGGTGGGCGCCGATGCTGACGCTGGCTGAAGCGCTCCTCCCAGCCGTCCTCATCAAGGCCCAGCCGCTCCGCCAGGGCCAGCCGCAGCACGTTGAGCACGCGCAACCAGCTCCAGGCCTGCTCCACGGACAGTTCGATCGGCCCCTCTCCCCGAAGGTTCGAACGGAGCACCTCCAGGTCCGCCGCCCTGGTGTCGCTGAGATCCGGACCGGAGAGGCGCTGGAACTCAGCCTCGAGGGCGTCGTCGGCGTAGGCCCGAGGTGTGGCCCAGGCGGACTCATCCACCATGGGCAGAACCCGGTCCACGATCTGGAGCAGTGCCTCCCGCTCGCGGTGGTCAACCATCACCTGGATCAGCGGCCCTCGGCCCTGTATCTCCGCCACTCTCAGTCGCGCGCCAGGGTGGCCTGCAGCCCATGGGCGTGCAGCTGCGCCACCGTCACCTCGGCTCGCTCCCTCGGCTGGGTGGCGACCACGGCCTTGCCCTCGTTGTGCACCTGCAACATGAGCCGGGTGGCCGTCTCCAGGTCGTAGCCGAAGATCCGCCGGAAGACGACGACGACGTAGCTCATGAGAGTGACCGGGTCGTTCCAGACGATCACTCTCCAGGGCCTGTCCCGGCGCTCCTCGGTCGCTCCACTGCCGACGGCCTCGGCATGCTCGGCGACCCCCTCATGGACGGCGCTCACGAATGCATACCCTAGCGCGCGCGCCACCACTCCACACAGCGGAAGTCGAACGAGGTTGGCTGGGAAGGCGCCGGCAGCGGCCGCCACCGGTCGGCCGCTATCCGCTAATCTGAGTTTGATGAGCAACGATCGTCCAGGTCGAGGATGGTCCCAGTGACGGGGACCCCCGCCAGAGTCACGATGGGCGTCTGCCTGGCCCTGGGCCTGGGCGGTCTGGCGGCGGGCTGTGGGCAGGGGCCGATATCCTCCGCCTCGACCGGCGTCGGATGCTCGGTCACCGTACAGATACCCGCCTACGACTCTTCGCTCCTGGGCACGGTCACCGCCACCTATCAGGGCAGCACCCACGTGCTCACCCGCAACACCTCGACCATCCCCCTCGGGTGCGGCGAGAAGGCTACCCTTTCGGCGACCCCCACCGAGCCTTCGAGCCACCCGTTCACGGCCTGGAATGTGGCCGGCCAGAGGACCGACTCGAGCACGGTCAGCGTGACCGCTGACGGGCTGATCACGGCGACGGCGTCCTTCTATGTGAAGCCGGCGCCGGTGCCGAGCGCCTCCCCCTCTCCCTCCCCCTCGGCCAAGCCGAGCGCCACGCCCACCACCGTGACTCTCGACCAATGGCTCAGCTACAACCTGGCCACCAAGACGGCCACCCTCAAGCTGGAGGCTGGCTACCAGGATGTGAACAACACCCTGAGTTTCGACGGAGAGGCCGATGGCAAGATGGTGGTGACGGTCCCGTTGAGTTGGAAGGTCGTGGTCAACTTCAGCAACGTGGACAAGATCAACCACTCGGCGGCCATCGTGACCCCAACCGGATCCACCCCCGTCTTTCCGGGAGCGAGCATCCCCAACCCGACCGTGGGCATCCCTCCTGGAGACAGCGCCACCTTCTCGTTCGTGGCGAGCCAAACGGGCGACTACCGGATTGCCTGCCTGGTTCCGGGGCACGAGGATGCCGGGATGTGGGCCACCTTTGACGTGACGGCGTCCGGGCTCCCCACGATCCACCTGTAGGCCGCGTGGAGCTTCCCGCTCGGATGAGGGCGGCACGGGTGGAGCGGATCGGCTCCGCTCCCCGGGTGGCCGAGGTACCGAGGCCGCGGGATCCAAAGGGAGGGCAGGCCCTGCTCCTGGTCAGGGCCGCGGCGCTGAACCCCGTCACCCTGGCGGTGGCAGCTGGCGCCCACTATGGCGGCACCCCGGAGCCCCCGTACACCCCGGGCACCGAGGGCGTGGGGGTTGTTGTCACCGGAGATTCGCTGTCACCTGGGACCAGGGTCAGGTTCGAGGCCAACGAGACTTCCGGCGGCAGCCTCGCCGAGTTCTGCCTAGTCGAGGAGGAGACCTGCACCGAGCTTCCTAAGGGCGTCTCTGACGATCTGGCCGCCGGGCTTGGGGTGGCTGGGCTCGCCGCCTGGTTGGCGCTGCGGGACTCCCTGCACCTGCGAGCGGGTGAGAGCCTGCTCGTCCTCGGGGCGACCGGAGCGGTGGGGCAGATTGCCATCCAGGCCGCTCGGATCATGGGGGCCGGACACATCACCGCGGTAGGCAGGGACGCGCACGCGCTCCGACGGTGCCTGGATCTGGGAGCAGACTCGATTTTGGAGCTGACCGGGTCCCAGGATGCGCGGGAGCTGGCCCAAGCCCTGCGCCAGGCTCACGTCGGGCCCATCGAACTGGTTCTGGATGGCCTCTGGGGAATGCCCGCGGAGGCGGCTATTCAGGCCATGGCCCCCCTGGGAAGGTTCGTCAACCTCGGCCAGAGCGCGTCCGCCGAGGCGGTCGTCCGCTCGGGCGACCTCAGGGGCCGGATGCTGACGATCTCGGGGCACTCCAACCGCAGCATGCCCGCATCGACCAAGACCGCCGCCTTCAGGGACCTCCTACACCACGCCCGGGCCGGTCGCATCCGCCTCGAGATGGTGCAACTGCCCCTGGCGGACATCCAGCGGGCGTGGGCCCTACAGGCCGCGTCGCCCCACCAGAAGGTGGTGCTTACCATCGACTGAGGGCCCGCGGGACAGAGCACGCCAACGGACTACCCGAAAAGATGCCGCTCAGCCCGACGGCGGAGACGAATGGAGGTCGACGGCTGTGACGAACCCGCCTGAACTGCTCCCGACCAGGATCCGCGAGGGGCTGGCACCGGGCATCTCGTATCAGATCCAAGGCGAGCTGGTGCCCATGCTCCACTGCCGGCTGGACGGATCCATGCCCATCTACTTCGAGCATCACGTGGTGCTCTGGAAGGACCCGCAGATGGCGGTCAAGCTGCGTGCGGTGCGCGGCGCCGCGCGACGCATGATCTCAGGCCAGCAGGTCTTCCTGACCGAGGCCAAGGGGCGCGGCGAGATCGCCTTCTCCCGCGATGCTCCGGGCCACGTGTTCCCCCTGGAGCTCCCGCGTCAGGCCGCGATCCTGGTCCGCGAGCACCAGTTCCTGGCCGCCACGGGCTCATTGCGCTATACGGCAACTCGCCTACGGGGCATCACCAACAACCTGTTCGGCGGGAACGGCTTCTGGGTCGACCGCTTTGAGGCCAGAGATGGCGATGGCGTGGTTTGGCTGCACGGCTATGGCAATGTCTTCGAGAAGCAGCTCCAGGATGGCGAGGAGATCGATGTCGAGCCCGGAGGGTGGGTCTACATGGACCCTGGAGTCAGGATGCGGCCGACGGTCTACGGGCTGCGCACGGGAGTCTTCGCCGGGGTCGGCCAGCTGGTCTTCAACCGCTTTCGGGGACCGGGACGGGTGGGCATTCAAAGCATGTACCTGCACCTGCCGACGGATGATTGAGAGCTACCCGAGATAGTCCTCAGGCGGCAGAGCGCGGCCTCCAGAATCGGAGTCGCATTCGGTGCAAGTCTGCTCTTCGGGAGGGGGCCAAGCGGCTTTCGTGTGCAGGAGCAGTGCCATCATCTCCTGCCAACCAGATGGTCCATCAGGAGTCGCTGACTCCATGACTACCCCGGCCACTTCGCCCTTCTCCGCTTTCCGCTCTGCCAACCGCATCTCTGCCGCCATGACCTCATGATGGGCGCCGTCGCCTCACCTCCAAAGCGCGTAACTACCGACCCCAGGGCAGGTGGATTCACCCGGCCCCGGAGGGGCGTGGTGATCACGGTTTGGGCTGGAGGTGGAATCATCGACGCGGGGCCGGCCGGGGGGGTCGACAATGGGCCACGTATGGATGAGATTGGGGCCCCGTCGCTGGTCGAAAACGACATAGTCCTGAGAGACGGGTCGACCCTTCACCTCCGCCCGGTCAACCCCCAAGACCAACTCCTGGTACGGGAACTCCTGGCCGGACTCTCCGCCCAGTCCCTGGCGACCAGGTTCTTCTCCGGAGCTGTGGACATCGACCGAACCGCGGAGTTGCTGGTCCAGGTCGGAGGCAGCGGCGCGTTCGGCCTTCTGGCCCTGCAGGGGAGTCCCCAGCACCCGGTCGCGCACAGTCTTTGTGTCCGGACCGGGCCTGGTCGTGCCGAGGTCGCGTTCACGGTCGCCGATCGATTTCAGGGATTGGGAATCGCCTCGATCCTGCTCGCCCAGATGGCTGAGGCGGCCAACGCCTGTGGCATAGAGCTGTTTGAGGCGACCGTCCTCCCGGAGAACTCCGCCATGCTGGAGGTCTTCTCCCAGAGCGGCTTTCAGGTCCACACCCGCTCGGAGCCCGGCACCGTCACGGTGGAATTCCCGACTGAGATGACCCCAGACGCGCTGCGTCACTTCCTGGATCGCGAGGAGGAGGCCGCCGCGGCCGCGGTCGCCGCCCTGCTGCGGCCCACTTCGGTCGCCGTGATCGGGGCCAGCCGGGAGAGGGGGACGATCGGGGGGGAGATCTTCCACAACCTGCTGCAGGCGGAGTTCCGAGGGCCCGTCTATCCCGTCAACCAGAAGGCCAAGGTGGTCCAGTCGGTGCCCGCCTTCCCCTCGATCCTGGAGATCCCAGGCCCGGTCGACATGGCCGTCGTGTCGGTGCCGGCGGCGCTGGTGGTGGAGGTGGCTCGCGAGTGCGCGGAGAAGCAGGTCCGGGCGTTGATTGTCATATCGGCTGGATTCGCAGAGGGTGGCCAGCCGGGACGGGAGCGCCAGGCGGAGCTGCTGCGGATCTGCAACGACTCCGGGATGCGCCTGGTGGGTCCAAACTGCATGGGGGCTATCAACACGGCCAGCGAGGTCAGCATGAACGCGACCTTCGCCCCCAGCATGCCGATCCCGGGAACCGTCGGCTTTCTCTCCCAGAGTGGCGCTCTCGGCCTGGCCATCATCGACAGCACGCGCACCCTGGGAATCGGGCTCAGCAGCTTCGTGTCGGTGGGCAACAAGGCGGACATCTCAGGCAACGACCTGCTCAGCTACTGGGAACGCGACCCGCGGACCGAGCTGATCGCTCTGTACCTGGAGTCATTCGGAAACCCGCGCAAGTTCGCGCAGATCGCCGGACGGGTTTCGCGGCGCAAGCCGATCGTCGCCGTGCGCAGCGGCAGAGGCAAGGCCGGAGCCAGGGCCGCGGCCTCGCACACGGCATCCCTGGTCGCCTCCTCGGACTCGACGGTGGACGCCCTCTTCCGCCAGACCGGAGTGCTCCGCACCGAGACTCTCTCCGACATGTTCGACCTGCTCTCGCTGCTGGCTAGCCAGCCGCTGCCCAAGGGATCCAGGGTTGGCATCGTCACCAACGCGGGGGGGCCGGCGATCCTATGCGCCGACGCCTGTGAGGCCAACGGTCTGGAGGTTGCTGAGCTCTCACCCGAGACGCGCGCCAGCCTGCGAGCGTTCCTGCCCCTTGAGGCCGCCACGGGGAACCCGGTGGACATGATCGCGAGCGCCAGCGCCGACGACTATCGGCGCACCATCGAGGTGGTCGCGGGCGATCCTGCCCTTGACTCCCTCATCGTCATCTTCACCCCACCCTTGGTGACCCGGGCGGAGGATGTGGCGGCCGCGATCCGTGAGTCGGCGGAACGGCTGCCGCGGCCGATTCCGCTCCTGACCGTGTTCATGACCACCTCCGGGGTGCCCGACCAACTCCGCTCGAAGACGGTTCAGGTGCCGTCATATCCGTTCCCCGAAAACCCGGCCCGCGCATTGGCGGCAGCCTGGAGGCTGAGCCGGTGGCGGTCCGGACCGGAGCCCGGAGCGGACCGGCCCTTGGTCGTGGGCAACCGGATCAGGGCCGCGGCTGAGATATCGACCTGCCTGCGTCGCGGCGACGGCTGGATGAGCCAGGAGGAATCCGCCGAGCTGCTTGGCGCCTACGGCATCCCCACCGTCGCCACGCAGTTCGCCACCTCCCCGGAGGAGGCGGCGGCCCGGGCCGAGGAGATTGGATATCCCGTCGTTCTCAAGGCCACGGGTTCGACCATCCTGCACAAGACAGAGCTGGGAGCGGTGGTCCTGGGTCTCACGGGGGCACAGGCCGTCATCTCGGCCGCGGCCGAGATGACAGGTCGGCTGGCGGCAGCCGGGCACACGGTGGAGGGATTTGTGATCCAGCGTGAGCTCGAGCGCGGTGTGGAGGTCCTGGTGGGTGCGGTTCGCGACGAGGGGTTCGGCACCGTGGTTGCCTGCGGCGCGGGCGGGACCGCGGTTGAGCTTCTCCACGACAAGTCGATCAGGCTGGCACCGGTCGGACCACGGGAGGCCGGGGAAATGCTGGAGGAGCTGAGCACCTACCCCCTGCTGGTCGGATTCCGTGGTGCCCCCCGGGTGGACGTCGAGAAGGCTCGGGATCTGATCGTGCGGCTCGCAGCGCTGGCGGAGGATCACCCAGCTCTGGCCGAGATCGAGTGCAACCCGGTGACGGTCACTCCCGAGGGCGCGTTTGTGGTCGACCACCGGGCGAGGATCGCGGTGCCAAGTCCGCCACTGCCGGTTGGCGCCAAGCGGCTCTCGAACTGAGGTCGCGAGAAGCAGTCTAGGACCCGAGTGACGTAGGGGCGCAGTTCAACTGCGCAGGGTGGCGACCAGGCGGCGTGGCTCCAGCAGCAGATTCAGTGCGTTCTCGGCCGAGGCCACCACCACATCAGCGGAGGTGAGCGCTCTAAGCGAGCAGCCCTCCGCCCCGACGACCACTATTCCGAGTGCGGCCGACCGCAACATGGCCGCGTCGTTGGTGCCGTTACCGATGGCAACCACCGATTCCGCTCCCAGGGCCTCGACGTACGCCGCCTTCTGCTCGGCTCCCCCCTGATTCTCGTCGAGCCGGACCGCCCTGACCCCGAGCTCCATCGCCACCTGCTCCAGGGTGCCGTGAGTGTCCGCTGAGAGCAGGGTTACGTCAAGGGAGCGACCCAGCTGGGCCAGACTTGAATGCACGGGCAGGAGCTGTCCATCCAGTGCCAGGGTGCCGTTCAGGTCCAGCACCAGATGCGCGAGCCGGAGCCCTTTCCAACCGGGGATGTCTATCTTGAGCAGCGAATACCCTCTTCAACGTGGGATGGCGCCTTGACATCGCCGCAGCAGGGCCCGACCCCACCGCTCCCCCGATTCTATTCGAGGCTGGCCCTCAGCGGAAGCGCCGTCCTGGTGGAGCACCCTTATGGATATCATTGCTCGGCCCGAACCGGGCGTGAGCGGCCGAAGAGGCGTAACCACCGCCCCGTCCGCTGACCTCTGATGATGGATGGAGACCTGTTGAGTTGCTGATCGGGATCTTGGACGGACAGGCGATCAAGGGCAGGCGAGTCGCCGTGACGGGGCTCGGGGCCGTGACCTGCTGCGGCATTGGCACCAGGCCGCTGTGGGAACGTCTGCTCCGTCCAGACCAAGCACTGGATCGGCGCATCCACAGCTTCGACCCGAGCCCGTGGCTGCCCCCCAAGGAGGTGCGGCGCCTGGACCGATTCGCCCAGTTCAGCGTGGTGGCGGCCCAGGAGGCTCTGGATGACGCCGGCGACATAGAGGCCGATCCCGAGGTCTGCGGGGTGATCTTCGCCAGTGGTGCGGGCGGGTTCGAAACCTTGGCCCAACAGGTGGTGGTCCACCACGAGAAGGGTCCAGACCGGGTCTCCCCGTTTCTGGTGCCCGCGATGATGGCCAACGCTGGCGCGGCCAACATCTCCATCCGGCTCGGCTGGCGCGGGCCCTCCGAGACCATCGTGACTGCCTGCGCGGCTGGAACCCATGCCATCGGCGCGGCCGCGCGCCTGGTCGCCAACGGGCGGTGCGACGTGGTGATGACCGGTGGCGCGGAGGCGTCGATGCACGAGGTCGCCATCGCCGCCTTCGCCAACATGAAGGCCCTCTCACCGTCTGGTCAGTCCCGTCCCTTCGACAGCCGCCGCGATGGGTTCGTAATGGGCGAGGGCGCCGGAGCGCTGGTCCTGGAGGACTGGGAACACGCGGTAGGGCGCGGGGCGCGAATCTACGCCGAGATCATGGGCGCCGCCAGCACCTCCGACGCCTTTCACATCACCGCTCCGTCGCCAGACGGGAAGGGGGCCAGCGCCTGCATGCGTCGAGCCCTGGAGGACGCCGGGCTGGGCCCTCACCAGATCGCCCACATCAACGCCCATGGAACCTCCACCCCCCTCAACGACCTGGCGGAGTCAAGGGCCATTCGCCAGATCTTCGGAGACGGCGCCCCCCCTGTTACGTCGACCAAGGGCTTGACCGGGCACAGCTTCGCGGCGGCGGGGGCGATCGAGGCCGTCGCCTCGATCCTCGCCATACGCCATAAGGTGATCCCGCCGACCGCGGGACTGGAGACCCAAGATCCGGAGATCGCGTTGGATGTGGTGCAGGGCGAGGAACGCCCCTGGGTGCCCGGGCCCGTGCTCTCAAACTCCTTTGGCTTTGGCGGCCACAACGGCTGCCTGGTGATAGCGCCCGGCCCTGAGGGCTGACCCACCGCGGGGCCCGCAGCCTCGATACCCTGGGATCATGCGGCATCCCAGCCGGAGCGGCCCGGTCGGGCAGAGATGAGCACCACTCTGCTGACCACGGGCCCCTTCTACCTCAGCCAGGACGACGAGGTCGAGCTGTTCGCCGCCGCTTACAGGAGTCGGATGCCAATACTGCTGAAGGGACCGACGGGATGCGGCAAGACGCGCTTCGTGCGCCACATGGCCTGGGAGTTGGGCCGGCCTCTGATAACCGTCGCGTGCCATGACGACCTGAGCAGTAGCGACCTGGTCGGCAGGTTCCTCCTCAAGGATGGAGCGACGGAGTGGTCTGACGGGCCCCTGACACGGGCCGTCAGGGATGGTGCCATCGCCTATCTCGATGAGGTGGTGGAGGCGCGCAAGGACATCGTGGTGGTCCTGCACCCGCTGGCCGACGACCGGCGCGTGCTTACCCTCGACAAGCTCGGATTGATGCTCGAGGCACCACCTGAATTCATGCTGGTGGCCTCGTTCAACCCCGGGTATCAGAGCGCGGTCAAGGACCTGAAGCAGAGCACGCGGCAACGGTTCGTGGCGATCGAGCTGGGGTATCCAGAGCCGGACTTGGAGCGAAAAATCCTGAGTGGGGAGACCGGCGCCACAGACGACCTCGCCGCGATCCTGGTGCGGATCGGCAATGAGGTGCGAGCGCTGGTGCCTGAGGGGCTTGAGGAGGGGGCCAGCACCAGGACCTTGGTCGCGGCCGCAACCTTGATCGGCGAAGGTCTGAGTGAGTCCTCGGCGTGCCAAGCGGCGATCGCCGGCCCCATCACCGACGATCCGGATCTGCAGGAGGCCGTCCGGCAAGTGATCGCCGCGCACTTCGGAGCATGAGCTCCGGTCGGCACCCCCTTGAACTGGCCTTGAGGGCACTGCTGGGAAGAGAGTGCCAGGTGATCGAGGGAGTCCCGCTTGCTGGTTCCGACCGTCGCGTCCAGCTGCCACCGTCCGACTCCGAAGGCTCGCTGAGGCTGGCGCTCGCGCTGCAGGCGGCGTTGGTCGGTCAAGAGGCGCCCAAGCGATCCCGGACGGATGCCTGGCACACGACCCTTCTCAACCTTGCCGTGAACCGGCACATCAGGGCCCGATGGCCGGGGCTGGCCTCCGCCTATGCGTCGGTGGACAAGGCGTGGTGGCGGATTGTGGCGAAGGGAGCCGTCGACGGCCTGGACCCTGGAGCGCTCCTGCTTGCCGTGTTGCTGCCCCATCCGGAACTTCTCCGGCTGTCCGCGCTTCCCCCGGCCATGAAGAGTCAAGCCCGAGCAGTCCAGGAGTGGCTCATGGATTCAAGGAGCCCTCCTCCGGAGGTCAAGCTGGCGCCACCGACCGTGCCGCTTCCCTACGAGGCAACCGAGCTCAGAGTGCCACAGGCAGTCCCC
>JAJYWM010000193.1 GCA_021791455.1 bacterium | reverse complement strand
TGCGCCGCCCTCCCAGAGCGGCCATGGGGCCATCGAGCACACGGGCCAGCTGATCCGAGATCTGAACACCTGGTGCGTCCGTGGCCGGAGGAAGCGCGTACGAGGCGGGGTCCAGCCTGTCGATCTGGGGAGTCCGGCGCCAATCCTCATCGCGGGACGACGACGGCCAGGGGGCCTCGCGATAGGCGCTGAGCGCCGCCTCTCGCAGGGCTCTCAGAAAGCGCGGATCGCCCCCTGCCAACTCCCCGAGAGGTGCGTCGTCTCTGGTCAGCTGGGTCGTCCTGACCAGCTGCGTCATCGCGCCTGGCCCGCTTGAGCGCGGCTAGTACAGTGGCCTGCCGCTCTCATCCGACGCTTCCCTCCATCTGCAGGGAGATGAGGCGGTTCAGCTCCAGGGCGTACTCCATCGGAAGCTCCTTCACGAAGGGCTCGATGAAGCCGTTCACGATCATGGCTGTCGCCTCCTGCTCGGTGATCCCCCGCGACTGGAGGTAGAAGAGCTGCTCGTCACCAACCTTGCTCACCGTGGCCTCGTGGCCGATCTGGACGTCCTGCGCCTCCACATCCATGTAGGGGTATGTGTCCGACCTGGAGGTCTCGTCCAAAAGCAGAGCGTCGCAGCGGACGCTGGAGCGCACGTCGTGGGCCTTGGGGTACACCTTGAGGTGGCCCCTGTATGAGGTGCGACCGGTCCCCTTGCTCACGGACTTGCTCACGATCGTCGAGGTGGTGTTGGGGGCGACGTGAATGACCTTGGCTCCGGCGTCCTGGTGCTGGCCGTCGCCGGCGAACGCCACCGAGAGAACCTCGCCATGGGCGCCCTCGCCCATGAGGTAGATGCTCGGGTACTTCATGGTCACCTTGGAGCCCAGGTTGCCGTCGATCCACTCGACCACCGAGTTCTCCCGGGCAATGGCGCGCTTGGTGACCAGGTTGTAGACGTTGTTGGACCAGTTCTGGATCGTGGTGTAGCGCACGTGCGCTCCCGGCATGGCCAGAATCTCAACCACCGCAGAGTGCAGGGAGTCCTTGCTGTAGGTGGGGGCGGTGCAGCCCTCGATGTAGTGGACGAAGCTGCCCTCCTCGGCGATGATCAGGGTCCGCTCGAACTGCCCCATGCTCTCCGTGTTGATGCGGAAGTAGGCCTGGAGGGGAACCTCCACCCGGACCCCCTTGGGCACGTACACGAATGAGCCGCCCGACCAGACGGCCGAGTTGAGGGCGGCGAACTTGTTGTCGTTGGCCGGGATCACGGTGCCGAAGTACTTGCGAAAGATCTCAGGATGCTCCCGCAGCCCGGTGTCGCAATCCGAGAACAGCACCCCGAGCTTCTCCAGGTCCTTGCGGATCGAGTGGTACACGACCTCGCTCTCGTACTGAGCGGACACTCCCCCTAGGAACTTGCGCTCCGCCTCGGGGATGCCCAGCCTGTCGAAGGTCTTCTTGATCCCCTCGGGGACATCCTCCCAGGTCCTGCCCTGCTCGTCGGCGGGGCGCACGTAGTAGTAGATGTCGTCGAAGTCGATCCCGCTCAGGTCCGCCCCCCAGCTGGGCATGGCACGCTGTTGGAAGTGCTCCAGCGCCTTGAGCCTGAACTCCAACATCCAGCTGGGCTCATCCTTGCGGCGGGAGATGTCCGCCACAACCTCCTTGGTGAGTCCCTTCTGGGCTCGGAAGACGAACTCGTCGCCGTCGTTGAAGCCGTACTTGTAATCCTTGGTCAGGTCTTTCGCGGCTACTGTCATATCGGCTTGCCTCTCAACCCCACCGAGGGGAAAATCCGACTCAACTACTAAGTATTCTAGGCCGAGACCGCGGCGGCCGCCTCGTCCTCGATCCCCGCGGCGCGGAGCATGGGGTCGTATCCCGAGGCCTCGATCTCCTTGACCAGCTCGGCGCCTCCCGAGGCGATCACCCGCCCCGCGGCCATGACGTGCACCCGATCCGGGGTGATGTAGTCGAGGATGCGCTGGTAGTGGGTGATGATGAGGATGCCCATCCCGTCCCCCCGCACCCGGTTCACCCCTTCCGCCACCGTCCGCAGAGCATCCACGTCCAAGCCGCTGTCGGTCTCGTCGAGGATCGCCATCTCCGGCTTCAGGACCGCCATCTGGACGATCTCCATGCGCTTCTTCTCGCCGCCCGAGAAGTTGTCGTTGATGTAGCGGGACATGAAGGACTGGTCCATCTTGAGCGCCGCCACCTCCTGACGGATCAGCTTCAGGAAGTCGCGAGCCGGAAGCTCCTTCCCCTGCCCCTTGAGCGCCGCCCTCAGAAAGTTGGTGGTGGTGACCCCGGGGATGGCGGTCGGATACTGCAAGCTGAGGAAGAGGCCCATCCTCGAGCGCTCCTCGGGCGGCTTGCCGAGCACACTCTCGCCGGCCCAGCTGATCTCTCCCTGGGTCACCTGATACTTCGGGTGCCCCATCACGGCATATCCCAGGCTGGTCTTCCCCGCCCCGTTCGGCCCCATGAGGGCATGGACCTGCCCCTTGGGCACCTCCAGGTTCACCCCGCGGAGGATCTCCTTGCCGTCCACCGCCACTCTCAGGTCGCGGATCTCAAGCGTTGGAACCTTCGAATCAGACACGGACTCCCTCCTTGATTGCGACGGACAGACCCTCGCCGGGGCACCAGGGCTCCACGGCCATCGGGTCGGAGAGCAGGTCCCTGAGGGTCGTGCCCCCGAGCACCTGCTTCACCGCCTGCTGCAACCGACCCCAGAGGGGCCGGCTAAGACATTCCGGCTCACGTCGGCAGTCGCCTTGGCGGTACCCTTCCGCCAGGCACTCGACCGGTGCCACCGGGCCCTCCATCAGCTCGACGATCTCCAGCACCGTCACGGCCTCCGGCGGGCGGCTGAGCCGGTACCCCCCATGCAGGCCCCTGGTGCCCTCCACCAGCCCGGCCCGGCGCAGGGGAGCAACCAGCTGCTCGAGATATGCCAAGGGAAGGTACTCGGTCTTGGCTATCTCGGCCAGGCTGAGAGGTGGGCCCCCGTGGGCCTTGGCCAGCTCGGTCATCATCCGCAGCCCGTAGTGGGCACGGGACGAGATGCGCATGGCGACTGGCGCCTGGCCGCTAAATCCGACTGGCATGCCCCTATTTTAGGCAGACATGGCGATGGAGGTCGTTCGGGAGGTGGATTTGGCAGGCGGGAGCGCCAGAGC
>JAJYWM010000174.1 GCA_021791455.1 bacterium | reverse complement strand
TTGCCGATGACCCGCCCAAAGGCTAAGCCGTCGGCGATTGCCGCCGCTGCCGCGACAACGGCCGGGCCCTGCGAAGCCAAGGCGGCGATGTCAGCTACAGCCTCTGGATGCGGGATCAGCGTGTAGTGTGGCCGTCTAGCTCGCGGCGTCACCCAGACTTACGGCTTGCTGCCTCGGCTGCCTCGCGAAAGGCTTCATCCAGATCGGCACGGCTTCGCCTTTGCCCGTCCCCATGAGACAAACGCTGTCGGGCAAGCTCAAGGTCGAGCGTATCTTCGGCCTGCTCAAGCAGCTTCTCCCAGACCTCCAGTGGAACGATGACGCCTTGGGCACGCCGGTGGGAACCGAAGTACACCGGCTCGCCCTCTCCGGCGTCGAAGCGCTTGGCAATCTGGTGGAGGGCTGCACGTGCCTCACCTGTAGCAACTACCTTGGCACACCCATATAGTACGGGAATCCGTACGGGTTGCGCCTCGTTCTGCTGAGTTACGCTCTCTGGGCGATTGCTCTGCGCTAGCGCCGGATCTCAGCCGCGAGCTTTTCGGTCACATTCTCGGGCAGATGCCTCAGCGTGTACGCCACCAGCTCCGCCTTGGTGACCCGTATGCCTCGAACCCGGAGCAGGACGCCCAGCACCGCCAGCCGGTCGTCTAGGCGGCGGGGGATCCGGACGCCCAGGGCCACCAAGGGGTCAGCGTCAGGTAGCCGCCCGCCGACTTCCCCGGGGTTCTGCGGATCGCTCCGGCCGGGGCCCTTCGCCATTACGGCAGGGTCGGTGCGTGGCCGAAGGGCGGCTGGCATACGTCGCTGCACGGAGGACCCCACCTCGCGCCGCCGACGCAGATCCTCTATCCCGCTCATACTGCCATCTCCTTTCGAACATCTTTGACAAGTGCCTGCAGCTCCGCTTGAGCCCGTGCGATCGCCGCCCCAGGAGACTTGACGGCCGCCACGGCTGTTCTCCGCTTGCGCCGAGGCCACCACCGATAGTCCGAGACTCCAGCGGCCACTGGGAGGCGGTGCTTGGTGGCCAGCTCTTCCAGTCGGTTTATCGCGGCAGGGTCCGATGGCGCAAGCGGGGTCACGCTTACAGCCGCCGGGCCAGGCGCGCACTGGGTCGGCCGGACCCGTACTAGCGGCTTGAGCAAGGCTCCGAGCTCGTGCTCGAGGATCGGGCACCAGCTCCAGAAAGCGGGCACAGAGGGCCTCTTACCGGCCTGGCCAGGACGCTCCCCGTGAGCCAAGGCAGCACAGTAGCTGGCGCCGCGTCAGCCAGCACCGCTATGGGATTCTCACCAAGCCTGACAGGAGCGCAGGCCCGGCTGAGGCGCGAGCCGGGTGTGCACGGGTGCGGGTTCACGGTCAAGATGACCCAATTTGAGAAGCGGCTTGAGAAGCGGCGCGGCATCGACTCTGTCCTGCCCGGCCGGATGGAGACCGGCAGGGTCACCCGAGCAGGGCTTGTCCGCCCACTCCTTCAGCCGGGCTGTGCCCCGTCTTGCCCCACGGTGTCGGATTGCGCCACCCTTGGAGTCGAAGCTCTTCTGGTTGCCGGACCGCGAACCAGGGTGGGATGGCGATGGGGGTCAGGCCCTGGTGGGCATATTCCGGAACTCCGGGGCATGCCGTCCCACGCCGGCCCGCATCACTGTGGTTGCGAATCGCGCTCAACTTCGTCCAGCAGGGCGGCAAGTCGGTCTGCAAAGGCTCTGGGCTGGCCCATGTAGCCGAACTCCCCGCCTGCGAAACCGGCATGATGGCTCGGAAACACCACGACCTCTTTACTGAGTAGACCGGCCATCGCCACCGACGTGCGCCCGGTGAAGGTTCCCAGCGATTCCTCCCCAACGGCGATGACGATGCGGGTCGGGGCCGAGACCAGTGCCGCGACGTCGGGACGATAGCTGGTAATCGCACTGGACCTCCCCGAAAGCAGCGGGTTGTCGCGCGTCCCGTCGTCCGCGCTGGGCAATCCGAAGGAGGCGGGATCCGGGGCCGGCTGAGCGAAGTAGTCATCGCCGAACTCGCCCGCCCATGAGGTCATGGTGATGAACGACGCCATGCCGAAACCCAGTCCAAGGGCCGTGTACGAGTCGAGAAATTGGTCCACAGCTCGTCTCGCGGCCATCGCGTCGGGAAGGACCTCGACCAGCGGCGGCTCATGGGCCACCAGGATGGTGACGTCCGTGGGGTGGATGGCAACCAGGGCCAGTGCCGTCACCGCGCCCCCGCTGCTCGCGAACATGTCCACTGGGCCGGTACCGAGCGCGTCTACGACAGAATGCAGATCTTGGGCCTGAATGCCGGGATCGTGATCTAAGCGACCGTCCTTGCGGGTGCTGCGCCCTATTCCTCTCGGGTCGTAGGTGATCACGGTCCGGTCGGGGAGCAGGGAGGCTAGGGTGCGAAAGCCGGTCGCGTCCATGGGCTGTCCGACGAGGAAGAGTGGTCGCCGTCCGTCGGCCGTCGGCAGCTGGCCCCGAACGTCGAAGACGAGGTCGACTCCAAGAAGCTCGAGCGTCTGAGTGCGTGTGGTGGTCACCGGACGTGTCAGTCCTGCAACAGCGTACGCAGCTTGTCCAGCTGCTCGGACCAGCCCTGTTCGGCGCCGGACATCGCTTCAGGGGGTGGCAGCGGGTCGAAGTAGGACTGACGCATAGTCAGCGCCGTGCCACCCTCGTGAGGCTCAAAGGTCAGCTCAATCAGGGTCGCAAAGAGTTCGCCCTGTTCCTCGTTCACTGCCCGACCGCTCATCACGAGCCGTCTGGGGCGATCTATCTCGTAGTACTCGCCCGCCAGGTAGTGGGAGAATCGCGCATCTGCCTGGATGAACTCGGGCCACTCCATGGCTATCCGATAGTGGCCTCCGACGCGAAGGTCGACCTCCGCTGCGGGGCAGCGGAACCCCTTCGGCCACCACCAGCTCTTGATCTGCCCCGACTCGGTGAAGGCGTGGAAGACTCGCTCCGGCGGCGCCGCCAGCCACCGCTCCATGGTGAGCTGCTTGGTCGGGGTGACAGATCTCAGATCCACGGGAACGGGTTGCTCAGGCACGGGGGTCCTCCTTGGAGTTGCCTCTGGCGGTCTGGCTCGCGAGATGGATCTCAAGCCGATCGAGGCGGTCGGACCAGTCGGCATGGGTCTGGCGGAGCCAGTCATCGACCTCCAGCAGACCGTCCGGCCGCAGCCGGGCGGGGCGGCGCTGGCCGTCGCGAGCACGCTTGATGAGGCCAGCTCGCTCCAACACTTTGAGGTGCTTGGTGATGGCGGGCTGGCTCAGGGTGCAGGCATCGGCAAGTTCGACCACCCCAGCCTCACCCGCCGAGAGCCGGTCGAGAATCGCCCGACGCGTTGGGTCTGCGAGTGCCGCGAACGTGATGCTGAGAGGGTCCTGACGCAACATAGCCACTAGGTTATATAACCATGTGGGGTTAGTCAAGTTGGCGGCTGTCGGGCGACGCCGCGGCCAATCCGCCATCGGTGGCGCCGGTCAGTTCGGTGGACCGAAATGTGTGCCGCGGGTCCGACCCCGCGCGGTCGCGATCCGCCGCCAGGTGTGGGTTCTCAGCGCCGCAGCCGAGCCGCGATCAGCCCTCGGTCAGGGCGAGCAGCATCTGCCTGAACAGAGGCAGCCGGAGTTCCAGCGGGCCAAAGAATCGCCTATCCGCCTCCTCGACCGCCGATTGGCCCGGTCCGCTCGGGGGTCAGCGTCTGCGCTCGGGCCCGCCCATCTGTCGGGTTCGGCTCCCGCCGGATCAGACCCTTAGTGTCCAGGACCTGAAGGACCTGGGAGGTCATCATCGGGTCCGTGTGCGCGTGGTCGGAGAGCGCTCGCTGAGTGACCGGGGAGTCGCCCTGCAGCCACGCCAGCGACGCCAGCAACACGAACTGGACGTGGGTGAGGCTGAACGGCCTGAGAGCGGCCTGCTGGCACGCCTGCCACCTGTTGCTCGCGCGCCAGAGCATGAGCCCGGGACTGTCGTTGGCATCGGCGAACTCGCTCCCGAGAGAGCGGCTCACCGGAGGACCATCATCTCGCTCAGCACGGCGACATCTGACGGGTCGAGCGGGACGAGGCCGCGCCGGAGCTGATAGCCCCAGTTGGCAGCGGACGCCAGCTTGAGCCGTGACCTGACCGCCTCGAGGGGCAGAGCTCTGGCCGGCGCGTAGTCGACGCGGCGCCTGAAGGGCTTGAAGTCCCCTTCGTCCGCCTGCCAGATCAGGTCGTCGGCAACTAGGCCAAGGGCTGTGAACTCGCGCAACGGCAGAGCGTCGCCAAAGTGCTCGACCGGTGAGTAATAGACCAGCGTGTCCCCGGCTTTCATCCTGGCGAGTCCGGGCCTCCTGCCGTGCCCGATCTGAGCGATGCCGAGCTTCACCCCCTGCCGCACATGGGCGGCCGACGCAACTCCAAGCCAGCCGCTCATGCGTGCTCCGGAAATTGGACAAGACGATCCAGATCGGCCTGGGCAGAACAACGGAGGTTGGCGCCCATCATCCGCGTCCACGGGAGGGCCGGCGGCCCGTCCAACATGACCCGCAACCGAGGCGCCGCCCCCGCGCCAGCGCCTCGACCGCGTGCTGGAATACCAGTCGCGCGGCGGCCACGCGGCTTGTGTCCGTGTATTCCCGGGAGGGCGCGTGGTGCCGGATAACCAACTGCACCGAAGAGCAACCGTCTGTCTTCAGGCGGCCCCGGGCACCAACAGCGGGCGGCTCTTCGAGCCGCGCCCATTGCCTGCCAGGAGGCCAAGTCGGCCCGCTGGCGTGGCCCACGCAGCGGGCGAAGCGGTCGTCCAGCCGAGCATTGGACGTAGCTCTGCCATGGCCCACTTCAATCACGAAAATAGTTTGCACGAATGCTCATCGGACATCAAGCGGCCCAACCTAGGACCCGAGAGGCGCATCCCTCGGTGGGCGTACGCGCCGTGGGGCGGGAGGTCGCGGGCTGCGTTCGGGGTGGGCCGCAAAACGTCCCGGTGGTCCAGCCAACCGGGGACCGGGGCTGAGCGCTGGGTACGATGGAGTGGTGGGGATGGCCGCTTGGGCGCATCCCTGATTGAGGAGGATGTCCCCTATGGCAATGCTCTATCGACGGCTGGGCCGGTCCGGCCTCAAGGTGAGCGCCATCTCCTTCGGCTCCTGGGTCACGTTTGGCAACCAGATGGACGAGGACAGGGCCCTGGCCAGCATGTCAGCCGCCCGCGAGGCGGGCGTGAACTTCTTCGACAATGCCGAGGTGTATGCCGGAGGCGAGTCCGAGCGGATCATGGGGCGGGTTCTCGCCAGATCCGGATGGGAACGCCGGGACTTCGTGGTCTCGACCAAATTCTTCTGGGGCATCCACGAGGGCGTGAACGTCGAGAACACGCTCAACCGTAAGTACCTCCGGCAGGCCATCGAGGGGTCCTTGGAGCGGCTCCAGCTAGATTTCGTCGACCTCGCGTTCTGCCACCGGCCGGATCCTGAGACCCCTATCGAGGAGACCGTATGGGCGATGCACGACATGGTCAGCCAGGGGTACGCCCTCTATTGGGGAACCTCTGAATGGCCAGCCGAGGACATCCGCGCCGCCTATGAGATAGCTGAGCGCCACCACCTTCACAAGCCCGTGATGGAGCAGCCGCAATACAACCTCTTTCACCGCGATCGGGTGGAGGCCGAGTACTCCCGGCTGTACGAAGACTGGGGACTCGGTCTGACCACCTGGAGTCCGCTCGCCTCCGGTCTGCTGACCGGGAAGTACGTTGACGGTATACCCGACGGTAGCCGTGCCACCCTGCCGGGTTATGAGTGGCTCCGGGACGAACTGACGGACCCAGACAAGAACCAAGCCGTGGGACGCCTGATCCCACTGGCAGAGGAGCTCGGGTGTTCTGTGGCCCAGCTCGCGATCGCCTGGTGTCTTGCCAATCCCAGAGTGTCCACCGTGATCACGGGTGCCACCAGCGTGGCTCAGGTGCGGGAGAACCTGGGAGCCCTGGAGGTTTTGCCAAGGCTCACGGCCCCTACCCTGGCTCGGATAGACGACCTGGTCGGGCGACCTTAGCGGCTGGGGTAGGTGCCGTCGCATGGCCGGTCGACCCCCGGTGGCCAGCCAGCTTGGAGGTCGGGACCCAGAATTCCCCGGCCATGTGGACAGCGCCCCTCCCAAATTGACCGTCGCAGAGGCCGCGTCCTTAGCCGCGCGGTGTTTCGGGCTGGAAGGAAGTCTCCGCCGACTGGGCGGTGAAAGAGATCAGAACTTTCTGGTCGAGGCAGGGCCCCGGGGTCGGTTCGTGCTCAAGGTCAGCTGCTCGCAGGACGGGCCCGAGGTCCTGGAGATGCAGGGGGCCGCCCTGAGGCACATCGGCCGACTCGACCCGCAGCTGCCGGTGATGAGGCCGCAGCTAACGGTGGGCGGCGCGGAATGGGCCGACTGGGTCGCAGCGACGGGAGAGCATCATCTGGCGAGACTGTTTACCGCCAGCCCGGGCCGACACCTCAAGGTAGACGATTTCGACCGTGACTCACTGCGGGAATTGGGAATCGCCTGCGGGCGCCTGGACCTCGCTTTGCGGGGTTTCTTCCACCCCGCAGCGGGAAGGACTCTCTCCTGGGACCTGCGACGAGTCCCGGAGCTGCGCCCCCTACTCACCACGATCGAGGACCCGGGTCGGCGAGCGATGGTGCAAAGGGCACTGGACGAGTTCGAAGACGGCCCCAGCACTCAGCTGGGACGGCTCCGCGCCCAGGTGATCCACAACGATCTGTCGTTGAGCAATCTCCTCTTCGACGAAGACCGCCGACTGTCAGGGTTTCTGGACTTCGGTGACATGATCCACGCCCCTCTCATCATCGATTCCGTGGTCGCTGCGGAGGCGCTCCTGCAGCGCCGGGATGGGATGGCCGCACTGGCTTCGCTTGTCGCCGGGTACTCCACTCTGATCCCCCTGGAGGAGGACGAGATAGCGCTCCTTCCCGACCTGCTGCGCGCCAGGTGGGTCGCGCTGGTGCTCATCTCGCAATTTCGGATGCGGCGTTTCCCCGCCACCGCGAGGTACGTGGCGGGTTGGCAGGCCGGCGTGTGGGAGATGTTGGAGACGGTTGAGACCACGGGCACCGAGCTCTGGAGGCACCGGGTGCGCCTGGCCGCGTCAGGCGCACCGCCGGACGTCGACTCGCAGGCCAACATCAGCGCCCTCGCCGACCGCAGGCAGCGGGTCTTCGGTCCCGCCCTCTCGCCGCTCTTCTACGCGAACCCGCTGCACCTGGTGCGAGGCAGCGGGGTGTGGCTGTTCGACTCCGCCGGCCGACGGTACCTCGATGCCTACAACAATGTCCCCATCGTCGGCCACTGCCATCCCCTGGTCCTGGGTGCCCAGGCCCGCCAGGCGGCCCTGCTGAACACCAACGTCCGCTACCTGAGCTTGCCCGCCCTGGACCTCGCCGAGCGATTGCTCGAGATGTTCCCAGCGGATTTGGACACGGTCATGTTCGCCACCTCGGGCAGCGAGGCCAATGATCTCGCCTGGCGGCTGGCCAACTCGTTCACCGGGGCCCAGGGCACGGTGGTCTCGACCAACGCCTACCACGGCTCCACCACGGTCACCGCGGCCTGCTCTCCGGAGGAATGGCGGGGCAGGCCGGCACCCGACCACGTGGCCCTTGTTCCCGCGCCCGACGGATATTTCGGCCCATCCAGAGCAGGAGAGCCGGGATGGTCGCTCTGGTACTCCTCCAAGGTGGACCAGGCGATAGCCGAGCTGGCATCTCGCGGCCACCGCCCCAGCGCCCTCCTTGTGGATACGGGGTGGAGCAGTGAGGGGATCCTGACGCCCCCTCCTCAGTACCTCCAGGACCTTCAGAGGCGCTGGAGATCGCGGGGCGGGCTCCTAATCGCCGATGAGGTCCAGATGGGGTTCGGCAGGTCGGGGGTGCGCATGTGGGGGTTCGAGCTGGCCGGAGTGGTACCCGACATAGTCACCTTGGGCAAGCCGATGGGGAATGGGGCGGCGATAGCGGCCGTGGTGACAAGGCGCGAGATCGTGGAGCGGTTCGCGGACCATGCGCGCTGGTTCAGCACATTTGGCGGCAACCCGGTGGCCTGTGCTGCCGCTCACGCCGTCCTCGACATCCTGGAGAGGGATCACCTGGTGAGCCACGCCGGGGAGGTTTCGCAGCGGATCGACACGGGCTTGTGGGACCTGTCCCGCCGACATCGATGCCTCGGAGACATCCGCCGAGCCGGCCTCCTGATAGGCGTGGAATTGGTGTCAGATCCCGCCACCAGGGCTCCCCTGGATGCTGGTCGGATCGTCGATGGGATGCGGGACAAGGGGATCCTCATCGGGTCGACCGGGCCGCGGCACAATGTGCTCAAGATCCGCCCCCCGCTCGTATTCCAGGAAGAGCATGCGGACATGCTCCTGGACGCTCTGGACCAGGTGCTCGCCGGCCGGGACTAGCGCCCTGGCCGGTGCCTTGTCCGGGTGAGTTTGGCCGGCCGACGGCAGGACAAAGCGCTCCGCCAGAAGGCTTGCCTGATCAGGGCCTCCACCGGAGGTCGCGCCAACTGGAAAGCGCATTGGCCTGCGCAAACTGCAGGCAACCCTCGAGCACCTCCGCCGCGATTCCGGGGCGATAGAAGTTGGCGGTGCCGACCTGAACGGCGTCGGCCCCGGCGACCAGGAACTCCAGTGCATCCTCAGCCGATCCGATCCCCCCGATTCCGACGATGGGAATGCCGAGCGCCCGGCGCAGGGCCGCCACCGCCGCCAGGGCCAGCGGCTTGATGGCGGGACCGCTCAGGCCCGCAGTCCCCAAGCCTGGCAAGACCGGAGCCCTCTGAGGCACCGCTATCTTCATCCCAACGTAGGTGTTGACAGCTGTCACACCGTCCGCGCCAGCCGCCTCCACCGCCCGGCCCACGGAGGTGATGTCGGTGACGTTGGGTGTCAACTTCACCAGAAGAGGCAGGTCGGTGGCGCGCCTCACCGCTTCCACGAGGCGCCCAGCCTGGGCGGGGTCGGTGCCGAAGTCCAGGCCGTGGCTGATGTTGGGGCAGGATATGTTGAGCTCCAGACCGGCGACCCCTTCGATCCCGGTCAGCCTTTGGCAGACCGCCACGTAGTCGGGGATGTCCGAACCGGCGACGTTGACGATCACCGGCACTGGCCACGAAGCCCACCGTTTCGCGTACTCCCCGGCGACCACCGCGACGCCCGGGTTCTGCAGCCCGATTGAGTTGAGCATCCCCGCCGTGGTCTCGGCGATGCGGGGAGGGTGATTCCCGCTGCGAGGCAGCAGGGTGGTCCCCTTGGTGTAGATGGCGCCCAGCCCGGAGATGGTTCCCATCCGCTCCGCCTCGAAGCCATAGCCAAAGGTCCCGGAGGCAACTCCTATGGGGTTGGGAAGCACGAGGCCTCGGCCCAGGTCCACCTGGCATTCCAGAGTCACGTCGCGGTCAGCCAAGGTGAGACGGTTGGAGCAGGAGTCGCGGCCAATCCAGCTCCCGGCCGTCCAGCACCGGGCCCTGGCGGCAGCAGAGGCCGAGCGGGCCCTCCGCAGGATCGCCAGAAGGCAGCCGCAGAGGGATCGCGCAGCCCAGGCACGTCCCGAAGCCGCACCCCATGGGCGCCTCGATGGAGACCTCGAGGCGCGGTCGCTCAACCCCCGCCCCCGGGCCGGTCTCCTCCCAGATTGCGACCAGCGCGGACAGCATGGCATTGGGGCCGCAGGCGTAAACCCTGTCAGCGCCCTTCATGAGGTCCAAGAGGCCGTCGGTCACCCGGCCCGCCTGCCCCCTCGACCCATCCTCCGTTCGGACCACCAGGGAACTGAGCCCACGGGGCAGCCGCTCTTCGGGGTAGAGCTCCAGCGCCCGGCGGGCCCCGTTCACAAAGACCACCCTCTCGTCGCCTTGGAGCAGACGTGTCATCAGCAGCGGGAACGGCGCGGCTCCCAGCCCTCCCGCCACCACGACCGAGGTGCCCCGGGTCTCGGGCAGGGAGAAGCCGCGTCCCAGGGGGCCCAGCATCCGCAGCTGGTCGCCGGGGCGCAACCGGCTCAAGCGCCGGCTCCCCTGCCCGACGGCGGCCAGGTAGAACGACACCATCCCCGATCTGGGATCGGAGCGGCTGAAGGAGAATGGCCGTCGCAGGAGTGGAACCGGTCCCTCGTCAACCAGCAGCTGCGCGAACTGGCCCGGTTCCGCAAGGGATTGGATCCGGGGAGCCAGAACGAGAACCTCGAACAGGTTCTCCCCGAGTGAGTCGACTCCCAGGCAGGTAGCCACTTCCTCGACTGCCAGAGTGAGGTCACTCTCGCCCACCAGATCTGCGGCGGAGGGCTGGCTCGACGCGGTCACGGCACATCCGGCAGGCCGCCGCGGCGGTGCTCGCCTATCGTCCTGGTGGTGGGCAGCACCCCGCGGCGGGAGTTCTCCAGAGCGCGCACCAGGGCAGCCGCGGTGTCGAGGGAGGTCAGGCATGGTATGCCCCGTTGTACCGCCGCCTGGCGAATGCGAAATCCATCACGCACCGGGCGCCTTCCCGGCTGAGCCCCATCCGCGTGCGGTGCCTCGTCCGTCGCAACCCTGGAGATCGTGTTTATCACCAATCCCACATGGCCGCCGACGGTGACGTCCACCACGTCAGGATGCCCCTGATTCAACTTTCTGACCTCAGTGACCGACACTCCCGCCTGAGCCAGGGCGGCGGCGGTGCCTGTCGTGGCGTAGAGGCGGAAGCCCAGCTCCGCGAGCCGGGCCGCGACCGCCAGGCCCTCCGGCTTGTCCTGATCCGCGATGCTGACCAGAGCGCCCCCGTGCGTGGGCAGGGTCCCCAGAGCAGCCTCGAAGGCCTTCTCCAGAGCGGCCGGCAGGGATGTGTCCACCCCAATCACCTCCCCGGTGGAGCTCATCTCCGGACCCAGGACGGTGTCGACCAGCTCCAGCTTGCGGCTGGAGAACACGGGTGCCTTGACCGCGACCAGGGGTGGGGAGGGGCGCAGCCCGGGCTCAAGTCCCTGGGCCCGCAGGGGGTCGCCCAGCATGCAACCTACGGCGGCCTCCACCATCAGCACCCCGGTCACCTTGCTGAGGAACGGCACCGTCCGGCTGGAGCGGGGGTTGACCTCGATCACCAGCACCTGGCCCCGGTGGACCACGTATTGCACGTTGATAAGCCCGACTGTCCCTGTCCGCAGGGCCAGCTGGGTCGTGATTTCCGCGAGCTTGGAGATGACGTCGTCATGGAGGCGCTGGGGTGGGAAGACCGCCATCGAGTCTCCGGAGTGAACTCCGGCGCGCTCGACATGCTCCATGATCCCCGGGATCAGCACCTCCTGGCCGTCGCAGATGGCATCCACCTCCACCTCCAAGCCGAGGATGTACTTGTCGACCAGAACCTCCCCACCGGCATCCCCGGAGGCCGCCAGGGCGTCGGTCAGGTACGCGCGCAACTCCTGCTCGGAGTGGGTGACGTCCATGGCGCGACCGCCGAGCACGAATGAGGGACGCACCAGGACCGGGTAGCCCACCGCCTCCGCTATCGCGACCGCCCTGTCCGGATCCCTGGTGGTCGCGCCGGGCGGTCTGGCGACCCGGAGCTCCTCCAGCATCGCATCGAATTGGGCCCGGTCCTCGGCCAGCTCTATCGACTTGCTGGGGGATCCCAGCAGGGGGATCCCCGCCCGGTCCAGCTGAGCGGCGAGGTTGATCGCGGTCTGCCCCCCGAACTGGACCACGACGCCGGTCGGCAGCTCCTGGTTGCAGATCTCGAGGACCGCCTCCAGGTCCACCGGTTCGAAGTAGAGGCGGGAACTGCAATCGAAGTCGGTGGAGACCGTCTCCGGGTTGCTGTTGATCATCACCGCTTCCAGGCCATGCCGTCGCAGCGCGGAGGCGGCTTGCACTGAGCAGTAGTCGAACTCGATTCCCTGGGCGATCCGAATGGGGCCTGAGCCCAGCACCACGGCCGCTCCGGGCTTGGCCCGCTGCTCGTTCTCCACCTCGTAGCAGGAGTAGAAGTAGGGAGTCTCAGCGTCGAACTCCGCGGCGCAGGTGTCCACGCACTTGAACACGGAGCGCAGCCCATGGCGGCGGCGTAGCTCCGCCACCTCCTCCCAGCCTCCAAGCCCGCTGAGGGTCGCGATGTCCCGATCGCTGATGCCGGCGCGCTTGGCTCTCAGCAGCAGGTCGGGCGACGGCTCTGTGCCTGCGGCCGCCACCTCCCGTTCCAGCTCTGAGATCTCCTCCAGCCGGTCGCAGAACCACGCCGGGTACCCCGTTCTGGCCGAGACGGTCTTGGCTGGCATCCCCGCTCGCAACGCCTCCAGGACCGCCGGCAGGCGCAGGTCGGTGGGGACCTCCAGGCGGTCCTGGGCCAGTCTCAGAGCCGCCTCCGGCGGGTGTCCCTGCTCGAGGGAGCGCAGCGCCTTGTTCAGCGCTTCCAGGAAGTTGCGGCCGATGGCCATCGCCTCCCCGGTCGATTTCATCTGGGTGCCAAGCCGCCTGTCCCCATGGGGGAACTTGTCGAACGGCCAGCGGGGGATCTTGACCACGCAGTAGTCGAGACTCGGCTCGAAGGCGCTGCAGGTCTTGCCCGTCACCTGATTGGGGATCTCACTGAGAGGCAGTCCGAGGGCGATCTTGGCGGCGATCCGAGCGATGGGGTAGCCGGTGGCCTTGGAAGCCAGGGCCGAGGAGCGGCTGACTCGGGGGTTGACCTCGATGACGAAGTAGGAGAAGGAGTCCGGGGCCAGGGCAAACTGAACGTTGCAACCCCCCTCGATCCCCAGGGCCGAAATGATGCGCAGCGCCGCCGACCGCAGCTGCTGATGTTCCTTGTCGGTGAGGGTCTGGCTCGGCGCCACCACTATCGAGTCGCCGGTGTGTACCCCCATCGGGTCCAGGTTCTCCATGTTGCAGACGCAGATGCAGGTCCCCTGGCGGTCCCGCATCACCTCGTATTCCAGCTCCCTCCACCCCATCAGAGCCTGCTCAACCAGGACCTGGGTGATCGGGCTGGCCCGGAGCCCGGACGCGACCACCCGTTCGAGCTCCTCTTGAGAGGTTGCGATGCCGCCTCCGGTGCCCCCCAGGGTGAAGGCCGGCCGCACCACCAGGGGAAGGCCGACCTCCTCCGCGAAGGCGGTGGCCTCGGCCACGGAGTTGACCGTCCGGGATGGTGGCACCGGCTCCCCCAGCGCCACCATCCGGCGCTTGAACCGGTCCCGGTCTTCGGCGTCGCGGATGGCCTCCAGGGGCGTCCCCAGGATCCGCACGTCGTGCCGGTCCAGGACGCCCTTGTCCGCCAGCTCCACCGCCAGGTTGAGTGCGGTCTGGCCGCCGAGTCCGGCCAGGATGCTGTCGGGGCGCTCGCGGGCGATGATTCGCTCCACCGATTCCACGGTGAGGGGCTCAAGGTACACCCGGTCGGCGGTCTCCTCGTCGGTCATTATCGTCGCCGGATTGCTGTTTACCAGCACCACCTCGACCCCCTCCTCGCGCAGAGAGCGGCAGGCCTGGGTGCCGGCGTAGTCGAACTCGGCCGCCTGGCCGATGACGATGGGACCGCTCCCCAGGACCAGGACCTTGCGCGGGGTCGGACCCGATGGCGGCCGCTCGGTCAAGACACCTGGCCGCATCGCAGGCCGTCGGCACAGTCCCAAAAACTGGTCGAACAGGACCTGCCGGTCCTGCGGCCCGGGGCTTCCCTCCGGGTGGTACTGGACGGAGATCACGGGCAGGGAGGGATGGCGCAAGCCCTCGACGGAGCCGTCATTGAGGTTGCGCTCGGACACGAACCACCCGCAATCCCGCGGGATGCTGGCCTCGTCGACCTGGAACTCGTGATTCTGCGGGGTCACGAACACCAGGCCCGAGTCCAGCTCCCGGACCGGGTGGTTGCCGCCATGGTGACCGAAGGGAAGTCGGCTCGTGGTGGCGCCTATGGCCCGCCCCACCAGCTGGTGCCCGAGGCAGATAGCCAGCACGGGGTACCGGGCCAACACCGCCCTGGTCAGCTCGACCTCCGCCGGGAGCCGCGCCGGGTCGCCGGGCCCGTTGCTGAGCACCACCCCATCGGGGCGCAGCCTCTCCAGGTCGGAGAGGCTGCTGTTGTGGGGCAGGAGCCAGACCTCGCACCCACGGCTGACCAGGGACCGCAGGGTGTTCCGCTTCACCCCGAAGTCGATCACCGCGATCTTGAGTCCCTGGCCCGGTCGGTGCCCACTCCCGCCCGCCATGGCCGCCGTGCGCCGCAGGGCCGGGTGCAGGGGAGAGTCGACCAGGGAGATGGAGCGGCAGGAGACCTCTGCCACCAAGTCCTGCTCGGAGACCGATGGCGCCTGCCTCGCCACCTCCACGAGCTCCTCCGCGCTCGCCACACTGAGAGGGGCCAGCGCGCCGCGCAGGCTCCCGCGGTCCCTCAGGTGCCGGGTCAGCGCCCTGGTGTCCACGCCCTGGATCCCAGGCAGGTTCTGCTGGTTCAGCCACTCGCGCAGGGTGAGTTCGGCCTGCCAGTGGGGCGAGCTTCGGCTGGCGACGGAGACGATCACGCCCCTGGCCCAGGCCCGATGCGACTCCATGTCCACCTCGGCAGCCCCCACGTTGCCGATGAGGGGTTGGGTGAAGGTAAGAAACTGCCCGGCGTAGGAGGGATCGGTCAGCACCTCCTGGTAGCCGGTCATGCAGGTGTTGAACACGACCTCGCCGACTGTGGGCTGGTCGAGGCCAGCCTCTCCTATCCAGGTTCCGAAGAAGTGGGCTCCGGATTCAAGGGCGATGGCTGCGGGGGTGCGTCTGGGCTCACTCATCTCCAACCTCCTGGGCAACCAGCGGGCTCAGGTAGACCGCCCGGCCCCTGGAAAAGGTGGCAAGAACCCGGCCGGGCAGCTCCTCGCGCCAGAACGGGGTGTTGCTCCCAACCGACAGCCAGTTGTCCTGGGTTGGCGCCCAGCGCGCGTCCAGGTCGATCAGGGTGAGATGCGCTGGTTGTCCCTCGGCGATGCCGCTGTGGGGCAGGGCCGCTCCCCGCTCGCGCAGGACGCCCGCAGGGCCTGATGTGAGCGCCGCCACCAGACGAGGCAGGCTCTCCGAGAACGCACCGGCGCTTTGGGCCACGGACAGCACAACCGATACCGCGGACTGCACCCCGCTGAATCCGGCTGGCCGTCGTTGCAGCCGGTCGGATGGAATCTCGTGGGGCGCATGGTCGCTCGCGACCGCATCGATGGTGCCGTCCAGCAGGGCCACCCAAAGGGCTCGCCGGTCGGCAGCTGTCCTAAGTGGCGGGTTGCAGGTCAGGGGGCGGTCGGGCTGGTCGGGATCGCGCAGGAAGCCGTCCAGGGCCAGATGGTGCGGCGTCACCTCCGCGGTCACCCGAAGCCCCTCCGCCTTGGCCCTGCGCACCATGTCTGCGGAGTTCGCCGTCGTCAGATGTTGCAGGTGGAGAGCGCAGGATCCCGAGCGCCTGACGGCGTCCAGCCCCGTCCTGACCGCCTCCTCTTCCGCCTCCGGCGGGCGGAGGGTCCAGGCGGTCGGGTCGCTGCCTGCCCACTCGTTGGCCATGGCCAGAACCCTCTCGTCCTCAGGGTGGATGGCGAGCACCACCTTGAGGCGGTCGGCTTCCTCCAGGAGCTCGGTCAGCCGGGCAGCGTCGAAGCCGTTGCGGCCGTCATCGGAGAGCCCGCTGGCGCCGGCCCGCACCAGCGCCTCCGCCGGTGTCGCCTCCTGGCCCCTCAGGCCCTGGGTGCAGGCGGCAAACTGCAGCACCGGGATCCGGCCCAGGCTGCGGTTCTTGGCCAGAACCTGGCGCAGCTGGGCGACGGTGTCGACCGGCGGTTGCAGGTTGGCCATCGCGCAGATGGCCCCGAAACCGCCCGCCGCCGCCGCCCCGGTGGCGTTGGCGACACGCTCCTTCCAGGGTTGCCCCGGCTCTCGCAGGTGGCAGTGGACGTCCAAGAACGCGGGCGCAACCAGCCCCCGGGGCAGTTCCAGCACGGCCGCCCCCGGGGGCGCCGTGAGGGCGCTCCCGACCTCTCGAACGCTTCCGTCGGCGATCCGGATATCGCATGAATCCAGGTCCAGCTGCTGGAAGGGATCGATGAGGCGGACGCCCCGCACGAGCATCTCCCTCAAAGCCTCTCCCGCTCGGATTGCAGCTGCAGCCGGATGGCATCCTCGCCATCACAGGCGAGCACATGCACCGACACCCGCTGCTCCGCCGAAGTGGGCATGTTCTTGCCCACGTAGGTGGCCCGCAGCGGCAGCTCGCGGTGGCCGCGGTCAACCATCACCAGGAGCTCGACCGAGCGCGGCCGTCCCAACTGCGCCAGGGCGGCCAGGGCCGCCCTGGCGGTGCGGCCGTGATAGAGGACGTCGTCGATCAGGATGACGTCCCGACCGTCCACCGCTGACCGGTCGGCCCATGGCAGGGGCAGCTCCGCCACCCCCTGCCAACTGGCCCGTCGGCCGTCATCGCGGAACGGGCCGACGTCGAGGGCCACGGCCGTCCATTCGGCCGAGCACTGCTCTTCGACGAGTTGGCGAAGGCGCTGGGCCAGGTACACCCCCCTGGTGACGATCCCGCAGAGGCAGATTTCACCGCCACCAGGATGGGCCTCCTGGAGCTCGCGCGCCAGACGCCAGAGGATCCTCTGCACCTCCGGCGCCCCCCACTCGGTCCTTGCCGCGGCCTTCGTGCCCTGCTCCTCAGTCATCTGGCAAGGACCGCTGCGAGCAGCGCCATCCGGACCGGCACGCCGTTGCGGGCCTGCCGGAAGTACGCGGCCCGGGGGTCGCTGTCCACGGCGGGGTCGATCTCTCCCACCCGTGGCAGGGGGTGCATGAGGACGGCGTCTGCGGGCAGCCCGGCCATCACGTCGAGGCCGATCCTGAAGCGCTGCCGATCCTGGTCGGCCTGGGGAAGGGGCTCGGCCATCCGCTCCAACTGGATGCGCGTCTGGTAGACCACATCGGCATCCGCGACGGCTGCGGTGAGGTCGTCCCTCTCCTCCACGACGGCTCCCAAGTGCCGCAGCCGATCCACCATCTCTCGGCCCATGCGCAGCCGCTCCGGCGCCACCAGGGTCAGCCTCTGCCCCGGGTAGGAGGCCAGCAGCTGGGCCAGGGAATGCACGGTCCGGCCGTTGGCCAGGTCGCCCACCAGCACCACGTGGAGGCGGTCCAGGCGCCCGATCTCGCGGGCTATGGTGTACAGGTCCAGAAGGGCCTGGGTGGGGTGCTCGCCCTTCCCGTCGCCGGCGTTGATCACGGGCACGTCGGCCACGGCCGAGGCGCGGGACGCCGCCCCCTCCTCGGGGTGGCGCAGAACGATGCAGTCGGCGTAGCCGCTCACGATCCGCACCGTGTCCTCCAGGGTCTCCCCTTTGATCGCGGAGGAGAAGTCGCGTGCATTCTCGGTGCTGATCACCTGACCGCCCAGGCGCAGCATGGCGCTCTCGAAGCTAAGCCTGGTCCTAGTGCTGGGCTCGTAGAACAGGGTCGCCATCACCTGACCCATCAGATCGAAGCGGGCGGGCCCTGTCATGCTCGTCTCCATCTCCACGGCGGTGGCGAAGAGATCCGAGATCGCGGCAGGGGAGAATTGCCCGGCGCTGAGGACGTGTCTCAGCCGCGCGCTGCTCACGGCTTCGGGTTCGGTCATCTGCCTCCCAACCTTTGACCGGGCAGGACCGCAAGTCAGCCAGGGCGCAACGTACGCCCCGCTCCTTGTCGGCCTCGCCGGACCGTCTTGAAGGATGTGCGGCAACAGTATATGGGCCAGGGGTGAGGGCGGCCGCGCTCACCCCTGGCAGCCGCCCCCAGCCCAAACTTGTTGACAAGTGAGGGGGTCTGCGCTAGGTTGCTTGCTGGTGCAAGCAACTGTTCTCAAAAGGTGGGCTGAGTGACCATCGTCTCGCTACCCGCTTCCGCGTTCCCACCACTGGCATTGGGATTCTTCGGCCTGGCGACGGGATACCTCATCTACGGCCCGCAGGAGCTCTTTGGGTTTCCCAAGCGGGACCCTCAGGTCAACCTGGCGACCGGCGTCTGGGGCATCTGGATGCCCGGCTTCCTGCAGTTCCTGACCGGAACCTACCTGTTCGCCGGGCTGACCCTGTTCCACACCTTCACCGCCGGGCCGCTCTACATGGCGGCTCTCGCGTTCACCGCCTACGGCGTTCACTGGTTCGCCATCGGCTACAACCGCGCTCGCGGCGCCGACCCCAGGCCCAACGGCTTCATGGCCGTCTCCTTCTCTTTCATCTCCCTCCTCGGCCTGATCGTCTTCTACCACGCAGGGGACTGGCCGGTGGGCACACTCTTCGTCGGCCTGTTGCTGGTCTACCTATCGGACATCGCCGCCACGTTCAAGATCGGAGGGGAGATCGGGGAGCGGGCTCTCGGTCTGTTCCACCTCCTGACCGGCCTGTGGTTGATCTACCTCATGTACGCAGCCACCTTGAACTTCGCTCTCGGGTTTCACCTGGCCCTCTGAGGCGCGCGGTAACGCCGCCGGCGCTGATGCGCTCTCCGGCAGGCCCGCCCCGGTCTGCCGGAGAGGTCCCGGGGTGGCGCCGCCTCCCGCCGTTTCCCGGGTATTGGGGCCAGGTGGCCGAGACCGGCTAGTCTTGGCCTGAGTCATTGGGGCTCTGCCGGACGATTTCTGGAGGTGATGCGAGATGACGGGGGCGACGAGGCCGGTCGGCCTGGGCCTGGCGGCTCGCGGGCAGGTCACCTCCGCTGTGGCATTTGCCCGCCAGGCCGCCGAGAATGGCCTTGACTCGGTCTGGTTCCACGAGAGCTACTTCGAGCGGGACGCTGTCACCTACGCGTCCGCGGTCGCCAGCACCGTGGGCGACATCCGCATCGGCCTTGGAGCTCTCAACCCCAACACGCGCCACCCGGTGCTGACCGCCATGACCGTGAGCGCCCTGGACCAGATGGCGCCCGGCCGGATGGTGCTGGCGCTGGGAACGGCCCTTCCCCTGAGGCTGGCGCAGCTTGGAATCCCCTACCAGCCGGCCCAAGCCATCGAGAAGGTGGAGCGGGCGATGGACGACATGGCGGCGCTCTGGCGCGGGGACCGTCTCCCGACGGCCCCAGGACTTCCAGACATCGAGCCGATGTTCCCACCCCTGCACCCCGTCCCCCTGTGGGTCGCGGGCTATAGGCCGGCGTTCCACGAGCTGGCCGGCCGGCGGGCGGACGGCTTCCTGGCCCGGCCGGCGGAGTCCATCGCGGCCCTGCGGGCTGGGGTCGACAGGATCGGCCAGGCGCTCGCGGCCGCCGGCCGAGCCCAGGGGGCTGTCGAGATCGGAGGGTACCTGCTGGCCCTGTCGGATCGCAGCCGGCGCCTGGCCCTGGACAGGGCCAAGCGCGAGCCCTTCGTCATCTACATGCTGTCGGTGCAGTCGGACAGCGCCCTGCGTCATGCCGGCTTTGACCCAGCG
>JAJYWM010000200.1 GCA_021791455.1 bacterium | reverse complement strand
CCGAGCTCATCCGCAGGGTGCTGGAGTCTTCGCCCTGGCTGGGCGAGGGCTACCGCAAGGTCTGGGCCCAGCTGCGGGCCCGGGGGATCCGCACCAGCCGGGCCCGGGTGCTGCGGCTGATGCGCCAGGCCAACCTGCTGGCCCTCACCCGGGGCGGCAATGCCCACGGGCCCAAGGCCCACGACGGGACCATCACCACCGACCTGCCTGACCGGATGTGGGGAACCGACGGCACGGCCACCCTGACCGGCGAGGGCCGGGCCACGATCTTCATCGCCGTAGACCACTGCACCCAGGAATGCATCGGCATCCACTCAGCCCTCCAGGGCACCCGCTTCGAGGCGCTGGAGCCGATTCGCCAGGGGATCCGGGAGCACTACGGCAGGTATACCTCCGAAGTGGCCTCAGGCCAGGTGCTGCGCCACGACAACGGCAGCCAGTACACGTCGGGCTACTTCCAGCAGGAGCTAAGGTTCCTGGGGATCGAGAGCGGCCCGGCCTACGGGCGCGAGCCCGAGGGCAACGGGGTGGCCGAGCGCTTCATCCGCACCCTCAAGGAGCAACTGCTCTGGGTGCAGCACTTCGACACCATGGCCGAGCTGGAGCGCGGACTACAGGCGTTCAAGCAGCGCTACAACCAGCGATGGCTGGTGTCCAAGCACGACTACCGCACCCCTCAACCGGCACGCGCACTGCTGGCGCTGGAGTCGGCCGCCTGATGCAGATCGCTACAACTGACGTACCCCAGTTGTCCAGGAAACCTGGGCCGGTGCAATCCGCAGCTGTGGCCGGCCGCTGCCGCCCTTCACTGGCTAGTACAGGTAAAAACGACCGCGTCCGGAAAGCGATTCACTCTGTACCTACTCCCCAGTTCGCGGCGCAACCATGCTATTCGAGACTCGGCGTTTGAGACCTCGAAAGTGAGCACGACGATGCTGCGCACGTCGTGCCGGTCAAGGTAGCTGACCAGGTCAGAACCAGCAGCCTGACGCAGGCCAACATCCGACGCATGGCCGTACTGCCAGCTCCAGAGATAGCGGAGCACTACATTTCTGTCAATCCTGTGCTTTGTGGCCGACGGGATTCGGCTCACATACCCTTCTGGAGTCGGCAGGCCGAGCACTGCATCCCAGTACATATAGGTGACCGGCCCCGAACCAAGGTCGGTGAAGGGCACGACCGCGGGTGCGAACAGGACTTCGCCGCCCGCTTGGCGAGTCTCCGTGGCATACACCACCGTCGGAACCGCGGAGAGTGGGAAAGGCAACCATGAGCATCCGAGTGCGAGCAGCCCAACCCCTGCGCCTACAAGTCCTACCTTCAGACCGACCGACCACCACCGCACCCGCACGATTAATCGGTCGATCATCGTGGCCACCAAGAGGCTTCCAAATAGACCGGTCAGCACGGACAGTCGGACCGGCAATGTGACTGACCAGCCGGGGACATGGCTAAGCAGAAGGTACGGCATGGGGATTGCAGTCGAGACGCCGTCCACGTGAAGGTACGGTCCGAGCTCTAGGACGCCGAATACACCGGTCCCAATTAGGCTGAGCCGTTTGAGCCCTTCCTGACCCGGAGGCGCTGGCCAACGAGCGCGGATGGCTGCGTAGAGAGCCGCAAGAACTAGGAAGCCGGGAAATGCTACCTCGACCAATGCGGCAGAGAGACTCCAATGCGGCCCAAGCCACCAGAACGGTCCGCGGGGCCCGGGCACCAGGAATCCGGCGAGATCTACCACATACGGGGTGGTAACCGGCTGGGCAATCGCCGCCAGCCCCGGGCTCAACGGGCCCCACAGCAGGCTGGCCCAGAGCGGGGCGCTGGTCGCAAGGCCGATACCGGCGGCGAGAAGCCAAGCGGGCCCGTGCCTGAGGAGCGCGGACCATCTTTCCCCCCGGATGGCCGGATGAGTGAAGACGACCAGGAGGGCGACGGCCAGTTCGTAAAGTGCATAATCCTCAACCGCATAGAAGGTGATCGCCCACGTTGCCCCAAGCAGCGCAGCTCGTAGCCACAGATGGTTTGGGCTATCAAAGATGCCCCATAGCAATTGGGTAAACCAAATGATGAGGAAGGCCTGCAACAGGTGGATATGGCCAAGCATTTCCGCCACCAGGTGACCAGAGCCGATGAATGTTGCCCCCGCAGCCAAGCCTGCGAGCCAGCCCACCCCCAACCGCCGTGCAAAGTGGTACATCGATACGCCGTTGAGGGTCTGGGAAAGAAGAACCATAACGTTGTAGCTGCCGACCAAGCCAAGCAAGGGGGACACGACCGCCGCTGCCGCGTTGACCGGAAGGGCCAGGGTCATCCAGGCGAGATTGGCACCGACTGGCGCGAAGAGCTGGTGAGTGAAGAATAGGCCGTGGTGGCCCTCGATCCACCCCCGGATCCATGCGATGTTCCAGAGGCTCTGAGGTCCATCGCCGCCATCGCCGATCTGGCGAGTCGTGATGTGAGCGATCGCGGGTGCGGTCAGATAGAGCACCTGGGCTCCGATCAGGACCCAAGCTATGGCATGGCCGAGCTGCCCGGTCCAAGTGACCAGGCGACTTCGCGGTCGGACCCCGGGGCGCGCGCTCAAGTGCCTAGCGATCTCAGATCCCTCGACGCATGGTCACCCGGACAGCCCGACCACGGGTTGGTTCGGGCGACGAGAGGATTGACCACGGTTGCCTCGAATCCAAATCGCGAGATGCGTCACTGAAGGGCCCCGTTTGTCAGTCTAGGTGACGTGTACCCCGGTCAGTGGCCGACACAAATCAGAGTCGTGGCCGGGTTGTCGGACGATGGTAACCCCTGGAATTCCTCGGGCGTGTGGTAGCCGAGCGAGCTGTGACGGCGCCGTGGGTGGCAGAAGTTGACGAAGTAGTCGGAGAGGGCAGTTGACAGCTGCACGTGGGGCATCCAGGCTTGGCGGTTGAGTAGCTCCATCTGCGTAGAGCCCCCGACGAACTCCATGGGAGCATTGTCGAAGCACTCGCCAACGGTTCCCATCGAGCCAAGGGTGGAGGCGGCCTAAGGTTCTGCGTCGACGCCCAGGAGACGAGCTGGGAGCCGTGGTTGTCGGCGGTCACGTAATGGACCCAGTCGGCGCCACGTGATGGACCCACCCACGGTCACGGGATAGACCCACTCGCGGTCAGGCAATAGACCCACCCTGGAGGTGGGAAGGC
>JAJYWM010000084.1 GCA_021791455.1 bacterium | reverse complement strand
ACGGCGACCGCGTCGGCGCCGATGGCTGTCTGCGGAAACACGGCTCCAACCTTCATGCGACTTGGTGTACCACATGGGGCACGGGCAGGGCATTGCCCGGCCGAGGGCCTCTGCCCGCTCCGGTGGCCCTCCAAACCCGGTGCTTCCGGGCGAACTGAGCTGGACCGCTGCTAGCATCTGGGGCTGGATGGGCGGGTTCTTGGAGGTGATTGCAAACTGATGGAGTCCCGGCCCAGACCCGGGCGCCTTGGGCCCGGGATGCGCATCGGAGTCGTGGCCCCGAGCGGCGCCACGTTGGAGGAGTCCGAGGTCTCCCGGGGCCGGGCCACCCTTGAGGGGATGGGGTTTGAGGTTCAGTTGGCACCTCACGCCCTGGACCAGTATGGCCACCTCTCTGGGCAAGACCGGGACCGGGCCAGCGATCTCTTGGAGATGCTGGAGCGCAGCGATATCTCCGCGGTCATGTGTCTTCGGGGAGGAGCAGGCGCGATGCGGACCGCTCTGGCCCTCGACCCCGACCGCCTGGAGCGTCTCCGAGGGGACCGCCCCAAGGTTTTCATCGGGTATTCCGACATCACCGTCCTGCACCAGGTGGTCGCCAAGAGTCTCGGCTGGGTCACGTTCTACGGGCCCATGCTGGCGTCCATGGCCAATCCCTCGGATTACACCCTGACCGCCTTTCAGCGGGCGGTGACGAGTGCCGACGGGTTCGCCATCGGGCCCGATCCAGACGACCCCTACGTGGAGACCATAGTCCCGGGCGTGGTCGAGGGGGAGCTGGTGGGAGGCTGCCTAACCCTGCTCGCCAGCCTGGTCGGCACACCCTGGCAGCCGGACCTGAGCGGCAGGGTTCTGTTCTTCGAGGATGTGGATGAGGAACCCTATGCGATTGAGAGGTACCTGGGGCAGCTGGTGGCGTCTGGGGCCCTGCGCCGGTGTGCGGGGATCGTCGTCGGGGAGCACGCCAACTGCGAGCCGAAGCGTCCGGGCCCGACGCTGGGCCTCGAGCAGGTGCTGAAGGACATGCTCAAACCCCTCGGGATCCCGGTCCTCTACCACCTTCCGATAGGGCACGGCAGGCACCTGGCCACCCTGCCCATGGGTGTGGCCGCACGCTTGGACGCCGACTCAGGGGTCGTCACATTGCTGCAAAGCGGTGTGATTTGAGTGGTGGCCCAAGCTGAGGCGGTAAGCACACCCACTAGCGCGAGGCTGGCTTCCCTGGAGCGGGCGGCGCAGCTGGCCGCCACCCCCTTCTACCTGACCGACCTGGCCGAATTGGAGCGCAGGGCGAGCGCTGTGAGGAACGGCTTCCCCGACCCCTGGATCGTCCAGTACTCCCTGAAGGCAAACCCCCTGCCTCAGCTCGTGAGACGGCTCGCGTCCCACGGGATTGGCGCCAACGTCGTGTCCCTGGGGGAGTGGGCGGCCGCCTCCGCGGCCGGTGTTCCCAACAACCGCATATCGTTCGAGGGAATCGGCAAGACAGATGCCGAGCTTGGGCGGGCGGTGCAGGCCTCAACGAGGGGCGAGCCGCTGCGCTGGCTCACAGTCGAGTCAGCCGATGAGCTCCGTGCACTGAGGGCGGCCGCCCACCAGGTCGGCGCCGGGGCCCAGCCGGTGGAGGTTCTGTTGCGACTCAACCCAGAGGTCCATCCCGAGACCAGGGGCGAGTTCCAGGTGGGGTCGTCGGAGAGCAAGTTTGGGCTGGCGGAGGCGGAGCTGAAGCAGCTCTTCAGGGAACACATTGAGGCCGCCTCACCCGTGCGCATCCGTGGAATCCATGTTCACGTGGGGTCGCAGCTGGCCCAGACCGGTGCCTGGGTTGCGGGCGGCGTCGCCGCCTGCCGCGTCCTGGAAGAGCTGCGTTCCCTCAGCCACGACCTCGACACGGTCGACTTCGGCGGCGGATTTCCCGGGGCTGAGTCGCCCGCCCCGGGTGACTTCAGGGAAGCTCTGACTCGCGCTCTTGCCGAGGCTGGTCTCTCGGCACCGGCCCGTGCGGCCGTGGAGCCGGGACGGAGCCTGGTGGCCTCAGCAGGTTGGCTCCTAACCTCGGTGCTGCACGTGCGGCAGCGATCTGGCCGGCCGCTGGTGGTGGTGGACGCCAGCATGTCGGAGCTGATCCGGCCCGCCCTCTACAAGGCAAGCCACCCGATCTTCTTTGTCCGGGGCAGCGCCGCCGATTCCCACCTCGCGCCCACCATGGTCGGTGGCGCCGTGTGCGAGAGCACCGACAGCTTCGGAGTCCACGATCTGCCCGAGCTGAGACGAGGAGACCTGCTGGCCATCGCGGCAACGGGCGCCTACGCGTCCTCCATGTTCTCGGCCTACAACGGCCGACCTCGACCGGCCGAGGTGCTGCTGCATTCCGACCTGAGCCTGACCGTGGCCAGGGAGCCTCAGCCCTTCAGCCCCTGACCTCACGGAGCCCTCAGCCGGGGAGCTGGTACTCCAAGACATATCTGTGGGTGCCGTCGGGATCGATGGTCAGGTGGAAGGTGCCGGAGATCCCTCGGAGTTCACCGCGCCCGGATCCGGGCACCACCTCATAGTGCAGCGTCTGCGAGCCCTGGTGCATCATTCCGAGCTGCTGCAGGGAGAAGCCTCCGGTGCGGCCGCCCAGTTGGCCGTCAACGGACTCGATCGCGACGTAGCCTGCCTCCCCGGCTCCGGGATCGCCACAGGAGAGCATCAGGCCGCTGCCCGTGCCCTGGAGATCGCCGGAGAATGTCTTGTTGAAGTCGAGGCGACGAACGGTGGAAGCGAGTTCGTCGCCGCCCGGCACCATCACGACTGAGAATGTTCCAGCGGCCCTTTCCATAGAGACGGGATTCTAACAAGGCGGCACATGGGCTGACCCGCCTCGTCACCTGAGGTCTCGCACCATGCGGGGCCGGCCACGGTCTTGCTGGCGGCCGTCGGCCCTTCCCCCACCGCGGCGCTGATGGCGGGTCCGCCCTCGCCGTCCGCCGTGACGGCGCGGATGAGCAGCATCAGCACGGGCGAAAACGCCCTCCGCCGCCGGCGCTCCTCGGGGCTTGAGTTCCCTGATCAAGTCCGCTGGGCCCGCGGCTCGTCGTTCCATGGCGCTCCGGACCAGAGCTCGCGGAGGCGACCCACCTGCCATTGAGTGGAGTCGATGCGTCGTCTCCGCGCCCGGTTCGAGACCTGATGAAGC
>JAJYWM010000025.1 GCA_021791455.1 bacterium | reverse complement strand
GGAGTTGCTGGGCCACCGGCCAGCGGTCATCCGGGGCAACGCATCTGAGATCGCCAGCCTCGCCGGGGTCACCGGGGCAGCCGGCCGCGGGGTGGACTCCAACATGGGGTCGGGAGCCGCGGTCGGAGCGGCCATGGAGCTGGCGAGGGCAAGTGGAGCGGTGGTGGCGGTGAGCGGCGCCGTCGACTACGTGACCGACGGCCGGCAGGTACTTGAGGTCCCCGGAGGGCACATCCTGATGACCCGGGTCACCGGGGTGGGATGCGCACTGGGGGCGGTGATGGCCGCGCTGCTGGCGGTGGTTCCGGACCCGCTCCAGGCCGGCCGAGATGCCTCGGCCATCCTCAAGGAGGCGGGGGCCCGGGCGGCATCCCCCCCGGTGCCGGGGACGGGGACCTTCGCGGTCCGCCTCCTCGACGGCCTGGGAGACCTGGCCAGGGAGGCTGGGTCTTGACTTGTCGCCCCGCCGGGAAAGGGGGGCGCCGGCTTGGGCTCTTCCGGGCTCCTCTGGCTTGGCAGGAGCCGGGTGGGGCCTGTTCTCGCCGGGTCGTATGATGGTGCGGCAAGTCGTGGTTCTCCAAGGAGCCTCGTGTTCAGCTTTCCCAACCCGGTGAACGAGGTGGCCAGCCGAGTGGTGGCCTCGGGCGTGGTCGTGGTCGCGGCCCTCGCGCTCGCCCTGCAACTGCCTTGGGTCAGCGCCATCCTGGCGTACGGCTTTCTGGCTCGTGTGGCCACCGGCCCCAGGCTCAGCCCCCTGGGTCTGCTGGCGACGCGCTTGGTCGCCCCACGACTCAGCTCCTCACCCAGGCTCGTTCCCGGGCCTCCCAAGCGCTTCGCCCAGGGGATTGGGGCCGTGCTGACTGTGGCGGCGACGGCCGCCTGGTTCGGCTTCCATTCGGCCCCGGTGGCCTATGCGCTGCTGGCCGTGCTCCTGGCCGCCGCCTTTCTGGAGGCCGCTCTCGCTTTCTGCCTGGGGTGCTGGCTGTTCTCCCGCCTGATGGCCTTGGGGGTGATCCCCGCCTCGGTGTGCGCCTCCTGCATGGACATAAGCCGCCGCCAGCGCCCGGTCGACGCCTAGGCACGCGAGACCGCGCGTAGCGGGGGTGACCTCCGCCTGGCAGACGCTATCCGCCGACCCCTGCTCGTCCTACGCTCCGTACGCATGCCCGGCGATGAGGGGACCCCCTTTTGTCAGTCCAGGTGACCTGGACTAACTGGAGGGGCTCACCCACACAGGTCCGATGAGGCAGGGGCCACCCGTGTGCGCCCGGTGTTGAGCCCCAGGGTCGTGGCATCTCTCGACCACTGATCCACTGAGATTTCTCAATCGTCTTCCCCCGAGGAGGCTGCGCCGGCTGCCGATTCACTGCCCCGCGGCTGCCGGGGGTGCCCCCGAGGGGCTCAACCCTTCAGTTCGTTCGTGGCGCCACCCGATGGATCCTCGACCCATCCGAAGTCAGCACGTATTCTGCCACCACTGTGAGACAGGCCAATGGGGAGTGAGACGCCCGCAGAGCCCCCCATCATCGGAAGCAATCCCTGGTCCTCCTCCACCGCGCAGTCGCCGGCCCGGAACTCGTCCACGATCTCGTGGGCTCAGTCGGCCCCGACCGCCTGCGACAGCCGCAGGGACACTCTCTCACTTTCGACCAGGATAAAGCTGTTGACTGCAGCCTCGACCCGGAAGGCGACAGAGCCGTCGCGATGGGCAGCGACCATCCGCCTGCCGTGCCAGTTTTTGGGGCTGATGTGGCGCCACGGGAGAGTGACATTACGCTCCAGACACCTGAAAAGTTGCGGCCTATCGACCTCTCGACGCGGAGTAGCTGTGAATCGCCAGGCCGAAGAATCCGACCACCCCGAAGAAGCAGATCACCAACCCGACTGACGTAATGGTGCCTCCAGCGCCCCCGCCCACCGATTGGCCGACACCGACCGATGCAATCAACGCCACGGCAAACCAAACGAAGGCCCCCAGCACCCACAGTAGCCAACGGCTCTGTCGGGCACGGATCTGGTTCTGCAGTTGGTACTCATCCGGATGCGCTGCCGCGAACGACTCCGTGGCGCGTCGCTTCTCCAGTGCAACTCGCGCCACCACCAGGGTGGCGGCCAATAGAGCCACCGCTCCCCCGAGATAGACCGGCAACGGCATCTTGCTGGCAATTTCGATGTTGAGCCAGACCGCCTGGGCGAGCAACACGAAGCTGACGACTTGGAAAGTGGGGGATCCACGCCGGCGCATCGGTTGCTTCATGGCACTGGGAGCATCGTAGCAGGACGTATCGCCAGCGACGCGATCCCACCCGGGGCGGCTAGCCTTCTATTGGACATAGATCCTCGCTCAGCTTTTGGCCCGACATCGTGGGCGAGCGACCAGGAAGAAGTCGCTACCGACGAGCAGGTGCACGTAGCTATACTCCCGAGCGTGTCGGGTCAACGTACCGACGAGTCAGGCTGCGGTGGCCAGGTGCAGCTGCTCGGTTTGCGGTTCGAGCTGTTCGTCGATGACGTCGGGTCGACAGTCCTTTTCTATGGGGCGACCCTCGGGCTCGCGCCACCGCCGAACTGGTCTTCGGATGGTTATGTGCCGCTTCGGGCCGGCGGTGTGACCATTGGCGTTCAGGAGCACACGAAGCTGCCGGTTGGGCACCACTTTAGTCCTGCGCACCTCGCGGGGCCCCGGGGCGTTGGAGTTGAGATCGTTGTCGAGGTTGATGATGTTGACCGTGCCTACGCCCTTGCCAGCCGTGAGGCGGAGCGAAACGGGGGACAGATCGAACCGATCAGCGAGCAGCCGTGGGGCGCCAGGGACTTCCGTCTCATAGATCCTGATGGGTACTACGTGCGGGTGACGTCCCGCGTGGGCTAGGTCATGGGAGACACCCTACCGAGCCTGGCTGCGGCGTAAAAGCTGGCCCGCAGCCACTCCGTCCGTGGCGGGCGGAGCAAGAGGCTGGATCCCCTTGCCGTCAATGAAGCCTTCGAGCCCAGACGACCGACTCCAAATGTCAGACCCAGGAGGCCGTTTTGATCTCGATTCCGCTGAAGGCGACCCAAGCTTCGAACCCGGAATCGCGGTTTCAGAGGCCGGCCGAGATGCATCCGTGTCGTGACCCGTACCTGACCCACCGGGACGGGGCTGCTCAGTTGTCGTCGTCAACCGCCTGAAGCATGTGCCT
>JAJYWM010000164.1:1324-3193 GCA_021791455.1 bacterium | reverse complement strand
GCTGGGACCAAGGCGCTTCGGGGGAGCTGGAGCCCCATCGCCTCAGTCAGGCAAGCCATCGTCGATGCCGTCCCCATCGTGGTGCAGTGGCCAGCGCCGCGAGAAACGCACCTCTCTGCTTCGAGCAACGTGTCGGGAGGCTCTTCACCCGCACGGATTGCCTCGGAAAGCCGCCAGAGGTCAGTCCCAGACCCCACAGGACAGTTCCGCAGACGACCGCTGACCATCGGACCGCCAGTAAGCAAGACCGCTGGCAAATCGGCGCTTGTGGCACCCATTACCAACGCTGGCGTCGTTTTGTCACAGCCTGCGAGCAACACCGTGCCATCGAGCGGGTTACCTCTCAACATCTCTTCCACCTCAAGGGAGGCGAGGTTACGGTAGAACATTGCGGTGGGCCTGAGCAGGGTCTCGCCCAGGGCCAGGGACGGGAACTCAAGTGGGAAGCCGCCGGCCTCATATACGCCCGCCTTGACCGATTGGGCGAGGTCGTGGAGGTGAGCGTTACAAGGAGCGAGTTCGGACCAGCTTGTCGCGATGCCGATTACCGGCCGGCCGTCGAAGAGGTCATCGGGGAAGCCTTCGGATTTGGTGTGCGAGCGGTGGAAAAATCCGATCTTGCCAGTGGCGGCAAACCATGTGGCGCTTCTAAGGGTACTATTCACGACCATCAGATGAGACATACCTTGAGGCCGGCAATCGGCAGAGGAGTTTGAACATGTCTGCGGTCAGTGCCCTACTCCGGGACTCGCCCTCAGCTGCAAGGCAGCGATCTTTCCCCGGGTAGGCGCGTTCATGGCTAGGTCCACTACAATAGCGTTGGGCTGGCTCGGGAACCCGGCAGTTGGAGGCTTCCTGGAGGGCACAGCTGAGTCCCCCAAGGCGCCATTACAGCAGGACCGTTTCTCAGCACTAAGTCCACGAGACCCGCTTCGGTCAACGGATAAACATACGCGCCCAGCGCTCCGACGGTGAGAGGAATTGGCTATGTCCAATACCATAGAGAGGGAAACCAGTCCTAGTCAAACCCTTGTGAAGGCGAGTTTCGGGCTCGTGTCGCTCCTAAGCCCCGTCCGGACGCCAGGTTATATTTCGGCAGTCGAACGATCACGGAGTGTGCATGGGACGCGTCTGGCCACAACGCGTGGTGCCATGGATCCGGTGGCCTGGGGCACATCCCGCTCGGGCGCCCACCCTGGGGAATGTGGCTCGCCGTGTCGGCGTTCGGCCGGTGCGAACAGCGATCCAGGGGTGGAGGCCGACCGGCGGCGTGTTCTGTTGCAGAAGCAGGTGGACGGGTTGGTCATCGGCCCGGTGCACAGGCAGTGCAGCGCGAAGACCGGGCGGAAAACCGCCCACGAAGCAGGAGGGAAAGCATGAACACATCTGATTATCTCCAAGTGGCCGGCAAGGGGGTTCGCCTTGCTGTCGATCGCAGCACCGGAGCCATTGCGCAGCTTGAGTCGGCCGAGACAGGATGGCGGGTACAGGACCGGCCGGAGCTGGCAGCCGGGTTCCGGCTGCTCATCCCGCTGCCCGGACGGCGCAACAACCTCGCCTACGCCGAGCAACAGGAGCCACCTGAGATCCATCAAGCCACCAGCTCCGAAATCGTCCTGTCCTGGCGGCAGGTGCGATCCCAGCACGGCGGTATCCACCCGATCGGTGTCCAGCAGCGGATCCGTGTGCATGAGCAGCAGATCATCTTCGAAACGGCCGTTGACAACCAGTCCGACCGCGTCGTCGAGAACGTCTGGTCGCCCTGCCTCGGTGACCTCCGGCCCCCAACGCCTGACGACGAGTTGCACAGCTTCTGTTCCTCCTACGGAGCCGCGTCGAAGCTGCAGATGTGGCCGCGCTTCGAGAACA
>JAJYWM010000164.1:0-1314 GCA_021791455.1 bacterium | reverse complement strand
GAGAACAATTGCGGGTACTGGGGCGTTGACCATCCGACGCAAATGGCAGGCCGTGGCGCAAGTGCCGGTCTGGTGCCCGTCTCCCCGTTCATGCTGGTCTTGGCGCGCCAGCAGGGACTCTACGTCGGCGTCGCCGAAGGCCGTTACGACCTCGTCAGCTGGCACGCCGAGCTCGTCCCCGGATACGGGGACGCGATGGACGGCCGGGCGGCCGCGGACGCGACGATCAGGTTTTCCACCGTGCACCTGCCGTTCGTTCCCCCCGGCGCGACGAGGACGCTTACCCCGATGGCGATCGAGCTGTTCCAGGGTGACTGGCATGCGGGAGCGGACATCTACCGGCGGTGGCGCCAGGAGTGGATGCGCGTCCCGGCAACGCCGGCATGGGCGAACGAGCCGCACTCCTGGCTGCAACTGCACATCAACTCCCCCGAGGACGAGCTGCGCATCGCGTTCCGCGACCTGCCCGAAGTCGGGCGCGAATGCGCCGACGCCGGCGTGCGGGCGATCCAGCTCGTCGGCTGGAACGAGGGTGGTCAGGACCACGGCAACCCTTCCCATAGGCCCGATCCGCGGCTCGGCACGTTTGAGGAACTGCGGGACGCGATCGCACAGATCCAGGGCCTCGGCGTGCAGGTCGTGCTCTTCTGCAAGTTCACCTGGGCCGACCGCTCGACCGGCCGATACCCCTCGCTCGCTGCCGACACCATCAAAAACCCGTACGGGGACAGCTACAACGGAACCGCGTACCGTTACCAGACCGCGACCCAGCTGCTCGGAATCAACGTCCCGCACCTGATCCCGATGTGCTTCGGCAGCGAGCGCTATCTGGCCACCTGCCAGGAGGAGTTCGGCAACATCGTCCGCCTCGGCGCAGACGGCATGCTTTTCGACGAAAGCCAGCATCACGCCGACGCCCTCCTTTGCTTCGATAGCGCCCACGGTCATCCGGTCCCATGGCCGGTCTACGCGAACGACAACGAACTCGCACGCAGGTTCCGGGAGCAGACACGGGAGTCGCCCGAGTTCCTGTACTGCGGAGAAGGCCTTTATGACTGGGAGTTCGAGCAGTACCATCTCTCCTACTTCCGCAGCGCAAACCCCACGCACATCCCTCTGGGTCGGTACCTCCTGCCACACGCGCCGCTGATGACAGCCGCCACCGGGTTCGACGACCGCAACATCGTCAACCAGTGCCTGCTGTACCGGTACCTGATCAGCTACGAGCCGTTCAACTTCAAGGGACGGCTACCCGACTTCACTCAGACCGTGGCCTACGGCCAGCGGATGGACGCGCTGCGCACGGAGCTGCGA
>JAJYWM010000404.1 GCA_021791455.1 bacterium | reverse complement strand
TGAACGGCGCGGGTTCGATGTGGCGGAGCTCCCTGACCCAGGGGCGGCGCTCTTCTACCTTGTCCCCGCCCTCAGCCCCACGGCGCCGATCCACGATGACCGGGAGCCCGTCGACCCGCGGGGGGCGCCGGGTGGCGACCGATCGGACAAGCCATCCCACGCTCACCTCCTCCTGACCATCCAGGAGGTGGCGGCCACGCTCCGGTGTGGCCGGACCTTCGTGTACGACCTCATCGGCCATGGTGAGCTGCCGGCGCTCAAGCTCGGCCGTTGCGCGTTGCGGCGGAATCCGGACACCCGTTGCGGTCGAAAGCGGACAGCGTTGCGGCTGAAAGCGGACAGCGTTGCGGCCCAATCCGGACAGCGTTGCGGATGAAAGCGGACGGGTCCTGAGGGCTGGCTCCCCGAGGCAGGGGGGCGGCTGCCGCCTTGAGAAGCGGAGCAGGCACGCGGTTTCCTTGCGAGGTTCGAAGCGCTCAGCAAGGAGATCCCGCGTGCCCAGGAGAAGACTACCCATGCGCAAGATCGGCGAGGTCCTGCGGCTCAAGGCCGCCGGCCTCAGCATTCGCGAGATCACCGAGAGCACCGGGGTCCACCGGACGACGGTCCACGAGTACCTGGCCCGGGCCACGGCAGCCGAGCTGAGCTGGCCGCTGCCGCCCGAGCTGGACGAGGCCGGGGTGGAGGCGAAGCTGTTCCCACCGGCCACCTTGGAGCTGGCGGCGAGACGGCCGGTACCGGACTGGCGGGAGGTCCACCGGGAGCTGAAGCGGGGCCGGCACGTGACTCTTCAGTTGCTCTGGTGGGAATGGCGGGAGGTCCACCCGGAGGGCTGGGGTTTGAGCCAGTTCTGCCTGCACTACCGCCAGTGGCTGGGCCAGCAGGACGTGGTGCTGCGTCTGGAGTACCCCGCCGGGGATCGGGTCTTCGTCGACTTCGCCGGCGACCGGATGGCGATCGTGGACCCGGGCACCGGTGAGGTCACCGAGGTGGAGATCTTCGTGGCGGTGCTGGGCTGCAGCGGTCTGCTCTACGTGGAGGCCACACGCGGTCAGGACCTCAAGTCCTGGCTGCAGGCGCACGCGCGGATGTATGCGGCCTATGGCGGCGTGCCGAAGGTGACGACTCCCGACAACCTGAAGTCGGGGGTGACCAAGGCCTGCTGGTACGAGCCCGAGCTCAACCGCAGCTACCTCCAGATGGCGCGGCATTTCAACACGGTCATCCTGCCGGCTCGTCCTGGTCAACCTCGCGACAAGGGCGCCGTCGAGGCCGGCGTCCTGGTGGCCGAGAGGAGGGTGTTGGCGCCGCTGCGCAACCGGCGCTTCTTCAGTCTCGGCGAGCTCAATGAGGCCATCGTCAAGAAGACCGCCGAGGTGAACGGCCACCCGTTCCGTGGCCAGCCGACCAGTCGGCGGGATCTCTTCCTGGACCTGGAGAAGGGGGCGCTCCAGCCCCTGCCGGTGACCCGCTACGAGTTCACCGAGATCAAGGTGGCCACCGCCAACATCGACTACCACGTCGAGTTCGACGGTCGCTTCTACTCGGTGCCGTACCAGCTGGTGCGACAGAAGCTGGAGGTGTGGGCAACAGCGACGGTGATCGAGATCTACAACAGCCACCGCCGGGTGGGCAGCCACGTCCGCGAGTACGGGCGGCGGCGCTACATCACCGACCCCAACCACATGCCGGCCTCGCACCGGGCCCACGTGGAGTGGACGCCGTCGCGGCTGGTCCGGTGGGCGGGGACGGTGGGGCCGGAGGCGGGGGAGATGGTCCAGAAGATCCTGGACAGCCGGCCCCATCCGGAGCACGGCTACCGGGCCTGCCTGGGCCTGATCAGCCTGGCCAGGCGTCACGGCAACGAGCGGGTGGCCGCCGCCTGCAGCCGGGCCCTGGCGCTCAACGCCATCTCGTACACCTCGGTCAAGTCGATCCTGCAGCAGAACCTCGACCAGCAGCCGCTGCCCGGAGAGGAGGCCACCGTGGTGCCGCTGCCGCCGACCCACGAGAACCTGCGGGGTGCCGACTACTACCGCGCCGAGCAGGAGTTCTGACCGTGCTCATCCATCAGACCCTCGACAAGCTGAGCGCCGCCGGCCTGACCGGGATGGCCGCCGCCCTGCGCGACCAGCTCGAGAACGTCTCCCCGTACCTGGAGCTCAGCTTCGAGGACCGCCTCGGCCTGCTGGTCGACCGCGAGACCGACTGGCGCGAGAGCCGACGGCTGGCGACCCGGCTCAAGGCCGCCAAGCTCCGCCACCCCGCGACCGTCGAGGACATCGACTTCCGCTCCCCGCGCGGCTTGGATCGCGCCGTCATCCTCAGCCTCGCCCAGGGCGCCTGGGTGACCCATCACCAGAACATCCTGGTGACCGGGGCGACAGGCTGCGGCAAGTCCTACCTGTCCTGCGCACTGGCCCATGCCGCGATCCGGCACGGCCACACCGCCCTCTACGTGCGCACCCCTCGGCTCCTCGATGATCTGGCGGTCAGCCGTGGCGACGGCCGCTATCAGCGGCTGCTCGCCCAGCTCCAGAGAGTCTCGCTGCTGGTGCTCGACGACTTCCTGCTCACCCCGGCGAGCGTCGAGCAGTGCCGCGATCTCCTCGAGGTCATCGAGGATCGCGCCCAGCTCCGCTCCACCCTGGTCGCCAGCCAGCTGCCCGTCGACGCCTGGCACGGGGCCATGGCCGACCCCACCCTGGCCGAGGCCATCCTCGACCGGCTCCTCCACCAGGCCCACCGCGTCGCCCTCAAGGGCGCCTCGCTCCGCCGTCGCGAGCCCGAGGAGCCCGGAGAATCAGCCCGGGACGCCATCGGAGGCCCGAAAACGACGTGAGCTGCACAACCGGTTCGAACGCGTGCCAACAGGAGCCCCTCTGCGGCCGGCGACGAGCCCAGCGCGACCTCCGACACCCACCCCGCGGTCGCCCTTCAGGGCTCACACCATCACCCTCACGACCATGACCAACTACCCTTCCCCGACGGAGGTGATGATCAGCCCACCCTGACCCTCGACACCTGAAGACATGTCGTGGCGGCGGCCGCCTTGGCCGTCCGCTTTCACCCGGAACGCTGTCCGGATTCGGCCGGAACGGTGTCCGCTTTCAACCGGAACGGGTGTCGGTTTTCACCGGAATGCGCACCTGGGTGAGCATCCCCCGGTCACCCACCAGGACCACCTCCTGGAGACCGAA
>JAJYWM010000129.1 GCA_021791455.1 bacterium | reverse complement strand
GTCAGGTGTCGAAGCCAAGACAGGAGGAGCCCCGTGCCCAGGAGGAGATTACCCATGCGGAAGATCGGTGAGGTGTTGCGGCTTCGGTCTCGGGGGCTGAGCTGTCGGGAGATCAGTCAGAGCGTCGGGGTGGGCAAGACCACGGTTGGGGAGTACTTGGCCCGGGCCCAGGCGGCGGGCATCGGCTGGCCTCTGCCGGAGGGTATGGATGAGAGCGCCCTGGAGGCGAAGTTGTTCCCCAGGCCCGATGAGGAGCAGCGGCAGCGGCCGGTCCCGGACTGGGTGCAGGTGCATCGTGAGTTGAAGAGCCGCCGGCACGTGACGCTGATGCTGCTCTGGCTGGAATACCGGGAGTCCCATCCGGATGGGCTGGGGTACAGCCAGTTCTGCTGGCATTACGGGCGCTGGCGGGGCGCTCAGGACGTGGTGATGCGGCTGGAGTATCGAGGTGGGGAACGCCTCTTCGTGGACTACAGCGGCGACACCATGCCGGTCGTTGATCCCCGGACCGGGGAGATCCTGCGGGCGCAGATCTTCGTGGCTGCGCTGGGGGCGAGCGGGCTGCTCTACGTGGAAGCGAGCTGGAGCCAGGATCTGGCGTCCTGGCTCGGCGCTCACGTGCGCTGCTTCGAATTCATAGGGGGTGTCCCGGAGGGGGTGACGCCGGACAATCTGAAGTCGGGGGTCACCAAGGCCTGTTGGTACGACCCAGAAGTCAACCCCAGCTACCTGGAGCTGGCCCGTCATTTCGGCACGGTGATCCTGCCCACCAGGACTGCAAAACCTCGGGACAAGGCGGCCGTGGAGGTTGGGGTGCAGGTGGCGGAGAGGTGGATTCTCGCCCGCTTGCGGCATCACCGCTTCTTTGCCCTGGGAGAGCTGAACGCCGCGATCCGGGAGCTGCTCGATGAGGTCAACCACCGCGCCTTCCGCGGTCAACCGAGCTCGAGGTGGGATCTGTTCGTGGAGTTGGAGCGCCCTGCGCTGCAACCGCTGCCGGTGAGCCGCTTCGAGTTGTCCGAGTGGAGGCGGGGGCGGCTGGGCATCGACTATCACGTTGAGTTTGACCACCACTTCTACTCGGCGCCGTACCGGCTGGCACGCCAGGAGGTGGAGGTGCGGGCGACCAGCGCGGTGGTGGAGATCTACCACCGAGGGGTCCGGGTGGCCAGCCACGTGCGGGAGCGGGGAAAGCGACGCTTCATCACGGCGCCGGAACACATGCCGGCCTCGCACCGGGCCCACCTGGAGTGGACGCCGGCGCGGCTGGTGCGGTGGGGAGCGGAGATGGGGCCGGCGGTGGCCGAACTGGCGGAGACGATGATGCGCGACCGGCCGCACCCGGAACACGGATACCGGGCCTGCCTGGGGCTGATGCGCCTGGAGAAGCGCTACGGGAAGGAGCGGTTGAACGCGGCCTGTCAGCGGGCGCTCTTCGTGGGCAGCCCTTCCTACCGCAGTGTCACGTCGATCCTGAAGGCGAGTCTGGACCAGGTGCCGACCAAGCCTCAACTGGCGGTGCTGACCGCTGGGGAACACGAGAACGTGCGCGGCGGCGACTACTACCGGCAGGAGGCCTGAGCCATGCTGATCCACCAAACCCTCGACAAGCTCGACCAGATGAATCTGAGCGGGATGGCGGCCGCTCTACGCGAGCAGCTGGAGCAGACCCAGTACCTGGAGCTGTCCTTCGAGGACCGTATTGGGCTGGTGGTTGACCGCGAGATGAGTTGGCGGGAGAGCCGACGGCTGGCCTCCCGGCTCAAGTCGGCCAAGCTGCGCCACCCGGCCACCGTGGAGGACATCGACTTCCGCGCCCCCCGGGGGCTGGACCGCTCCGTGATCCTGAGCCTGGCCCAGGCCGACTGGGTGACCGCTCACCACAACGTCTTGGTGAGCGGAGCCACCGGCTGCGGGAAGAGCTACCTCGCCTGTGCTCTGGCCCAGGCGGCGATCCGGCAGGGCCACACCGCCCTGTACGTACGGACCCCGCGGCTGCTCGACGATCTGGCCATCAGCCGTGGTGATGGCCGCTACCACACGCTGCTGGGCCAGCTCAGCCGCGCCGCACTGCTGGTGCTGGACGACTTCTTGCTCACCCGGGCGACCGTGGAGCAGGCCCGTGACCTGTTGGAGGTCATCGAAGACCGTGCGCAGCTGCGCTCCACCCTGGTCGCCAGCCAGCTCCCCGTGGAGATGTGGCACGAGGCGCTGACCGACCCCACCCTGGCCGACGCGATCCTGGACCGCTTGGTCAGCAGTGCTTATCGCATCACCCTGAAGGGGCCGTCCATGCGACGCCGGGAACCGCCGACCGGCAACAGCTCGGAAGCAGCCGACAGGAGCGAGTCGGAGTCCAAAGTGACCCGTCCGGGGTCCGGGAGGCCACGGCGATGACCGTGAGCACCATCATCCCCACTGGTGACGGCTCGCGTAACGGCTCAGAAGCCCCAGGAGGCCGCCGATGCCCGGTCTGTGGCTCTCAGATCCTGTCCTCTCGGGCCAGGTTCTGCTCCGGATCCTGCCGCCAGGCTGCGTGGCGCCGGCGCCACCCGGCTCCATTGCCTCTACCCGACAAGCTGCCCGCACGCCAGCCCAAGGTCTACGAATGCCCCGAGTGCGAGCAGCGTTACCTCAACGAGCGGCGATGCCCTGACTGCAACCTGTTCTGCCGCTCGCTGGGCCCCGGAGGCCCCTGCCCCCACTGCGACACACTCGTCGTGGTCGCTGAGCTACTGGACGAGCCGAGTCTGTGACCACAACCATGACTCGCAGCTCGTCAGGCCGGGCGCCAACGAGTAGCCAACCGTCTTGGAGGCAGTCCAAAGGAGGCGGTGGAGATGACGCAGGGTGGACAGCTGCCAAGCACCTGCCCACCCTGCTTGGACAGCCCTTCGGCCTGCCCACATCACCACCGCCACCACTACTACGAGGTAGGCTTCGCCCAGGACGACTCCGGGGACCCCCGGTACCGTCCCGCCCACAACTGAATACTCGTGGCACCACCCCCTCCCACCCCCGGTCGCTTTGCTCCGGAATCGGTGGCCGCTTTCAACCGGAACAGCCGGTCGTTTTCACTGGAATGCGCACCGGTCCTCGGCCCGATGCCCATAGGTCCGGACCGCGCTCTCGGTCAAATCAAGGTCCCGGCTCACCTCGGCCACCGCCCGACCCGACCGGACTAGTCCGACTACCTCGGCCTTGAACTCGTGAGTG
>JAJYWM010000195.1 GCA_021791455.1 bacterium | reverse complement strand
ATGAGGCTGCTTTCCCTGGAGGCGGCCGTTGTCTCCTGCCCGAGGTTGGTGGATACCGGCGCCGCCAGGACCTGATTGGTGTAGTTGGAGAAGCGGTCGAAGGTGGAGTTGAATTGGGCGGCGTTCGTGGTGTGAACCGAGTCGATGCGGAGCACGAACTCATCGGTGGGCTGGGTCCCGGGCAAATCCACCACGGTTGAGCTGGCGGTGAACAGCGCATCCAGCTGGGGCAGACAGCTGTTCTTGGGCGCCCCGATGCTGCAGCTCAGAGCCGGCCCGAAGTCGAAATACGATGGCTCCTCACCGAACCAGAACTGCTGCTTCGGACTCGCCAGGGCCACCACCCCCACCACCTTCACCGCCTTGGCGACTCCCGGCAGGCGGATCAGGGAACCTATGTGGACCCCGAGGGCGGTCGCGGTCCTCTTGGTTATCGCCACCTGGTCGGTGCCGGGGCAGCTGCCGGCCAGGAAGTGCAGAACCCGGCACTGCCCGGGGTCGGAGAGCAGGCTTGTCCCGTATAGGATCCCGCCGGTACCGGTCGCGGTCACGCCGTAGATCAAGACCATCTTGCCCTTGTCGTAATAGCGGTAAAGCCCCAATCTGGAAGCGGCCGCGAGCGCCTCTTCGGCGCGAACCACCGGTGAGCCGCTCACCGTGGAGGAGTAATTCGGGAGGATGCTGATCCCATTGGAGGCGACGGTGTTGCTCTCCAGGGTCGAGTGCAGGACGCTGTCGTTGGCGGTGTCCAAGTAGAGCGGGCCGGCGGCGGCAGCCAGCACCGCAACCGTCGCGACCACAAACAATGCCAAAGCCGCGCCGGCCCTCCATCTCAGGGCCCGGACCAGCAGCCTCAATTTGCTCAAGAGATCGGTAGCCCTCGAAATGTGGAGCCTGGCAGCCACGACGGGCCGCCCCTGGGGGTCCAGCCTAGCGGCGCCGCGGGGACTGGCGCATCACCCGCTGGTATGAATGGGCCCGGTCAGGTTGCGGCCGGGAGGTCCGACTAAACTCGGTTGGGGATACTGGAGCCAAGTCAAGGAGGAAGCCGGTGCAGATTCGCAAACTGGGAAAGCAGGGACTCGAGGTTTCCGAGCAGGGGCTTGGCTGCATGGGGATGTCGGAGTTCTACGGAGCGCGCGACGACGAGGAATCGCTGGCGGCGATCCACCTCGCCCTGGACCTAGGGGTGAACTTTCTCGACACCGCGGACATGTACGGTCCCTTCCACAACGAGAGACTGGTGGGGCGCGCCATCCAAGGGCGCCGGGACCAGGTGGTGCTGGCGACCAAATTCGGCAACGAGCGCAGGGAAGACGGGTCCTGGGTCGGGATCAACGGCAGGCCGGAGTACGTCCGCCGCGCGTGCGACGCCTCCCTGGAGCGCCTGGGGGTGGAGCACATCGACCTCTATTACCAGCATCGAGTCGACCTCACGGTCCCGATCGAAGAGACGGTGGGCGCCATGGCGGAGCTCGTGACCCTGGGCAAGGTCCGCTACCTGGGCCTGTCCGAGGCGGGAGCCACCACCATTCGCCGCGCCCATGCGGTTCACCCCATCTCCGCTCTGCAGACCGAGTACTCACTCTTCACCAGAGACCCGGAGGCCGAAGTTCTACCGGTGGTGCGCGAGCTGGGCATCGGGTTTGTTGCCTACAGCCCGCTCGGGCGAGGCATGCTTACCGGCCGATATCGCAGCCCAGAGCAGATGGGTGACGGAGACACCAGGGCCGCTCGCTTCCCCCGCTTCGCCGGGGACAACTTCGAGCGCAACCTGCGCCTGGTCGACCGCATCGAGGAGATCGCCCGGGAGAAGGGGATCACCCCCGGCCAGGTGGCCATCGCTTGGGTGCTCGCCCAGGGCCAGGACATAGTCCCAATCCCCGGGACCAAGAGGCGCAGGTACCTGGAGGAGAACGTCGCCGCCTGCGAGCTCACCCTCGACCAGGAGACCCTTGGGCTTCTCTCTGAGGCGTTGCCGGCCGGCGCCGCCGCCGGGGACCGTTACTCCGACATGAGCACAGTCAACCGCTGAGAAGCAGTAGGGCAGGGCCCACATCTTGTGGTCCTGCCCTGCCGCCGACGGCGGCGGGTTAAGCTGCAAAATAGGGCCATGGCCCGGCTCGCGGTCCAAATCCTGCACAAGATGAGGGGTACAATGAGCTGAACAGCCCCATATGCTGTGGGCGGAATGGAAACCGGAGGCGTGATGCGCTGTCCGTACTGCAACCACGACGATCTGCGGGTGGTGGATTCCCGGGACTCGGAGACCGGAGAGGCGATTCGGAGGCGCAGGGCCTGCAACAGCTGCAACAAGCGCTTCACCACCTACGAGCGCATCGAGTCGGTGCCCTTCTACATCGTCAAGAAGGATGGACGCCGGGAGGACTTCGACCGCCAGAAGTTGTTCTTGGGGCTGATGAACGCCTGCAAGAAGAGGGACATTTCCCCCGCCCAGGTGACCCTGATAGTCGAGGAGATCGAGGCTGAGCTTCGCGGGCGAGGCCAGTCCGAATTGGCCAGCCGCGAGGTGGGGGAGTTGGTGATGAACCGGCTGCGGCAGCTCGATGAGGTGGCCTACGTGCGTTTCGCCTCCGTATACCGGTCCTTCAGGGACCTCTCGGAGGTCCGAGCAGAGATAGACCAGCTGCTGGTGGGCGACCGTCAGCCGCGCCGCCGCCGTGCCCGCGTCCCAGCCTGAACCGCAGTCCCTGCTGGAGCGCTTGCAAGAGCTGAACCTAAGAATTGAGACAGCTCGCGGCAGGGCCGCCGGCGCCCCCGTTAAGCTCCTGCCGGTCACTAAGGGGCATGGGCCGGCGGTGGTGCGGCAAGCCCTCGACCTCGGCCTTCGCGAATTGGGGGAGAACTACGTTCAGGAATGTCGTGCCAAGGCGGCTGCGCTCCAGAGTCCCGCCCCCAGCTGGCACCTGCTCGGTCACCTGCAACGTAACAAGGTCGCGGTGGCAGCCCAGCTGTTCTCTCAGATCGAGTCTGTGGACAGCCTCACGCTCGCGAGGGCGCTGGCCGCACGGCGGGCCGCCTCCGCGCCGTTGCATGCGCTGTGCGAGGTGGACTTCACCGGGATCCCGCAGCGCCACGGCTTTCGGGACACAGACCTGTTGGAGGCGGCTGAGGAGATCTTCTCCCTCGGCGGTCTGTCGGTCACCGGCCTCATGACAGTCGCCGACCCCGAGCAGCCGCAGCGGTGTTTCGAGGCC
>JAJYWM010000253.1 GCA_021791455.1 bacterium | reverse complement strand
TGCGTCCACATGTCGCAGCAGTCCTAGGCAGAAGTTCGAGGGGCTGGTGAAGTGGAAGGCCGGAAGTGTGAACTGGCAGGGCGTGGTGATTGGGCCACAAACGTAGGCACTAAGCAGGTTGACAAAGACCACCTGGTGTGAGACCATGGGGAGGTGCCAGCTCGCACCGGCAGGGTCCACGTCGCTGTAACTCGAAGGCACTACAAGGGCAAGGTCTATGAGACCCATCTGCTCCGCCGTTCGTACCGCGAGGGGGGCAAGGTCAAGACCGAGACGGTGGGCAACATCTCCCATCTGCCCCGGCCCATCATCGAACTGATCCGGCGCAGCCTGGCGGGGGAGGTCACGCTCGGCCAGGAGGCGCTGGAGACCCAGCGCAGCCTGGCCCACGGGCATGTGGCGGCGGTGCTGGCGGTGGTGCAGCGGCTGGGGTTGGAGAGGCTGCTGGACCCGCAGGACTCACGGCAGCGGCGGCTGGTGGTGGGGATGGTGGTGGCGCGGTTGGTGCACCCCCGCTCCAAGCTGGAGACCACGCGCTGGTGGAAGAGCACCACCTTGCCGTCGCTCCTGGAGGTGGCGGACGCGGATGAGGATGAGCTGTACTCGGCTCTGGACTGGCTGCTGGAGCGCCAACCCCGGGTGGAGCAGGGACTGGCCAGGCGGCACCTGCGGGATGGGTCTTTGGTGCTGTACGACCTCTCCTCGTCGTACATGGAAGGGAAGCGGTGCCCTTTGGCGAAGTTCGGATACAGCCGGGACCGCAAGCGGGGCAAGCGGCAGGTGGAGTACGGGTTGCTGGCGGATGGGGAGGGGCGGCCGGTGGCGATCGAGGTGTACCCGGGCAACACTGGGGATCCGGCCACAGTGGAGGCGCAGGTAGAGAAGCTGCAGCGGCGTTTCCACCTGCGCCAGGTGCTGCTGGTGGGAGATCGGGGGATGCTCACCCAGACCCGGGTGCAGACCCTGCGGGAGCAGGGAGTGGGCTGGATCACGGCCTTGCGCAGCCCCCAGATCCGCAAGCTGGTGGAGAGCGGGAGCCTGCAGCTGGGGCTGTTCGATGAGCGCAACCTGGCCGAGATCGAGGATCCGGAGTATCCCGGCGAGCGGCTGGTGGTGTGCCGCAACCCGCTCCTGGCCAAGGAGCGGGCCCAGAAGCGGGAGGCGCTGCTGGCGGCCACCGAGACCGACCTGCAATCGCTGGTGGCGCGGGTGAACCGCGGCGAGCTGCAGGCCAGCGGAGAGATCGGGGTGGCGGTGGGCAGGGTGATCAACCGCCACAAGGTGGGCAAGCACTTCCAGTTGGAGATCGGTGAGGGAAGGCTCCAGGTGCAGCGGCGCCAGGCCCAGATCGCTGCCGAGGCGCAGTTGGACGGGATCTACGTCCTGCGGACTTCGCTCGGCTCCGACACCCTCGCCACCGCCGATGTGGTGCGCAGCTACAAGCGGCTGACCAAGGTGGAACGCGACTTCCGAGCCCTGAAGACCTTCAACCTCCAACTGCGGCCGATCCGGCACTGGAACCCGGACCGGGTGCGAGCCCACATTTTCCTGTGCATGCTGGCGCTCTATGTGCGCTGGCACCTTGAGCAAATGCTGGCCCCGCTGCTCTTCCGCGATCCGCAACCCCCAGAGCTCGAGGATCCGGTGCTGCCGCGCCAGCGTTCACCAGAAGCGCTGCGGAAGGCCCACACCCAGCACCAGCTCGACGGGACCGAGGTGCACAGCCTGGCCAGCCTGCTTGACCACCTGGGCAGCCTCAACCGCACCTTGGTCCTGCCCCATGGCGCTCCCGCTGATGCCGCCTTCACCCTGCCGGCCCGCCTCACCCCATTGCAGGAGCAGGCTCTCTCCTGCCTCGGCCTCAACCCCGCCCGGATCCGGTAGGCAGAACCGGACCCTTCCGCTCACTTCCGCTGAATTCGCCCTCCCCTCGAACTTCAGCCTAGGCGAGGCTTTCGCCCTGACCTCGGGGCTGCTCCCGGGGCGGTTCATGGGACCACCCAAGGGGTGGGCTAGCCAATGACTAGAAACCACCTGGCCTCGCAGAGCATCAACCGGGCACCCTTCTCGCTTTCCCGGGACGGTACCGGGTACGGCTTGAGGCGGACGTCCGAGCTGCTGGGGATGGACCGCAAGACGGTCCGCAGGAACCTGCAGCGGCCGAGATGGTTGGTGTCGCCCGAGTCGGGTGAGATCACCGCTAACCTGGTGACCGCTTTGCTGGTCGCGCTCCGGCCCGGGCCCCTGGCGGCTGGGACGAAGAGGCCCGGATCATCTTGGCGGGGTCTTCAGGGTGGTGATGAGCGGACAACCTGGAGGCCATCGCGGTCAAGGCGGCCCCCTCCACCTCGTCCTGAACCAGCGCTTCCTGGAGTAAGCCAAGGCCCGGGGCTTTGTGGTCGACCCCCGCATCATCAAATCTCCGACCAAGAAGCCGAGGGTCGAGCGGGGTGCCCTACTGCCGCTGGGCGGGGTTTGCCGGGGAGAACTTCCGGACCCTCGCCGTGGGTCGGGCGGGGATGCGGCGCTGGTGCCTGGAGGAGGCCGGCACACGGATCCATTTGACTTCAAACCGGGATCCCAAGGAGTGGCCGGCCCTGATCGATCCCGGCCCGGTCGGCGGTGGAACGCCGGGTCAACTCAGCCTACGAACGGGTCTTGGAGGGAGAGTCCTGCCGTACCCGCCAGCGGCCTGGCAGGGGCCAGTCATGACCCCAACCTGCTCCATCCACACTGGAGCCCCCTGCTGCCTCTTTACGTTCCCCCAGCGCATACGACCACTGATTGACCCCCGTGCTCAAGGACCGCCCGGCGCGGCACTCTATCCACGTCGTTCGCTCCCGGGGCCAAGGTGGTCCCAAGCTTTTGGCTCGGGTGGTCCCTTCTCCGTGGCAAGCGACAGGGTAGATGGCCCCCCGCCTACCTATAATTAGGCCGACCATGTCATCTCAGCCTCGGTGCACCGCCGCCCGGGGGCCAAGAGCAGAGGGCGGCCGGAGCGCGATCTGTTTGCTGACAGCTTCGTTTCGCCAACCGTGAAAGTGCCTAGTCGCGGTCGGACGGTGTACGCGCTCCGTGCCGGAATGGCTCGAATCACAACTGCAGCCGCTCGGCGCACACCCCCGAAGCTGCGGCGCCACATCCTTTTCCTTTCCGCGCACCGGCGACTGGGCCGTTTCAGTCGACCTGTCACATTCAATGAGAAGCTCAACTGGCGCATGCTTTATGACCACCGGGAGCTGATTGCTCTCACCTGTGACAAGCTAGCGGCCAAGCAGTACGCTCAAGAGCACTCTGTTCGAGTGCCCTTGACACTGTGGAGCGGATCGGACCTGCGCGAACTGGAGACGGTGCCGATGCCGGAGAGGTGGGTCCTGAAGCCGAACCATAGTTCCGGGCAAGTTCATTTCGGCAGTGGGCCCCTGCGTCGAGGCGATCCACTCTTCGTCAAGGTGCGCTCTTGGCTACAGGAGTCCGCACCGGCGAGGAACGGGGAGTGGGGCTACCAGCGGGCGCGTCGGCTTCTGCTGGTCGAGGAGAGGATCGGAAGTCGCGAGACTACTCCGACCAGTTTCAAGGTGTATGCCTTCGACGGGCAGCCACGGATGATCGGCGTCATCTCCGTCGAGCCTGATCGTTTTAGCCGCTGGCAGCAAACGACGGACACATTGTGGCCTCCTGCCGGGACCGCCCGACGATTCTATACGCCCGACTGGCAGCCGCTGAGTGTGACCGAGGGAGGGCTCCCCCTGGCAAGTGTGGTGCCGCCACCGCCAAACTTGGGGGCCATTCTGGAGACCGCATCCCAACTAGCGCAGCCGTTCGACTTCATTCGGGTCGACCTCTACACCATCGGTGAGGCGGTCTACTTCGGCGAGCTTACCGCCTATCCCGGCGCTGGGCTTTCACGATTCCACCCCTACCGCGTGGACCGACAATTGGGGGCTCTGTGGCGGCTGCCGCGGTTCTAGGCGGCCGTGCGAGGTCCTGTGCCCTCCCGGGTCAGCTCCCTTGGGGGGCCAGCCGAGCCGTCGGCAGGCCAGGAAGTCCGGCCAGCCAACGCCAGGAAGCAGCCCCGCCGGCGAGGGAGGGTGTGCGGCGGCCGTTGGCGGGGGACGGCTCGAGGTGGACTTGGGGCTCTTAGATCGTTTCCCTCGGGCGGGCCTGGCTCAGGTGTACGCTCCCCTTGAGCGCTGGTCCCGCTTCGAGCAGCTCACTGGGCAGGAGACCTGGGCCAAGCGCGACGACATCGGGCCACTGGGATTTGGCGGTAGCAAGTTCCGTAAGCTGGATCTGATCCTCGGGCAGGCGCTTGCAGACGGGGCGAGCGTCGTGTTGACGACCGGTGCCATACAGTCGAATCACTGCCGAATCACGGCCGCTGCAGCCGCTCACCTCGGCCTACCGGCCATCATATTTTTACGAGGTGAGAGACCTGTTACGGAAACTGGCAATGTGTTGCTGACTCGCATCTTGGGGGCCGAGATCATATACCTCGGCCCCGTCAGCTACGAGGAAGTAGATCGACAGATGGAGGCGCGGGCCCGAGCCCTGGCCATCGAGGGGCATTCTCCGTGCATCATTCCGCTTGGCGCCGCGACCTCGTTGGGGACGGTGGCCCACGTGGAGGCGACCCGGGAGCTCGCGGAGCAGTGCCTGGCCGTTGGCCTGTCACCCGCCGCTATCGTAGTCGCGGTGGGATCTGGGTCCACATTTGCAGGGGTCTGCCTGGGGGCTGAGTTCTACCTACCCCGGACCCGGGTCGTGGGAGTCAGCGTGAGCTGGTCAGAGGACAAGATTCGGTCCGTGGCTGGAGCGCTGATCCGCGAGGCCAGTGCGCTGCTCCAGGTACGCAGCGAGCAGGAGGAAGCTGACCTGGACGTGCGTACGGACTTCCTTGGTCCCGGGTACACGATTGCGACGGAGGGCGCTTTGGCAGCGATTCGCGCCTTGGCCTGTACCGAAGGGGTCTTCCTGGACGTAACCTACACGGGAAAGGCGTGCCACGCCCTGATGGATATTGCGGCCCGGCACGAGTTCCAGGGGCCGGTCATCTTTTGGCACACTGGTGGCGGCCCTGAGTTGTTTAGCCGAGCTGCTGAGCTCCTGGAGTGATTACGAATGCCGAAGCGCGCCACGGCGGTGGGGTGAGGATCGCGAGTATCGGGTGGGTTGGTCAGCTCCCTCAGACAGCCCCGGTAGCGCGAGCCGACGGGTCGGAGTTTGGGATGTCGGCTGGCGGCCATGGGCCGGGCCAGACGGGATAAGGCCGGCAAGTCTCAGCGCGCACCTTCCCCTGGCTTGCGCCGCACTGCCGCACCTCGCCTGGCCCGGGTCTCCAGTGCGGGCGCCACGCCCACCCCGGGGCATTACCAATGATTTCGGGCCACGTGGGTACGGTAGGGGGCGGGTGTCTGGTCAGCGGTCGGTGTCCGTCGGCCGGGGTTGTGCCACCCAGCCCACCCGGGTACCCCAGCCCGGGAGAGGGTCAGATACTCGGGCTTCGAGTCGTGAGGATCAGCCAATCCGTGCCTGAACTCCGTGCTGGCTAAGTCTCTCCACCCCAGCCCGTCCCGTCATCTGCCGGGTCGCGCTGCACCAAGCTACCAAGCTGAGGTGGCCTCCCGCCTCCCGCTGTCCATGCGCCTGGCCCTACCTGTGATCTCCAACCCGGGCCCCGATCCCGGCCGGGCAACCCACCCTGGATCGGCCCCTGCGGGCAAGGCCCGCCGGCCTTGGGGATGCAGCCGGCAGCCATTTGGCCGTCGAACTCGGCTGCGCGCACGGAGCCGCCCGCAGCTGCCTGTCGGTGGGCTTAAGGGGGCGGACCAAGGTAGCTGAGCCGGCTGCGCGGGTTTTAAGTTCGCCGCAGACGTCAGCGCCCGCCTTTCGATACATACTCCCTAGAGTTCCGTGATGGGAGCTGGACCGGGTGCCCGGTCGAAGGCCGGTGGGCTGCCAATTGGAGGCGAAGTACGCGCTAATGCAAGACCTCGACCTCGAGGGGGGGCGGTCGTGTCTGCACCGACAAGATCGTGCCGACTCGCTGCCCGACTCATTGGGCGGTGAACCGCACCTGAGGCTGCCTTGGGCGGCTGCGACGGGGATGACCCGGCCCGCTCTTGGGAGCCGTTGAGGATGCGACTTCGGGAGTGGCTGGCGGATGCGCAGCTGGATGGGCTCCGCCACTTGCCCGCGCCCCTCCGCCGACACCTGCTTTACCTCGCCCGTCAGCGGAGGTGGGCTGACCTGCGCCACCCTACTACCTTCAGCGAGAAGATCAATTGGCGCATGCTTCACGATCGCCGTCCTCTGATCGGGTATGCCTGTGACAAGCTTTGGGTCAAGGAGCTGGCCGCGGGCCTAGGGCTGGCCACGCCGGAGACGATCTGGTCCGGGCTCAACGTCCGTGAGCTACTCAGCCTGGATCTCCCCGAGTGCTGGGTACTCAAGCCCAATCACCGCAGCGGGGCGATCTATTTCGGGCGCGGCCAACCGTCGACAGCTGATGACCTGGACCGCATCACCGGCCGCTGGCTCGCCCAGAATCCGGAGCTCAGCAAGGGTGAGTGGGGCTACTCACAAGCGCGTCGGACCCTGCTGGTTGAGCCCCTTCTGGGCGATGGCCCCCAGCCGCCGGTCGACTACAAGCTGTTCGTGTTCCACCAGAGGCCCGCCCTCCTCCAAATCGACAGTGATCGATTCAGCGGCCATCGCCGGCGGCTCTACACAAGCGACTTTCGGCCTCTCAAGACCAGGCTCGAGTTTCCTCTCGGCCCAGTCGATCAGCCGCCGGACACCTGGCCCGAGATGGTCGACGCGGCGCGCCGACTTGCCCACGGTTTCGACTTCGTCAGGGTGGACCTCTACAACGTCAATGGGGCGGTCTACGTGGGCGAGTTGGCGGTGTACCCCGGCGGTGGACTGGAGCGCTTCGTTCCCCGCCGCCTTGACATCCAGCTGGGGTCGTTGTGGAGTCTGCCGACGGCAGCGGAGATGGCCGGACACCAGCAAGCTGGCGCGGGTCGGGCGGGTCCGAGGTGACCCAGGTGACCCGACCGCCCACGCCGGCTTGGTCCGGCCGTCGCATCCATGTCTCTTCGCTCCTGCGCCAGCCTCGGACGCCTGTTGCTTGGCGATGTGAGCTTCTCATCAGAGGCTCGACGAGTTCTTGAGCTGACGCGGTCCGGCGACCGCAGGCTATCTCCCCCCTAATCTCCCGGTCTCATCCCGGTAGTTCCAACCACAGCTCACGGTACGGGTGGCTGACGCTGCCACGGTAGAGGAGAACTTCGATCCGGGCCCGGGTTTGGGGCAGGTCCAGTCGCCTGGTCCAGGTCCGCCCCGGTGCTAGCTCAAAGGCGTACCGCGTCACGGTGCGAGAGCTGGTCCTGACCACCACCGAGAAATGGTCTGTGGTTGGCTCGAGGCTATGCACCCCGATGTCAGCGACGATGGCACTGCTCGACGAACTGGGAATCGTCCACAGCTGCGCGTAGCCGGGGCCGGCGGGAGCTCGCCCACCCACCACGGCTGCTGCCACCGCCAGGGCCATCAAAGAGGCACCAATGGCCGCCAGTGTCATCTGTCGCGAGGGCCCGGTGATGGTGGGCAGATCCGGTCGGGCGCGGCGGCGATGGCGCCACCACGCCGTGGCGCTGGCGAGTACGGCCAAGATTGCCAGGAGGCCTGCCCAGCTGGAGGTTGTGAGCCCTGCCGGGGTGAAGTTGAGGAGCACCCCACCAAGAACATCGATTGCCAGCCCCAGGGCGAGGCTGATCACCAGGCGTCTCGCTAGCCCAACTTGATCTGGGACCACTGCCCTCCCAGCTTCGAGGCCGGGGAAGACTAGCGCCAGGAGGATGCCTCCGGGGAGCCGGAGCGGATCGCTGACGGGGCCGATCGCCACCAAGGCGCAGACCACCGCCAGCAGCCCCACCCCTGGATCCAGCCAGTTGTATCTACGGAACCGCACGCGTCACCTCGTAGATCTGGATGTTGCCGCTGTCGTAGATGCGGGACAGGAAGCTCAGCTTGGCAAACTTGCTGAGAGCCGCTTGGGGCAGGACCCGGGTTTGAGTCGGAGCCCCTTGGCCAAAGAAGTTGGCGCCCTGCGGCAGCCCCTTCGTGAGGCGCTGATTGACCTCGATGAACTTAACATGGCCACGCTGCAAGGTGAAGTCGCCGAGCTGGCCCAGCTGGCTGTAGATCAAGATGGGCCAGGCCGGGACTGGCCCCGCGGCCGATGTCAAGGGATTCTGTTGGCCCACCGAGCCCACCAAGAGTGCGTCGGTCCCATCGGTGGCGACGACTTGGTGAGGGCCAAGATGAGCCAGCATCCAGTTGGCAGCGGCAAGGGCCTGAGGATTGGTCACCGCTGGCACCCCTGGCGCCGAGGGCGGAACCGGGAGTTGCAGGTAGAATGTCCAGCCCAGTACCGCGCCACCAACGAACACGCCGCTCAGCGCTCCGGCCATCAAGCTTCGGCGTAGGATTCCGAGGCGGCCGTCACGTGCCAGCCATCCGAACACCAGCGCCACGACCGGCGCAAGCCCGAGGAAAACGAACTCGACCGCTCGGTCGCCGGTCTCAACGCCCTGGGGTGCGAGGTGGAGCAGGAGGGTGGCCGGATACACCACCGCCGCAATGGCGAGGGTGAACATGAGGGCGTTGCGACGGTGGCGTCGCCAGGCCATCACCAGTCCAAATGGTAGGGTGACCACAAGGAGCACGGCTGAGCCAAGGCCGGCTAGGCGCTGCCAAAGTGGGGCCACCACTCCTCCGGACACGAACAAATGGCGCGACGCGAGGCCTCCCGTAAGCACCCGTAAGACGCTGGCGACGGCGTTGCCAAGCTGGCTTCCCAGGTAATGAGGGGTGTCGGGGGCCACCCATCGAAGCCATACCAAACCAGCTACCGCTCCCACAGCGGGCAGAGCCCAAGTGCCGCCTAGAGTGGGCCGCTTCCAGAGACGACGGAGCACCCAGGAGATCAACCACCAGCCGCTGAGCAGGCCCAGGAAGATGTAGACGGAGACGTGGTGGGATGGGACCGCTGCGATGAACACCAGTCCGGCAGCGAGCAGCCAAGACAAGCCGGTGGTGCCTGAACGCAGGCCCGAGCGCACGGTCTGGTCCTTCGCCGAGGTGAACTCCACGGCCAGGAGCAACGCCGCCAACTCCAGCGGCAGCGCGAATGACTCATACGAGAACTGGCTGTCCCAGTAGAGATAGTGGGGGTTGGCCATGTAGGCCAGGCTGGCGAGCGCGGCCAGTCGGGGCGAACCCGTGACCCTCTCGAATATCAGGAACAGGCAGACAATGGCGAGCAGGTGGCCGACTCCGATCACAGCCAGCCCGGCGGGGAACAGCCCCAACCCGGACACCTCCATGAGGCCGATGGTGGCGAGCTGCATGCCGGGATACTGGGCGCTTATCGGCAGCAGGGGATTGAAGCCGAACAGGTGACCGGTCCGCAGGATGTCGATCGCGGTGCGCATCTGCATGAACTCATCGGTGAAGGTGAAGCCTTCCGGACTGCGCAGCACCTTCACCAGGTACAGGGCAACCCCGAGTAGCACCACCAAGTAGACTTGCTCCCGCCGCGACACCCGGTTGCCGAGCAGGCGGAAGGCAAAGACGGCGAACATTCCCACCAGGGCTACCCAGAACAGGATCGAACTCCAGCTCGAGCCCCTCACGGCAGCGTCGTCGGCGACCGCGATGGCGCAGAGACAAACACCTGCCGCCACTGTGAGCTCGCCGGCTTGGAAGGATGGAAGCCAGCGCCCGGTCGGAAGGCGCTGCCCGGCCGAGGCCAGCGGTGCACCGGGCAAGGTGCTCGCTGGAGGCGACGAATCAGGGCCCAGATGCGCAGCTCGTCTCCCCGGAGTAGCGTGCCAGCCCACCGGCTTGTGCCCCGGCATGCGCTGGCGTCGTCGCCTAGTCATGCCGTCTAGGCGGCCTGCCCTTGGCCGCAAACCGGCTGGCCGGGGCCACCAGGCACCTCAATCGCCATCCGCCGACATCCGGCCTCCTGACGCCAGCACCAGGTGCCCCAGCAAGTCAGCCACCTGGGCGCTGGCGCTGCGGCGCCGCGGAGCGGCCAGAACAGCGGCCACGAAAGCCTCGAACTGGACGGCGAACCGCCCGTCGGAGCGACCCGAAGCCAGATTCGCTCCCAGTTTTCCCATCGCCGCTCGGAGTGCCGGGTTGGCGGCCAGAGTGGCCATGCGGTGCTCCAATGCCTCCGCGTCGCCCGGAGGCACAATGAACCCCGCCTCACCCTCAGGCACTCGCGACCGTATCTCGCCGGCGGCCGAAGAGGAGATCACCGGCATGGCGGCCAACATTGCTTCCTCGACGACCAGTCCGTGGGGATCTCCCAGGGTAGGGAAGACGAACACGTCGGCGAGCGCGTAGAAGTTGGGCAGGAGCTCAGGTTCCACGAAGCCGGCAAACACTACCCCGGGGATCGTGGCAGCCTGTGCGCGATAATGAGCTTCGTCAACCCCGTCGCCGACCAACAGAAGGCTGACTTCAGGGTTGCTGGCGCGCAGCCGCCGGTAGGCGTCCAGCAGGTGGTCGAGGCCCTTGCCGCGCCAGAGACGACCCACGTAGAGAAAGACGCACCCGCGCAGGCCCAGCCGGTCCCGCCCCTGCTGACGAGCATCTGGGGACAGATATCGTGCGCGGCTGTAGCGCGTCACTGAGATGGAGCGATCCACTCGCCAACTGCGGTCGTCTGGTAGGCCATACCTCCGGGCCATGGCGCTGGCCTCCGGGCCGGACACCTCAGCCCCGTCGACAGCGCGAAAGAGGAAGTGCTTGGCGGCCTCCCGCCACCAGGTGCGCTGGCTCCAAGCGTCATAGTTGGGCAACACTAGGAAGGCGAGTCTGCGCGCCGTCGCTCGACCGGCGAGCGCCCCCAGGGCGAGATTGGCCCGGTCATATTCCAGGATGAAGAGGTCGGGTCGGGCTCGTCGCAGTTCCACCGTGGGCACGTGTAGGCCCCCCAGGGACCGGCGTCGGGGAATGTAGCGGGCCGGGAACTCCCAGGCCCCCGAATCCACACTCCAGCTCCGATCGGATTCACGCTCCACGCTGAACCACGCCTCCAAGTCGAGATTGCCGCGGTGCGCCACGGCGTTCAGGCGGGTGACGTAGTACGGAGTCGGCTGCCGTAGCCAATAGATGACCCGAGGCCGGGAGGCCTGAGCGTGAATCACGCGGAGGCAACCGCTTGGTAGATCGTCAGGGTCTGCGCAACTACCTCCTGCCATGTGGCGACGCCCACCGCAGCCGGCGTGTCATCGGCGGCGGCCCTGACTGCGGCGGCGACCGCCCCGGCGTCGGAGGGGTCCGCCACGAGGGTCACGGCATCGGGCCACCGGTCGGCCAGGGCTCGGTGCGCAGGGATCGGGGAGAGGACCACTGGCGTGCCGGCCGCCAGGGCTTCCACCACCACGACAGGCATGGCCTCGTTCCTAGACAGGCTGGCAAGCACGGCTGCGCTGCGCAGCCAGGAGCGCAGCTCGTCGGTGGGAAGATTGCCCAAGAACTGAACGCGCCGGGACAGTCCCAGCTCGTCGGCAAGCCTTTGCAACTGATCGCGTACGGGCCCGTTCCCCGTCACCGCCATCTGCCAATGGGGGGGCAGGCAGGCGAATCCCCGCAGCACTTGGTCCACCCGCTTGTATGCCTCGATTCGACCTGCGACCAGCAGGGTGGGCCCAGGCAGCGGGAGGCGGGGGGCAGATCGGATCGCATCCCGGTCCACTCCGTTGGGGATGGTGACCAGCTTGCCAGCAACCTGTGGAAAGTGGCGCGCCACCAACGCTCGCTCGGGCTCAGAGACACAAATCACCGTGGCCGCGGCGTCGAAGGTGAGCCTGCCCAGCCGCCGGTATCCGGGGTGCAAGAGGCGGCGCACCGACGAGTGTCCGGTGCCGTGGTAGTGCGGGGTGAAAATCAAGGGACGACAGCCGGCAATTGTCGTTGCCAACGAGGGCAGCGAGTGATACGCGTGGGCGTGGAACACCTGGTAGTCGGCGCGGCGCCGGCGCAGCTCCCGGTAGAGGGCGGGGGACACGGCGTAGTGGCGGCTGGGGAAGAGCATCGGAAAGCGCAGCACTCGCACGGACCTCACCAGGTCGACACCAGCTGGCTCGCCGGGGTCGGCCTGGGTGATGACATCGACCCGATTTCCCGCCGCCGCCATTCCCTCCGCCAGCTGTTGCACGTGCACCTCAACCCCACCCACGAATGGCGGGTAGTGGGGAGCCACCAAGCAGATCCGCAGCGGTCTCAACGACGCACTCTGGCGCTAGGCGCGTAGGGCCGCTCCAGGGTCCGCTCCAGTCCGCGCGCAAGCGGCGTTGCGGCCCGCCAACCCAGGCCCACCAACGTGCCCGTAGGGTCGGCCAGCAGGCGCGGCCGGTCCACTGCCCGCAAGCGGGCAGGGTCCTCGACCAAGGTGAGCTGTTGGCCCAAGACTCCCGCCAAAGCTTCCACCAGCTCCCGTCCGGAGAAGTCGCTGCCGGTGCCCACGTTGAAGATGCGCGGTGCCGCCGGATGTCGCTCCCCGATCATCGCGATTAGCGCGTCGGCCACGTCGCCCACGTACGTGTAGTCTCGCCTGGTCTCCATGTTCCCCACCAGGATCCGGCCGGGATTCGCGCGTGCCTGCCCCAGTAAAGTCGGGATCAGGTGGGGATTGGTCTCGCCCTCGCCGTAGACGTTGAAGAGCCGAGCCGTGGTGGCGGCCAGCCCTCCCTGCCGATGCGCCAGCTCGAGCAGCTGCTCGCACCAGAGCTTGCTCAATCCGTAGATGTCCGTCGGTCCCAGCGCGGAGGCCTCCGTATGAGGCTCGGAGCTGGGCTGATAAACGGCGGCGCTGGAGGCGAGGACAAAGGCCGGCTCGGAGCTAGCCTCCAGGCACTCTTGCAGCAGAACCTGGGTGCCCAAGACATTTGTGCGGATGCATCCGACCGGGTCCCGGTCGCAGTCCGGGATGAAGTGAGTCGCAGCCAGATGGATCACGGCATCAAAGCGGTGGCGCGCGAACACGGACCTGACAGTTTCTGGGTCGGTGACGTCTCCAACCACCACCTCCACGCTGCTCCTGATCGCGGGTGCTAGGCCGGCGGCGCTGCCCCGGCTCATATTGTCAAACGCTGTAACCTGGTACCCGCGCGTCACCAACCGTGCGCAAAGTTCCGTCCCAATGAAGCCACAGCCACCGGTTACCAGCACCACCTGATCGTTCATCGGTGGCCGCCCTCGGTCGCGACTTCGTCCGGATAGGATGGGGGAATGGACTGACGAGGCCCGGTCCTCACCCGTCCCAGGCGGCCCTTGGCCCGAACCGTCATCGACGTCACCGCTCTGGCGGCGTGTCCGGGCAGAACCAGAAGCGGGCTCGCCATGATACCTGCCAAGGTGACCGAGGTCGCAAGCGAACGGCGCAGTTCGCGGCGAGCTTCGATCTGCGCCCCCAAGGCGCTGAGGTACACGGCGTGGTAGGCGGCGGCGCGAGCGACTCGGCTGGCCAGAGGCCGGCCGAGTCGATGGGTTCTGGTGTCCTTCCAGATAGCTTGGTATGTGACCGCCAGGTCCTCGACTCGGGTCAGCGTTGGGCGCATGGAGAGCTGCTTCGAGTGCAGCCGGTAGTAGCAAAGCCGGTCGGGCAGGAAGTAGCCTGGCCGCCCTTCGCGCGCTGCTAGGTAGGCGACCCAGAGGTCCCAGGCTCCGTGCATCGAGCTGGGCCAATCCGACACGTCCAATGCGTCGCGGCGGACCACCGCGGCGTGGGAGATGGGGATCGCCCTTTGAACGGTGGCGAGTGCGAGCAGCTGCGGTTGGAGGCCGCGCTTCAGCTTTGCCCGGCCCCAGTCACGCTCGCCGAGGAGGGTCAAATCCAGATCAGGCCTTGCCTCGGCGCCGATAACGACCTGATGGTTGCAGAAGGCCAAGCCGACCGATGGATGCTGCTCGAGGACCGTGACCATTTGCTCCAGGAAGTTGGGGTCCCACATGTCGTCATCGTCGAGGTGAGCTAGGTACTTGCCTTGGGCGCTGCGGTAGAGCCGGCGGTTTGTGGGCCCGGGTCCCAGGTTGCTGGGATTGCGTAGGAGACGCAACCTGGCGAAGCCGAAATCCGAGACCCACGACGTGGGGTCGGCGCTTCCAGCGTCGTCACAGACCAGCACCTCATAGTCGGTCAGGGTCTGCCGCTGCACGCTCGTGAGCGCCTGGCGCAACAGGTCGGGACGGTCCTTTGTCGAGACCAGGACGCTGACCATGGGCTCTGATGTCAAGGCTGGCTCACCTCAGGACTTCGTCGGCATTGGTAAGCTCTGGCAGGCCGGAGGGCATGCCGTGACGTCGGGGCGGCCGACCGCGCTGGCGGAGCATATCGACTCCAGCGTATACGACTCCCAGCGATTCCGCTATGAGCCAGGCCGCTCCCGCGCCAGTGATCCCCCAACGTGGCAACAGGAACCAGGTCATCCCGATCTGCACAAGGGCCAAGCTCCAGATGAAAGCAGCGGCCTGCCCGTAGCGGCACTCCAGCCTCAGCACGGTGCGGTACACGGATGTGAGCGCGTCGGGAATGGCGGCCGCGATCAGAAGTAGAAGCAGTCCCAGCGCCTGGGTCCGGTAGCGGGTGCCGAACGCCTGAAGCAGGCTCGGCCCGAGTAAGGCGCAGACCACCATGGCGATCCCTAAGCCTGGCACTATCAGCCAAAGGGCCCTCCGGGCGCTTCCGGCCACGGTATTTGGAGCCCGGGAGCCCTCCGCGAATAAGGCGGAGGACACCGCGGACGCAGCCACGAAGAAGAAGCTTCCCACGCGCCAGGCCGAGTAGAAGTAGGCGGTGCTGCTGGCCGTGACCGCGGCTCCCACCAGGACCGGAACCGCGTAGCTTGGAATCATCGCTCCCAGGCCCACGATATAGTTGCCGGCCATACTGCGGCGCATCGCTCGGGCCTCGGCGCGCCATCCGACCCAGCTGGGTCGGTAGGCGCGCATTCGCACCAGTAGGCCGAGGCCAACGGCGACCGAGACCATAACCGCCACGCTCCATCCCATCTGGATCCCGGCGGCACCCTGGGCGTGGAGGAGGGGGACTAGTAGGAGCGGCAACTTGATCGCGCTCATCAGGATGCTGGTGAACAGCCGCACCGAGGCAGCTCGTTCCACCACCCACACGCTGTCCAGCACCATCCCGCAATTGGTGAGGGCTACGCCCCCGACCAAGGCGACCAGATACCCCGGTGCGAGGAATGCGCCGGAGCGGGTCACCCCCAGTATCACCCCCCATCCGACCAGCCCGGCGAGGCCCCCAGTCAGGCCGGCGACGGTCAAGCCGACTGTGACGGTCAGGCTCCACTCCGACCGCGCCCCTCGCTGGGGGATGCGCTGCACCACCGCCGAGTTGGTCCCCACGATGGAAACCAGAGAGGCCAGAGTCATGACGGAGACGCTGACTGCGGACGTTCCGACCGCGCCGGGGCTGTAGCTGCGCGCTGCTAGGACCCAATAGACGAACCCCAGAACAGCCGTACCGACCGTGGTCAGCATGATCAGCCCGCTGGTACGGGCCAGCGGGTTGCGAAGCAAGCGGGACCGATGCCGTGACCCCAAGCGGGCCCCGGCTACGACGAATCGCTTTGAGCGTCGCCCCGGGCGAGAGCGGTTCACTCCTCCCGCGCGGCGGTCGCACGCGTTCCGGGACACCGATTGGCCAAGGTCGGCGAGCAGTTGCCAATCTGCACCGCCGGCAACTGGTTGCGTGCTCCCCTGACCCGGGCAGCGCAGGAAGGGTGAGAGTCCAACCGTCTGGCCCGCCGCCTCATCGTGCCGGGGCTCCAGCGCGGCCACCCCGAGGTTGCGGCCTCCGTGCGGTGACCTCGGCCAAGAGCCCTGCGTAGGCGGACGCGGTCTCGGTCCAACTGGGAGCTCCCGAGAAATGCTGGCCTGCGAGTGTGGACGCTTGGAGAATAGCTCGCGCCAGTGACTGCGGGTCTCCCGGTTCGGCGGTCACAGCCCCGGGATAGCCGGCGGTTGCCTCCGGCAGGCCACCCACCGAGGTCGTCACCACTGGCAGTCCCAGCGCCATCGCGATGTGCAAGGGTCCGCTGGAGGAGCATCGGAGATAGGGGAGCACCACCACGTCGGCGGCGGCGAAGGCAGCGGCCGCTTCAGAGTCGGTCACGTAACGGTCCAGGCGGGTTATCCGGTCCCTGGCCGGAGACTGGGCGATCATCCGGTCGGGGAGCGTCCAGTTCTCCCACGTCTCTCCGATAATGGTCAATTCAAAGGTTGGCGAATCCAGAGCCAGAAGGTTAAAGGCCGCCACCAGATCCTCGACGCCCTTGAACGGCCGCACCACCCCGAAGAACAGCAGGCGGCAGCGGCCCGTCGCCGAGGGCACCCGATCGTGCCGGTACTGGTCATAACCGGCATGCGGGATCAGCACCGTGCGCTGGGCATCAATCCCGTAGTGGTTCACCAGCAGCTCACGATCGTGCTCGGTATGGACCACGAAAGCGGCGCTCAGCCGGAAGAGCCATGGGGCCACGGCTCGCACATAGTGGCGGACCCATCCCAAACGCTCTTCACCAGAGTCGAGGACCTCGTGAAACTCGACAACCACCGACCCGCCCAGCCACTTGGCGACCACGGCTAACGCTAAATACGAGTGCAGCGCCGCACTGGTCCACCATTGCAGGATCAGCACCTCCGTGCGCTGCCGGCGCAGCAACTGCGCTGCCCTCCAGATGCCTGTTCCCCAGTACCAGTCGAGACGTGACACGGCCGTAACGGAGGGCGGCAGTCTCAGCTCCGAGAGCTGCACGCCTACCCGCGCTCGGCCAGGATAGAGCCTTGCCGGCAGCAGCCTGCGCAGCAGCACCGCGGACACCCTCTGCTCGCGAGCCAACGCCGCCACCAAGCCGAATGTGTAATAGGTTATCCCGCTCAGGAACCGAGTGTCGGGGCCTACCACGCACACCCTGGTGGCCGCCGCTCGGACGCGCGCGCTACGGGACGGCGTCGAGCCACCCATGTTCAAGGTCCCGGGCGGGCGGCGGCGAAAGCGCGCTGCGGCCGCGTCGGCAGTTCGCAGAGGATCGTGCGCAGTACTCGGAAGCCGCCCCCGATGGTGTGCGGGTGGCTGGCGCCATGGAAGCGCCACCCTTCGTTACTTCCCACCTCGGTGACCCTCCGACAGGACTTTGCCATACGCAGGTTGACAACCGCCTCCACCGCGAACCTGTCGCAGTCGGGCGCCATGTCGGGGAGGCGCTGCTTCCAGAAAGCATTCATTCCGCAGCACAGGTCAGTGTACCTGGTCCCATAGAGGAGATTCACCAGCCCCCTAGGCCCGTGTTTCCCGAGCGGCATAGTCTGGTGATGCCAGCCCTTCCTCCTCTCGGCGCGCAGCGTGTCCCTTTGGCGCAGTCAGCTCCAGCCAGCAGTGCCTCCACAAACTTGGGAATTTCCTGAGGCTCTGCGGATCCGTCGGCGTCAAGCATCAGATGATGGCGCCCCGACACTGAGGGAATCCGATCGCCAAGGCGTTGCCCTTGCCACGGCGGGAGCGGGTCAGGACCCGAGCATCGGGGCGCAGGCTCCCGGTGACGTAGATCGTGTCGCCGGCGGAGCCTGCATCCACCAGAACCGCCTGCCACACCGAGTGGGGAGGCTGGCTTAGGACCACGCGCAGATCATCCACTTGATTGATGGTGGCTTGGACGACCGAAACGCGGCGCTCAGCCAGTCGGCCAAATACCTCCGGCCTTGCCAGTGAAACCGTATCGTCCGAGATCGTCGGCGGCAGCGGATCGAGAGCCGTCACTGGGCGCCCGCCCCGCGAGTGGGTCACCTCCCCGGAGGTGAAGGCACTCAATGCCGCCTGATCCGATTGGTCTGCATCGCAGCTCCGCCGCGCGCCTCAACCGCCTGGTGCTCCGCACCGGCCCCCGATCCCGCCCCGGGCAGAACCCAACGGCGGACACACTCGTCTTCCCCCAGGATTGGGCCCGGCATACTACTCCCTTCGCGAACGCTGACCGCTGCTTCCCCGCCTGCTAAACCGATGGGGCCGACACGTTCGCTCGACCCACCCCGAGCCTGGCTCCCTTCCCTGAAGCTATTGTGATGGGGTCGCGACGGAGTGTCAACGCACCTCAAGATTCCGTTACACCCGCGCGGCTGGGATCAGGCGGAGGAGGCGGCCCGACAAGTTTGCAGGTCGTCCACTACGGACCCCGGCCCTCTGGGTTCTGCTGCCCGACCGTTAGCGCGAGCCACGCCCTCTCAGCTGAGGGACTCGCTTTGGACCGTGCCTGGTGGCCGCCAGATGGCGGCCTGCAAACCGCACGCCTCGGTGATGACCGCCCCGGGAAGTGCTCGGCCATAGCGCTGATGGAATTGCGTGACGGTGAGGAATCGATCGCTGACCAGGTGGTCCATCCAGCCCCGTTCGCTCTGAGCCAGGAACCTCGCCCAGGCATTGGGCACACCGGAGCGCAGCTCGCCGTAGAGGGCGAGCAAGTGGTGCCAGTGGAACTGCCACCTGCGGCGAGGGTCCTGAGCAGGGTCCACCAGAATTGCCAATCCGCCCGGGGCGACGAGGCTCTTGATGTGGGCCAAGGTGCGGTCAAGATCTGGGACGTGGTGGAGCACGGCGATGCTCAGCACCAGGTCGAAGCTACCTCGCACTGAGTCGATCCCCATCTGCTCATAGCGAACGCGAGGATGGGGCCGCTTCTGGCGGGCGATCTCGATCATCTTGAGGCTAATGTCCACCGCTAGCACGGACTCGTAGTGCTCGGCCAGGAGCAGCGCCGTCCTGCCCGTGCCGCACCCAAGATCGACTGCCGCCTTCCCGCCGACGCCGTCGAGCTGCTCGGCTAACCACTTGGAGACCCAGCCCTGAGTCAGCTCGTCCCGGCGATCGTAGGCGGCGGCGATCTCATCGAAGGAGCGGGGGGCAGTTGCCTTGGGTCGTCGCAAGGGCCTCATGACAGCTCCTGCCCGCCGCCATCTGGGGGCACTCATCTGCGGTGACTTACAAGTTGGAGGACCGGCAGGCCCGCCCACGGCAGGACACTGGCCCGCCGCCCCATACGGTGGAATTTACCAGAACCAAGGGTTCCAGGTGGCGGACGTCGCCACTGGCCGTAGGCGGTCTGCGACGCCCTCGTATCCTTTGGCCTTGGCTCCCGGTCGCCCGGTGGGCGTCGGTGGGGCGCCAGCACGGTGGCGGCCCCGCCGGGTCCCGATCGTGGCGAGAGGGACAGCGTCTCGAGGTGCCTCGGGTCGCGGGTGGCACTCTCTGGGCATGGCCTCTTACTCTCCGGGAGCGCGTCAGGCCTGGCGCCAGCAAAGGGGCCAATTTGACCAGCCTCGGCTTCCAAGGTCGACCGCTCCCCACTCGCAACTGGATCCGGCCCCCGTGCAGCCCCTGCTTCGAGAAGCCGGTTCCCGGACAGGCGAACGAATGTGAGCCCCATGCCCGACCAGCTCGAGCCAGTGGCGGACTCGTGCCCGACAGCCCGCTCGCGTAGAATCCTCTCGAATTGAGCTGAGACTTCGCGGGTGCCATCGCGCTCCCGGGGTTTCGCCGTGTGCGCTGGGCCTGGGAGGAGCCATGACCGATC
>JAJYWM010000012.1 GCA_021791455.1 bacterium | reverse complement strand
GCGAGATGAGCTACCCGGGAACCATAAAGGTGACCGTGGTGCGGGAGACCCGCTCGGTCGACTACGCCAAGTAGGCCAAGGCTCGGTGGCAAAGCTGTTACGGGTGTGCTCCGATCCTTTTTTGCGCACCTATCCTGACCTCCACAGCGGCTAAACTGCGCTGGTCCGCTGGGTGGTACGGCCGCCCGACGGAAGTGGGAATCGCTACGGCAGGGAAGGATGGAGCACTTCAGGACGGCGTTCCGCAAATCGACCGCGAGGCGACTGGGCCGGCCCCCCCAGTCAGGAGGGTGGCGTGGCTTCTCGTCTTAGGGTCGCTCCCTCGGGCACGACGGAGAGACCAGGACTGGCTCCCGATCCGACCTCCGTTGATGTCAGTGCTTCTGCGTCCAGACCTGACAAGCTGACCGTGCCCCGGGCCGCGTCGGAGAGGCCGAGCGGTGCTGTCGTCGGGGTGGTGGGCTTGGTGTGCCTCGCTGCGGTGACCACGGCCGCACTGCTCGTGAGGCCGCCCTTTGACTTCGTGGATCTGGCTCTGGTCGTCGTGTTCGTCACGGTCTTGGACCTCAGAGGGCCCGTCGGCATTCCCATCGGGCGTGGGCGAGTTAGCTTCAGCGGCACTGCGTATGCGGGTATCGCTTCCGTTTTTCTGCTCGGTCCCTCGGCGGCTGTGGCGGTGGCGATCGCCCTGGTAGCCACGGAGACATGGAACCGCCGTCATAGCGTCCTAAAGAAGAGTTTCAACGCCGCCATGTCCCTTCTGCTGTTCTCAGCGGCCGCGCTTTCTTACGAGGCTGTGTCTGGTAGGTCATCCGCGGTCCCGGTCATTGTTGCAGCTGGAGCTGCAGGCGGCCTCGGCGGCTGGTTGGTAAATCACGCGCTAGTGGCTGCCGTACTGCGTGCGGAGCAGGGCCGGAGTGGATTCCAAGTTCGGCCGTTTCTGCACCAGGTCCTCGCGGTGCTGCCTTATTACGTAGGCTACGGGCTGACAGGCGTCGGGATCGTTGCGGCCAGTTCGCGCCTGGGTGCTGCTGGGGCACTGGTAGTGCTGGCCGCTCCGGTGACGATCGTTCAGATCGCCACCACCCGCTGGATGAAAGAACAGGCAGCGAGGCTCGCCGACGCCGAGAGCGCGTTCAACGCCACCCTAATCAGCCTCTCTAAGGCGATAGATTTACGCGACAAGGACACTGAGGGGCACTGCAGGCGGGTTGTGGAGTACTCGCTCCTCATGGGGCGGAACCTGAAGTTCAGCCAGGAGGAGATGGTGCGCCTCTCCCACGGGGCGCTCCTGCACGACATTGGCAAGATCGGCGTGCCCGATGCAATCCTCATGAAGCCTGGGCCGCTCACAGAAGAAGAGTGGGCGATCATGCGCACCCATCCAGAGCTGGGCTTTCAGATGGTGTCCGATGTCCGCCAATTGGAACGAGCCCGGGAGATCATTCTCAACCACCACGAGCGCTTTGACGGCAAGGGCTATCCGAGGGGCCTCCGTGGGGACGCCATCCCCCTTCCGGCGCGAGTCTTCTCGATCGCAGACTCGTTCGACGCCATGATCTCAGACCGGCCGTACCGAAAGGGGATGCCGCTAGAGGAAGCTAGAGCCGAAGTCCGCCGCTGCTCCGGCACTCAGTTCGACCCGATTTGTGTCGCCGCCTTCGACCAGATCCCGGATGAGGAACTCCGCCGCATAACAGAAGAGAGAGAGCACCCCACAGAGGAGTTGCTCTCTCTCTTCGCGTGATCATCACTCCCCGAACCGCCCGGGAAGCTGCGAAACTCAGTCCCAGCCCGTCATCGCCAAAGTGCTCATATCAGGCTCTCTCCTCAAACGCATGGCATGTCCCGAGCCATCACGGCCTCGGCAACGCCGACGACACAGCCGAGCCTACTTGACCTGACGATCCCGTCACAGCGCTTGAAGAGCAAGTGACGGATCCGTAACTAACGGACCGGCCTCTCTCCACGGCGGCCGACGTGCACCCGAGCCTCTCGTCGTTCCGTACCATCTCCAAGGACTGTCCGGCCCCGGCGACCCTAAGGAGGCGGAATTGCCACCTAGCAGCGTCCCGCGTCCTAGATGGGCGCCGCTCAGCGTCCCCCGATTCCGGGCCCTCTGGTCAGGCGCACTGCTGTCCTGGTACGGGGATTTCCTGTCGCTCCCCGCCCTTCTGATCATCTCGTACCAACTCGGCGGCGAAGTCGGGGTTGGCGCGATGGTGTTTCTCCAGACCGCCCCCCTCGTAGTTCTCCTTCCGATAGGCGGGGCCCTCGGAGATCGCGGCGACCGGCGGCGCCGACTGATCGCCCTCGACCTCGTGCGAGCCTCCCTTGCCGGCCTCATTGTGGCGGGAGCCGCTTCCGGCTCTCTGGTCCTCGTCCTAGCCGGATTCGCTGCCAGCCGCTCCGCCGCTGCCCTCTATGACCCTGGGCGCCGCCGCCTGGTTCCCCTCATCCTTCCCTCGGGGCTGGTTCCCGCCGGAGGCAGCCTTCTAGCCGCGGTCGGAGAGTCGTCGATCCTTCTCGGACCGGCTCTGGGTGCCGTGATGCTCTTGGCGATACCTCCGGAGTACTTGCTTCTGGTCGATGGGGGGACGTTCCTGGCCTCAGCGGCCCTGATATCGCGGGTTGGCCCTCAGCCATCGATGGCTGCCCCTGAGCCCTACCTCAGGCCGGGTCCATGGTCCACCGTCCGGCGCGGCTTCGGATACCTGTGGCTGGATGGGACCGTCCGCATCTACGCCCTGCAGGCCGCCCTCAGCACCATGCTGGCAGCGGTGATCACCGTCTACTTCGTGCCCATCGCCCACGATGTGCTGAGGCTGGGGACGAACCAGGTGGGGGTGATGTACATCGTGGTGGGAGCGGCCTCGCTGGGTGGCAGCGCCCTGGCGGTCAGGACACCCAAGGTGGGTTCGCGCTCGCTGATCACCCTGGGGTACATCTCGATCGTGGCCGCGGTGCTCGTGGGGACGTCACTCGGGCCTGTCGCGGTGGTGGGTGGGCTGCTGGTCTTTGCCGGGGCCGGGGCGCTGCAGGAGGTATGGGGGCTGAACCGAATTCAGACCAACACGCAGAGGGACGGAGTCGGGCAGGCGCTCGGCTCGGCGCGATGGCTCCAGTACGCCGGGCGCGCGGTCGGGGCGGCCATCGGAGCGTGGGGGGCTGTCCATCTCGGGCGGCAGGACTTCCTGGCCCTGCTGGTGGTGGCGGCGGTGGGGATCACCCTCCTCCTCAGCA
>JAJYWM010000092.1 GCA_021791455.1 bacterium | reverse complement strand
CGCTGCCTCATCGTCAAGCCAGCCCCAGGACCTTGGCCCGCCTGGCACATTTGCATTCACAGTAGATGATTCCTCCCAAATGGCGGTCGGACTGCGCAACCGCGCCCCTCGAGTGGTCGCCAGCCCCCGTTGGGCTGGCGACCGAGGAGGGTTGAGCTATTTGTTGGCGAAGTACCAGTCTTGGGGATAGATCGAGAGCAGCGGGTTGGCGGGCAGCACTCCCCGCAAATTGCTCTTCACCTCAAGCAAAAGGTAGTCAGCATTGGGTATCCACAGCATTGGCAGCTGCTGGGCGACATAGGTCTCCCAGGGGATGAGGCTGCCGCCGGGGGCCTTGGCCGCATCCGACAGGCTGACCTCCTTGCTGCTGCAGTAACTGCCGGCATTGAGCGCTCCGTTGCAGGCGAAGTAGCCACCTCCGGGCGGGTAGTAGGGGAGCGTGTAGATCCCCCCGCCCCAGTCGTCGATCTGCCAACTGCAGGACGCTTGGGAGCTGGAGCACGGCACGGCCTCTGCGTACGCGAATGTGCTGCTGGTCAGATTGATCTGGACGCCGATCTGACTTGCGGTTGACTTGTACTCCTCCATCTCCAGAAGTCCTGCGGCGTAGTTGTCCTGGTAGATCAGGTTGAAGGAGAGTTTGCTGCCACCGGCGATTCCGGCCCCGCACTGGTTGCTGCCGGTCCCCGGCGAGGTGCAGGTGTCCACCCCCCCTGGGACGATCGACCACCCGTGGCTCCGGAGAAGATCCTTCGCGGCCGTGGAACTGTACGAATAGGGATACTTGCTCGGGCTCTCGATGGGAGCCGTCAGCTGAGGCGTGCCGTTCACCACCGGACCGTAGTCGGGCTGGCCGTAACCTGCCAGGGCCGTCTTGATCCACTCAGGCTGGTTGATCAGTCGCTCCAGAGCCTGTCGGATGTACAGCTGCTGAAAGTCCGCGCCCACCGTCGGGTTGTGGAAGTTGATCATGAGCGAGTTGAACCCGTACGTGGGCCAGAGGCCAAAGGTGTATCCCTGGGCCTTCAGCGAGGTGCGCAGGCCCGCGTCGGTTGTGGGCAGATAGCCGACGTCGACGGTGCCGGCCTTGAGGGCGTTGACCTCGGCGACCTCGCTGTCGAAGGGCAGGAACACCAACTTGGAGAGGTGGGCTTTGTCGGGCCCGCTGTACGAGCGGTTGGGCTCCATCACCACATAGCCGCTGTTGAGGAAGGTGGTCAGCTTCCAGGGACCGTCCACCACCTTCCAAAGTGGGTTGGAGGAGTAGGTGGCGATGTCCTTGGATTGACCGTTGAGGAAATTGAAGACCGCCTTGGCGCCCGCGGTCGTCTCGTCGTAGTTGCCCACGGCCCCGTTGGCGCTCTCCTTGTCCCACGCCTGCTGCGGCATGGGAGTGATCTGGGCCAGCTCATTGTCGGTGAAATAGGTGGGCGAGTAGGCCTTGTTCAAAGTGAAGGTCAATTCGTAGGCGTTGTTGACCTTGATCGAGGTCACGTTGTCCGGAAAGGACCCGGGCACATAGGCGGCCCAATTCAGCTTCTCGGCCCGCAGCTCGTTCATCCAGAAGGTGACGTCACGAGCGGTGACCGGGGTCCCATCGGACCAGACGTAGTGCTTCAGCTTGATCACGACCTGGGTGTCCCCGTCCTGATAGATCGGAGGATAGGCCAGGCTGATGCTGTAGTTGATGGCCGGCGACGTCCCGCTGCCGAACTGGTACAGGGGGGGGATCATCAGGTACTCGAACTGGCTCTGGAACTGCACGGTGAAGTCGGTGGCGGGGTACAGCGGAAAGATCCAGGGTGGCGGCAGGCCGGCGGTCTCAGCGAAGGTGGCGGTGCCACCGCTCTGGGCCGAGGTGCCGGTGCTGGTCGCGCTGCTGGCGCACGAGGTGAGCAGGAAGGCCGCCGCCGCCAGCAGCGCCGTCACCTGCCATCGCCGCTGCATCCGACGGTGGCCGAGGGCCCTAATCGCGTTGATCACTGGAAATGAACCTCCTTGGCAGATCTGCCCTTCTACAACTCACCGTCCACTCCGCCGTCGTGCTCCGATACGCCCGCCCTGTCGCCAAGGTCCGCGCTTCCCAGGGGCCACGCCCCACCGGTGGGAGGCTGGATCTCGTAGGTCACATCCCGGGTCCTGGCCCACCCTGGCTAAGCCCCCCAACACTGACTCGAGTTGGCTGCCGCCATCTAGCGGCCCTCCCCGGCGTTCTTCCCGCCTCGCGCCTGGCCCATGCCCCCATCTGTCGGGTAATGCTTGACCAGGCGGCTGTGCGACCCCTCCAAATGGTCCGCAATCATCTCGGTCGCCGCCTCGGCGGAGCGGCTGGAGATGACTTCCGCCAGAGCCGCGTGCTCCCCGATGAAGATCGCCTCGTAGTCGGACTCGGCGATGTTGCGGGTGAGGAGAAAGCGGAAGACGTGAGGGCGCAACATCGACCAGCAGGCATAGAGCCGGGCATGATGAGCTGCCTGGTAGAGCAGATCGTGGAAGGCGATGTCCGCCTCCGCGAACTGGCGCGGTTTGAGCGCTGCCGGCTGCAGCCCGCTGCCGGATCCGAGTTCCCGCATCTGGTCTAGCTCGTCAGGGGTAGCGCGCTCCGTCGCCAATCGCACCGCCAGCCCTTCCAGGCTCCTCCGCAGGCTGTAGAGGTCCTCTATGTCGTCCGAGCTCAGCCCGACCACCACCGCGCCGCGGTGGCGCCTGACGGTCACCAGGCCCTCGTGATGAAGCTGCGCAAACGCATCCCTAACCGGGCTCCGGCTGACTTCCAGCGCTTCCGCCAAGTCCACCTCACGCAGGTGCTGGCCAGGTTTGAAGGCGCCCGTCACTATGCCTTCCCGGATGCGGTCGGCAACCTCCTCAGAGAGGCTGCGCTGGTGGACGACCTCGAGCGCGATCGGACGAGCCTCTTCCTCAGTCATGGATGTTTACATGTTGTCGACAATCGGCAGCCTTTGTCAACCGTGGCGCTACCATCTGATCTCACCTGGAGTTGCTCTGGGGGTGGAAGACCTCGGTCCAGGCTCGGCTGCGGTGGGAGCGCTCGACCGCGTTGATGATCTCTTGCACCTTGGCGCCAGCAACGAAGTCGCCCTGGTTTTCCGTGCCCCCGGTTGAGATCTCGTCGACAAAGCTCTTGATGAGGTTGCCGTAGCACGTCTCCTCCCAGCCATGCCCGGGGACGTACCCCGGCGGGAAGTGGCGGGAGGGGATCTCCATGCGCTGAAACTCGACCTGATCCGCCGACGCCGACCAAAGGCGCTGCCACTCCCCGTTCTCGTCGACGATCCGACAGATGAGCGCACCCCTGTCGCCGTACAGGCGGGCCTCCACCCCTGGGTAGTTGCCGACCGTGACATAACTGCTCTGGATGGTCATGACAGCGTCGTTGTCGAGTTTGGCGATGAAGACGTCGCCATCATCGATGTTGATCCGTTCGCGCTCCTGGTGCAGATTGGTGCGACGTCTCTCCTTGACGAAATTCTTCAGCACCCCGACCACCTCCTTGGCCTCGCCTCCTGTGCTCATGAGGCCGATGTCGATGATTGGGGCGCCGTATCCCTCTAAGGAGGAGACGGTTATCTCCTCTTCCAGTGGCGACCATCCCCCCACCGGGTCGTCCCCGGCGGGTTCCTTCAGGATCCTCTTGTCCGCCGGGTTGTCCGGGTCCAACCACTGGCTGTTCTGTTCATAGCCGTTGAACACGAATGGGGTGCCGCAGAAGCCATCCTGAATCAGCTCGCGCATGTAGGCGATCGCAGGTGCATAGCGAAAGGTAAGCCCCACTTTGGTCTTGACGCCTCGCTCCCGAGCCAGTCCGGCCGCCCGCCAGACGTCCGCGGCCCGGTGAGCCACCGGCTTCTCGGTCAGGCAGTGCTTGCCCGCCTCCAGCGCGGCGAAGACAATCGGGTCATGCTCGTCGCGTGTGCAGACGTCCACTATGTCAACGTCGGCTCGAGCGATAACCTCTTGGTAGTCGGTGGCAGCGGATTCCGCACCGAACTCGGCGGAGCGTCGCTGTGCCAAGGAGAGGTCAAGATCGCAGACCACCGCTATATCGACTCCGGGGCAGCGCTGCCACCCCGGTAGATGGGCCCGACTGGACCACCTCCCCGCGCCGATCACCGCCACTCTCAGGTTGTCGCTCAACGGTTTCCTCCTGCGCTTCTCCTTGCGCTCAATCCCACGGCTCCCAAGTAGCCTTGACCAACTCCAGGGCTGCCGCGGTCCCCAGGCTGTCGTCCCGAGCCAGGTGCGAAGGCAGGGAGCGACCCTTGATGGAAGTGGAGATCGCCCGCAGCATCGCGGAGAACGATGGTTCCGGTGCCACCAATCGTTCAACGGTCATGCGCCCAGCCACAACCAGGCTGAGGCTGTCCTCAGGGTTGGGATGGTAGGGGTCGGTCAAACGAATTTCGCCGTCTGTGCCGATCACCCGAGTTGAACTGTCGCGCCAACGGGTCATTCCGCAGCTGAAGATCAGGCGTCGCCCGCGGCCGAAGTCGAGCACCCCCTGGCTCTCAGCGTCAACGCCTCTGCCTCCGGGCAGAAAGAGCGCCTTGGACCGAGTTGGCTCGGAGCCAAACAGAAGTCTGGCCAGGTGGATTGGGTAGCACCCCACGTCGTTGAGGGCCCCGCCCGCCATCGCGGCCTCCCAACGAATGTTGCTGGGGTCGCGAACCCGGAAGTGGAAGTTAGAGTGGATCTCGCGCAGATCGCCAACCGCTCCGCCGTCGACCAGGGACACCAGCCGCTCCCATTGGCGATGAAATGGAAATGCGAAAGCCTCCCACAGAGGCCCTCGGTTGGACTCGGCATGGGCCAGGATCCGCGAGACCTCGGCGCCGTCACGGCCCAGCGGTTTCTCGCAAAGCACCGCTTTCCCGGCCGCCAGGGCGGCCTCCGCCCACTGCGCATGCAGGTGATTGGGGAGAGCCACATATACGGCTTGCACATGGGGGTCGGCCAGGGCCTGCTCATAGGTGCAGGCTTTGGCCTCAAGCCGTTGTTCGGCGATGAACGCAGTCGCCCTTTCGACATCGCGGCTGCCCACACACACCACGCGCCCGCCGGCGACCCGCAGTGCCGGAATGAAGTTGCCGCGGGCGATGTTGGCTGTCCCCAGGATGGCCCAGTCCAGGCCTATATCCCACTCGTCACTGGAGCTGATGGAGCGGTCCACGTCTGCCATCACGGCTGCCGCCAGGTCCCGACAGCCAGCAGACGTGCGATGTTCGCCTCAGGATCGATGGTTGCGCCAAGTTGGCCCCCCCGGCCGGACGCCAGGATGGTGAGGCTGGGACCGTAGCCCGCCAGGCGGCTCGTACCTGTCGACACACAACCGATCAGCATCGCCCCGGGACGGTACCCGGTGTTGTAGCGACCGTCCCAGTCGGTGACGGCTACCAGGTCTCCGAGACGCAGGTCATCCAACCCAAGTTGGCCAAGGTCGTCCCGGCATCCCAATTGCAGGCATATCGAAGTGGCGGCACTTAGTCGGCCGCTTCCGATTCCCACCAGATGTGGGGGCACGACCGCCACCACAGGGATCTCGACTAGCGCCTGGCCGCGTGCGGGGCGGGTGAGCTTGCGCCACAGGCCGGGATCCAAACTGTGCAGCGTGACATCGCTTGCGTCCGCCAAGGCGAGCCCGGTGCCGTGAGCCCTGACCACCGCCTGGTCACCGGGACAGAGCTTGGCGAGAGTCTCTTCATCGAAGTCGACCAGAACGTGTTGGTAGGTCACGAACTCCTCGTGCTTGCCGGTGACGGTCCCGAGAGCCCCCGCAGCCATCCCGGTTCTGACCTGAACCGTGTTCCCCACGCACGCAAACGTGCTGAGAGCGGCATTGGCCGCGGCTTGAGGATGGGCGAGGCTCACTCCGGGCTCGACCTGGTCCCCGGCCCATCCGAAGGCGGACATGCCAACCTTGACGTTGTACTTGATCCCCCCGCTGCCGATCGGTACGAACGGCAACCCTGAGCTGTCGACGGCGTAGACACCCCCCGACAGCTCAGGGCTCGTCACCTGACCCATTACCCGGGTCTCCACCAAGAGGTCTGCGTTGTCCCGGTCAGCCATCAGCGCAATCCCAGAAGGTCGCCGACATTTGCTCCGGGGTCGGCACGGGTCCCCAGGTCAGCCGCAGGTCCGGTGAGGATGGTGACCACCCCCACCCCGTGCCCGGGGGTGGGGCCCAGGGCATGAGCGACGACTCCAACCGAGGTCCATCCCGAGCGAAAGCATCGCCCATATCGGTGATCCTGCTCTTCCATGACGACCAGATCCCCGAGGCGAAGATTCGCCAGCCCCAGTTCATCGACCAGGGCGGCATCGTGCAACATCACGTCGCAGTTCGCCCACTCGGAACTCATGCCGATACCTGCTCCCATGACGCGGGCGGGAAGGCTGGCCACCACCGGCACCGTCAGCCCGCAGCCGTCGTCAGACTCAAATTTCAGCGCGCCGAGCAGCTCCGGCCCGAGGTTGCGGACCGTGACCCGAGGGTGGTCCAGCAGCTGCAGACCCTGGCCCCATGCTTCAACGACCAGGCGATCGCCGGGACAGATCTCCGCCAGAACGTCGGCCGGGAAGTCGATAAGGACGAAGGCGTGCTTCCCTGTGACAGTGCCAATCGCGCCCTGAGCCAGTCCGGAGGTCATGCGAACGCGGTTCCCAAGAGCCGCCAGCACCTGCAGGGCAAGGTGGCGGTTGGGGCTTGGTCCTTCAGCCGAAACCCCTGGCTCTCCATGATCACACTGCCAGCCGAGAGCCCGGTCGCCGATTCGCAAGTTGACCGTCACCCCGGCCATGCCGGGGCGCATCTGGGGGCGGTCATCGAAGCCTACGGTGAAGTTTCCGCGCAGGCCCGGATGGCTCACCTGTCCCTCGACCGCGACTCGGACCAGCGCTTCCACGTTCGCAGTAACCACCTTCAGTACAGACGCCCCTTGTCGAGCACGTTGACGAGCTCCCGGCGCTCCAGATACGCCCTGAGGTTGCTGGCGAACAGTTCTGCGATCGCTTGGTTTTCGCCAATCACCGTGCTGGCTGAATGGGGACTTATGATGACGTTGGGCAGACTCCACAGGGGGCTGTCCGCGGGCAGGGGTTCGGTCGCCGCGACGTCGAGGACGGCCCCTCTTAGCCTCTGCTCCGCCAGCCGCCTGATCAGGGCCGGCTCGTCAACCACCTGACCCCTGGCGATGTTGATGAGGACGGCGGACTGGGGCAGCAGCGCAAGCCTGCTTTGGTCCATGATCCCTTCCGTCTCGGGGGTGTGGGGACAGCTCAGGACCAAGCAGTCAAGCCGGGGCAGAAGCTCGTCGAGAGCCGATTGCGGATGCAGCTCATCAACTCCAAGAGCAGCCGGCTCCCGCCCCTGAAGCGAACGGACAATGCCGATCGTGTGGGCGCCGAAGTGGCCGAGCAGGCCGGCCACCTCTCGTCCTATGCTCCCGAGCCCCAGGATCCCTACCTTCTGGTCACGAATGAGGCGGCCGGAGCCTCGCACCCAACGTCTGGCTTGTTGGTCCCTGAGGGTCTGCGGGAGGTCACGGTTGAGCGCGATCAGCCCCATGACCACAAACTCGGCGAGAGCCCGTCCGTGTACACCCCTGGCGGTGGTGACGATGGGGGTGCCGGGCTGGTCCAGACCGATCCGATGGACAAGCTGGCCAACCCCGGCCGAGGTCGCCTGAATCCAGCGCAGGCCGGTTGTCGTCCCCAGCTCCGGGTGCATGAAGGCTGGGCCGAAGTCGAAGAGGATCTCAGCCGACCCGATCAGCTCGCGCCATGTCCTCTTGGCCCCGTCACTTTCCGCGCGGGGCAGACGGTGCTCGGCGTCATACCTGGGCAGCTCCAAGAGGTCCCAGGGAACCAGGATCTCGAGCTCAGGTAACTGAGCCCGGAGGCCCTCGATGAGGGCGGGCTCCAGGTAGGTCGTGATCAGGACACGACGCCTGGTCGCATCACTCATCAGCGCTGCCTCGCCTTCGCGCAGACGCTGGGGAGGGCGGCAGCCGCGTGGGTCGTTCGGCCCCGGCCGGGACCTCCCTCGACCAGGTGTGGCCGGGTCTTGGGGTCTGCTCCCTGCAACTTCATGATTCGGAATCCAAGCCGGAGATGTCTTGAGCGGCGGCTAGGGGCAAGGTCACCCAGGCATGCTGCCGGTGCGACAGCTCCACTGCATCGATGACCTCCTGCACCCTGGCCGCGTCGGCGAACGTCCCACCGCCCACCCTCTCGGGAGCTTCGATGTCGTCCAGGAAGTCGCTCACCAGGTTGGAGTAGAAGGAGGTCGGCCAGGGCTCCTGGAGCGATCCTCCAGCAGGAAACAGCTCTTCCGGAATCGGGAGCGGCTCGAACTCAACAGAGGCCTTTGTGGCCCCCCAGAGCCGCTCACACACTCCTTTCTCCTCCACCAGGCGACAGATGAGCGCTCCCTCCGTACCGTAGAGCCGGGCCTCGAGGCCGGGATAGTTGCCCACTGTGACGTAGCTGCTTTGCACGGTGGCCATCGCTCCGGCACGGAATCGCCCGATGAAGCAGTCCGCGTCATCCAGAGGGACAGGCACCGGGTGGTCATGACCGGGAACGACCCGTTCGAACACCTGATTCGTCAGCAGGCCGACCACCTCGGCCAGGTCATCCCCGACGAACCAGAGCCCGAGGTCGATGATGGGAGCCCCATATCCTTCCAGGGACGCCGCTCTCAGCTGACCGTCCTCGGTGGTCGTGGTCTCGCCCAGCCTCATCGGAGTGCCAGGGTCGAGAAACTGGGAGTTCTGCTCGAATCCGTTGAAGACCAGGGGCCGCCCGATGAAGCCCTCATCAATCAGCTGCTTCATCCGCATCATGGCGGGACTGAACCTGAAGGTGAACCCAACCTTGGTGCGCAGTCCCCTCGAGCGGGCCAAGTCGCTCAGCGCCTTGGTCCGCCGGTAGTCATGGTGGACGGGCTTTTCACAGAGCACGTGCTTGCCAGCCGCAATGGCCGCCGCCGCGTACTCGTAGTGACTGGGATTCCAGGTGACCACATCGATAATGTCGATATCCGGCGAGTCGATCAGCTCACTGGCGGACCCTACGCGCAAGCTCTGGTCTAGGCCTGCCCCGACCGAACCGTCCGAGTCGTAGACCCCCATCACTCGGCAGCGGGGATCTCGGCGCCAGGCGGGGAGGTGCGCCGTCCTGCTCCATCGACCCGCGCCGATCACTCCGACTCTGTGCAAGACCGTTCGGCCTCCATGATGATGGGCTCAGTCACCCCAACGGCTCAAGATTGGTTCGCCGAGGTCGATTACATTTTGTCGACAATCAGTCCCGGCTGTCAAGGCCGAGAACCCGGACAGGCGGCGGCGCGACGATCATCGCCTGCGCTAATCTGAACCGGGCGCCCGGGCTCGGGCCCTTGTCCCCGAGCGAGGCGGACTTGCAACGGGGCGAGGACCGGCAGCGCGCGCCAGAACAGTACCTATTTGGTCTAACAGGGAGGGCTCGCAAGTGTGGACCCGCCGGTTGGGCGCCAGTTGAGGTGGCCATGACGAAGATTAGAGTCGCCAGCCCGGTGGTCGAGTTGGACGGGGACGAGATGACGCGGATCATCTGGCAGATGATCAAGGATCAGCTGATCCTGCCCCACCTGGACGTCGATTTGGACTACTACGACCTTGGAATTGAGAATCGCGACGCCACCGACGATCAGGTGACCATCGAGGCCGCCACCGCCATCGCCCAGCGCGGGGTGGGTGTGAAATGCGCCACCATCACCCCGGACGAGGCGAGAGTCAGCGAGTTCGGCCTCAAGCGGATGTGGAAGTCACCCAACGGGACCATCCGCAACATCCTGGGCGGGGTGATCTTCCGGGAGCCGATCGTCATGCGCAACATCCCGAGGCTAGTTCCCAGCTGGACCAAGCCGATAGTCATCGGCCGCCACGCCCACGGGGACCAGTACCGGGCGACCGACTTTGTGGTTCCGGGCCCCGGCCGGGTGACCATCACCTACACCCCCGACGACGGCAGCAAGCCCATGGAGATGGAGGTCGCCCGTTTCGACGAAGGCGGCGTGGCGCTGGGAATGTACAACTACGACTCCTCCATCAGGGACTTCGCGCGCGCCTCGTTCAGCTATGGCCTGCGACGCGGATATCCCGTCTACCTGTCCACCAAGAACACCATCCTCAAGGCCTATGACGGTCGCTTCAAGGACATCTTTCAGGAGATATTCGACAGCGAGTTCAAAGAGCAGTTTGTCGCCGCGGGCCTCACCTATGAGCACCGCCTGATCGACGACATGGTGGCGGCCGCGCTGAAGTGGGAAGGTGGCTACGTCTGGGCCTGCAAGAACTATGACGGCGACGTCCAGTCCGACACCGTGGCTCAGGGCTATGGATCCCTGGGGCTCATGACCAGCGTCCTGCTCACCCCCGACGGCCGCACCATGGAGGCGGAGGCCGCGCACGGTACCGTTACACGCCACTTCCGCCAACACCAAAAGGGACTGCCGACCTCGACCAATCCCATTGCCTCGATCTTCGCTTGGACCAGGGGCCTTGCCCATCGGGGGGAGTTGGACGGCACGCCCGAGGTGGTGCGTTTCGCCAGGACCCTGGAGGAAGTTTGCGTCGATACCGTGGAGGGAGGCCGCATGACCAAGGATCTGGCTCTCCTGATCGGACCGGACGCCCCGTGGCTCACCAGCGAGGATTTCATCGGGAGCCTCGCCACGGAGCTCGATCGGCGCCTGAGCTGAGCCCTAGCTGCAGCTGAGCGCTAACTGAGAGTCGCGCCCGGGCCTTCCATTTTTGAGGTGTAGCGGCCCAGAATGGAAGACGCCGCCGGCGGATGCAGCGGGGAGGCTGAATCTGCCAGCGATTGGATAGGCCGCTTCGGAGTATTTGCGATGTCGCTGGTAGTTGTCGTCGGTGAGGAAAGGTTCAGAGAGGCGCTGGAGGGTCTCACCCAGGAAGCGGGCTACGCCCTGCTCAACCTGGGCAACCCCGGAGGGGACCGCAGTCTCACCGTGGGGCGAGCGCTGGCCCAGCATCCGGACCTGGCAGTCGTCGCCAGCGAGCGGGCTGGGAGCGAGTGGATCAGGGAGTTCGACCAGACTGACACCCGCTATTGGCTGCTGACAGTGGGCTCCCCCGAGGCCGCCGGATTGGCGCAACCGGTGCGCGAGCCCCACCGGCGCGTGCTGAGCCTCAACCAGACGAGCGCGGCCTACCTGCGACAGCTACTGGATGACTGGCGCGACCGGGAACAGGTGCAGGTGGATTTCTTCACCTTCGGATTCCGTTATGGGCTTCCAGCCGAGGCGGACTGGGTGGTCGACACGCGCTTCCTGGACAGCCCCTACTGGGTTCCCGAGATGAGGGACCTGCCGGGCAGCGACCCCGCGGTCAGGCGTCACATGATGTCGCAGCCGGGCGCCCAGACGCTGGTTGACAGCTTCCTGCCGATGCTGCTGGATCTGGTTCCCCTGTACCGCTCCCAGCGCAGGTCAGTGCTCAGGGTGGCGGTTGGATGCACCGGGGGCAAGCACCGATCCGTGGCAATCGCCAGCGAGTTGGTGGATCGAGTCAACAAGAGCGGCAGAGCCACCGCTCGGCACCTGGAACACCCACCGTTAAGCGTCCCCCAAGCGCTGGACTGACCCGGCCGGACGACGCGGCACAGCACCGGCTCCGGGAGCAGCCTCGGGGCGGCAGGATTCGAACCTGCGACCTCCACTTCCCAAAAGTGGCGTGCTACCCCTGCACCACGCCCCGTGCGGCCCTACCCTGGCACCAGCGCGTAAGTGCCGCTGCCATCTTATTGTTCCCGCTGATGCGATCGCGGCCTCTCAATTCGAAATCGGTCAGATCGAGCTATTGAGAACCGCCGCAACCATGGCCCGGGCGGCGAGCCCGCGATGGCTGATGGAGTCCTTCTCCACTTCCTCCATCTCGGCCAGGGTCCTTGAGTACCCACTGGGAACGAAGATGGGGTCGTAGCCGAATCCGTTGTTCCCGCGCGGCACGCTCAGCAGGGTGCCCCTCAGCGTGCCCTCCGCAAACACCGGGGCGCTCCTCTCGGGGAGAAGGGGCGCGTAGGCAAGCACGCAACGGAATGTGGCACCGCGGCGGTCCGGGGCCAGCTGGGCCACCCTCTTCGCGATCCCCTGCAGCAACTCCTCGCTGGTTGCCTGACCACCCATCCAGCGCGCGGTGTGGAGGCCTGGCCAGCCCGCCAGGGCGTCAAGCTCCAGGCCGCTATCGTCAGCGAGTGCGGCAAGGCCCGTGCCACGGGCCGTGGCCCAGGCCTTGATGGCCGCATTCTCTTGATAGGTGGCGCCATCCTCCTTCCAGCACACCTGAGCACCGCGCGGGCACTGGTCGAGGGCAACCAGGTTCCACCGAAGCCCAGCCAACAGGCGGGTCAGCTCTCCCAACTTGCCTCGGTTTCTGGTAGCCAGCACCACCTTCTCGACCCTTGTTGGTGGCACCGTCGGCACACCCGCCGGACCCTCCGTCACCCGGGCTCTCCATCCAACAGCAGTCGCTGTGCCCGCAGCACCTCTCCAATCCCTGTCTGGGCCCGACCAAGCAGGGACAGGAGCTGATCCTGAGCCAGGGTCCCTCCCTCCGCCGTACCCTGGATCTCCACGATCTCGAGCTCTCCTGTCATCACCAGGTTGAGATCCGTCGATGCCCGGCTATCCTCGCCGTAGTCGAGGTCGACGAGCGGGCGCCCATCCACCAGTCCAGCACTGATGGCTGCGATCTGCCTTGTGATCGGCTGAGATCTCACCATCCCAGCCGCCATCAGGCGTCGGCAGGCCAGGGCCAGCGCGACGAACCCTCCCGATATCGAGGCTGTCCTGGTGCCTCCGTCCGCCCTCAAGACGTCGCAGTCGACGATCACGGTGCGTTCACCGAGCCTGTGCATGTCGACCGCCGCCCTCAGCGACCGTGCCACCAGGCGCTGGATCTCCTGGGAGCGCCCATCGACTCGGCCCCCGCGTTCTCTGGGACTGCGCTCGTGGGTGGAGCGGGGCAGCATCGCGTACTCCGCGGTGACCCACCCCGCTCTTGTGCCGCGGCGGTGCGGTGGCACCCTCTCCTCGACGGTCGCAGTGCAGATCACCCTTGTCCCTCCCAGGGATATGGTCACGGCACCCTCCGCCCAGCTGTCCTGCTCGACCACAATCGCGATCGGCCTGGCCTGTTCGTCCCCGCGGCCGTCCTGGCGCGCCATCAGCGGTGAAGTGCGTGGCGGATGAACAATATGCTCCCCTCATAGAACAGGATCAGGGCGATCGATAGGAACGTGGGGGTGAACGGGTCGGCCCCTGGGGTGATCAACAGAGCCGCCAGGATGATCACGAAGATGGCGGCCTTGCGCCAGCGCTTCAATTGCTCACTGCTGAGGACCCCGACTGCGGCCAGCAAGCATAGCGCGACCGGCATCTCGAAGGTGATCCCGAAGATGAGGACGACCAGGGCCAGGAACGAGAGGTAGGCTCCGAGGTCCGGCAGGTAGACGGCATTGCTGCCCAAGAAGGTGGCAAGGAAGGTGAGCCCGATCGGGATCACGAAATAGGCAAACAACCCGCCCAGGGCGAAGAAGAAGAGGGTCCCGAATACGAATGGGAACGCCAGGTGGCGTTCGGTCGACCGCAGGCCCGGAGCCACGAATCGCCACAGCTGCCAGACGATGACCGGAAGCGCCAGGATCACTCCTGCCACGGCGGCCACCTCGATGGGGATGGCCAGGCCCTGGAGCGGACTGGTGACGACGACCCTCTGCCCGAACGGCGAGTGGGTGTGCTGGAGGGCAAGATGCAGGGGCCGCTCCAGGATCGCGATCAGGCGCTGATTGAAGACGAACGCGACGCTGGTGGTTATGCCCCAGGCGATGAGGCTCCAGATGATGGCCCGGCGGAGATCCTCGAGATGCTCCACCAGGGTGAGCTCACGGTCGGCCGCGGGCGACTCTCCCCCAACCTGACCACGGGCTCCTCCCCGCCAGCCTACCCGGCGGGTGGCCATGTCGACTGGTGGTCCGAGGCGATCAGCCCGCCGACTCGGAGGAGCTGCTGGTGGCCACGCCGGGGAGGTCTGGGGTCGCGGTGGACTGGGTCACGGTTGCCGACTGGCTCGGATCCAGTGGAGGCGGAGTGAGCCCGGTCGTGTAGGACTTGGCCTCCTCCGTCATGGAACGGGTCGCGTGGCGGAACTCGTTGATGGCCTTTCCCAGCGCCTGGCCGAGCTCCGGAAGCCGCTTGGGCCCGAACACCACCAGGGCTATCAGCAGGACGATGAGTATCTCTGGCCAGTGGTCGCTGATCATGGCAAGCGCCTCATTGAGAAAGTACCGAAACCGCCCGGAGTATAGCACCAGGGTATTTCGCGAAGGCTCCGCATCTCAGCTGCCGCCGTGCCTCGCCGGCGATTCCCGGGCGGCGAGCAGAGACTCGCGGAACGCCTCCACCACCTGATCGACCAGGCCATCGTCGTGCGCCGCGGAGAGGAACGATGACTCAAACTGCGATGGTGGCCAGAACACCCCTCTCTCGAGCAGGCCCCGGTGCACCATGCTGAACAAGCGAAGGTCAGACCCGCGCGCGGAGTCATAGTCGGTCACGGGAAGGCTGCTGAAGAAGAAGGTGAGCATCGAACCCACCCGGTTGACATGCATCGGGAATCCCAGCTCGCCGGCGGCCCCTATCAGGCCCCGCTCCAGCCGCTCCCCTGCGTCCTCCAGCAATCGGTAGGGATCAAACGAGGAGAGCTCCCCCAGGGCGGCGAGCCCGGCAGCGACCGCCAGCGGGCTGCCGCTGAGGGTCCCCGCTTGGTAGACGGGCCCGACCGGCGCGAGCTGCTCCATCAAATCAGCTCGTCCCCCGAACGCTCCCACCGGAAGGCCACCACCAATTACCTTGCCCAGGCAGGTGAGATCCGGCACAACTCCATAAAGCTCCTGGGCTCCCCCCAGGGCGACCCTGAACCCGGTCATCACCTCGTCCAGGATGAGGATTGCTCCGGCCCGGTTGGTCAGCTCTCTGAGCAGGGCCAGGAAACCCGGCCTGGGGGGCACCACACCCATGTTGCCGGCGATGGGCTCGATGATCACGGCCGCGACCCGTTCGCCCTGATGTGCGAAGAGCTGGCGAGCCGCCTTCGGGTCGTTGTAGGGCAGCACGACGGTGTCCGACACAGTCGCCGACGGGACCCCGGGCGATCCCGGTATCGCCAGGGTCGCCACCCCCGATCCGGCCTCGGCGAGCAGCGCGTCGCTGTGCCCGTGATAGCAGCCGGCGAACTTCACGATCAAATCGCGCCCGATCACGCCCCGGGCCAATCGGATGGCGCTCATGGTCGCCTCGGTGCCGCTGTTGACGAGCCGCAACATCTCAACCGACGGCATCAGCTGACGCACCAACTCGGCCAGCTCCACCTCCATCAGGGTTGGCCCTCCCATGGCCTCTCCTCGCTTGAGCTGCGAGGAGATCGCGGCCGTGACCGCCGGATGCAGGTGACCGAGAATGAGGGGCCCGTACGCCAGCACCATGTCGATGTAGCGATTGCCGTCCAGGTCGAAGAGGAACGCCCCTTCAGCACGGTTGAAGAACGGCGGATCGCCGCCAACCGACCGAAATGACCGCACCGGGCTGTTTACCCCCCCGGGGAGGACGGCCATCGCCCTCTGCATCGCCGCTGTCGAGCGCGGAATGGCCGCCCCCGCGGGCCGGGACGCGGTCAGGGCAGTTGCTCCCTCACGGTGATCTCCATGGGGTCACCCTTCTTCACCCGCTTTGCCACGTCGAGCCCGGAGATCACCTCGCCAAAGAGGTTGTAGTCGGGGGACAGGGTGAAGCTGGAAAGGGTTATGAAGAACTGACTGCCGTTGGTGTTGGGGCCGGCGTTGGCCATGGCCACGGCCCCGGCGGGATAGGCGCCGTTCTTATAGAGAGGGCTCACCACCTTCTCGCTCTTGAACTGGAAGCCTGGGCCGCCACTCAGATTGTTGGTGGGGCTGCCTCCCTGAATGACAGGGCCACCCGGCGCAGTCGATGGATCACGGGCCCAGCGCAGCCCGTCAAAGAAGTGGTTTCTCACCAGAGTCACGAAGACGTTGACTGTGATGGGAGCCCACCCCGGCACCAGACATACCACGATCTTGCCCTCAGGCACGCTGATGGTGGCCTCATAGAGACGCTGGTCGTTGATCGTGAACGCCGGCTCCCGATCATAGTGGTGGACGTTGGCGGGCTGGTTCAGCGGCCCCAGGGGATTACCGAAAGTGGCGCCTTCGCAATTCGACTGAGACACGGCAGGAACCTCCCGTTGAGCACCGACGTTGACAAAAAACGCGGTCACCCCAGCCGCGGCCAGGATTCCCACTGCTACGACCACGCCGCCCCAGCGCATCCACGACACTCTCATCAGAGCTGCTCCGAGAGCCAGCGACAGATGTCAAGGGCAAAGTACGTGAGAACGAAGTCGGCGCCGGCGCGGCGCATGGCGACATGGGATTCCAGCACCGCTGAGCGCAGGTCGAACGTTCCCGCGGCGGCTGCAGCCCTGAGCATCGCGTACTCCCCACTGACGCTGTAACACCCCAGCGGGAGCTCGAAGCGGTCCCGTGCCTCCCGGACGATGTCCAAGTACGGTAGGGCCGGCTTGACCATGAGCATGTCGGCCCCTTCCAGAAGATCCAGCTCCAGTTCCCGCATCGCCTCCCTGCGGTTAGGGGGGTCCATCTGGTAGCCGCGCCGGTCTCCGAATTGGGGAGCACAGTCGGCGGCGTCGCGGAATGGTCCGTAGAAGCAGGAGGCAAACTTCGCGGAATAGGCGAGGATTGCGGTCGAGGTGTGCCCCGCACCGTCCAGGGCCTCGCGAATGGCGGCGACCTGCCCGTCCATCATCCCCGAGGGGGCGATCACGTCGGCCCCCGCCTCGGCCTGGCTGACGGCAACTCGCGCGTAGAGTTCGATCGTGATGTCGTTGTCGACCTCGCCCTGCTGGTTAAGGACTCCGCAGTGCCCATGGTCTGTGTACTCGTCTAGACAGTCGTCGGCCATCAGCACCAGCTCGTCCTGGAACTCTCTGCGAAGTCCGGCCAGGGCGCGCTGCACGACCCCGCGCTCGTCCCAGGCGGAGCTTCCCCTTGGGTCCTTGCGCTCGGGCACCCCGAAAAGGATCACTCCGCCAACCCCGAGCCGAGTCGCTTGCGTCACCAACTCCAACAGGCTCTCCTGGGTCTCCTGAAACACCCCTGGCATCGAGACGATCTCTCGGCGTTCGGTTATTCCCTCGGCGACGAAACAGGGCAGAATCAGGTCCTCAGGACGGATCGAGGCCTCCCGGACCAGCCGGCGGAGCCCTGCGGTGCGGCGCAGCCGACGCGGACGATCTTCGGGAAAGCTCATGGTTGGCCCTCATTGTCTGGCAAATGGCCGTACCAGGTCAGCAGGGCCTCGACCAGACCCTTGATGGTATGGGGATCGGCAACGACCTGAGGCACGATTCCGACGCCGGCCATGGCCGCTGCGGTGGCCGGCCCTATGGCGGCCAGGACGCAACCCTCGGGAGCTCTCACCGGCCCTGCCAGATCCGCAAAGAAGAGCGCCGCACTGCCGCTCGCAAACGTGACACAGTCGCACCGCGCGGACCTCAGCTCCGCCTGCAGGAGTGACCGTGACTCCCAGGCGGGAACGGCCTCGTACAGCTCCACCTCCTCCACCAGGGCGCCGAGGGCCCGGAGGCGGTCGGGCAGCACGGCCCTGCCGCCCCTGGCCCGCGGCAACAGCATTCGCCTACCTGCACATGGCTCCTGCGCGATCCTGTCCACCAGCGCCTCCGCGACGAAGCCATCCGGGAGGCTCTGCACCGACCAGCCGGCTCGCTCCAGGGGGATGGCCGTCCCCGGGCCGATCGCGAAGGCTCGAGCCGCTCCCTGAGGCAGAGTCCCCGGCTCGAAGAGCAGCGAGCAGGCATTGGCGCTGGTGAAGACCACGTCCTGAAAGTCGCCAGCGGCTATCCGAGTGCGCAGCTCCACTATCGCCTCAGGATCGAGCAGTGGCCTTAGTCGCAGGACGGGAATTGGGACGGGAGTGGCCCCGGCTTCCTCGAGGAGGTGGCACAGCTCCTCGGCCTGGGTGCTGGGACGGGTCACCACCACGCGCCGCCCCGAAAGCGGTGTCGTCATCTGCCCCTAGAAAGATGCCTGGCGATCGCCTCCGCGCCCGGTACGAGGTCGGCGCTCGGCAGAATCACGCTCTTGCGCTCCAGGTCGGCCCCGCTGCCGGTGGGTGACCAGGCGACGGTGAGCCGGAAGGAGGAGTCGGGAAGCGGTTGAGCCAGAGCTCCCAGGGGCAGACGGCATCCGCCGCCCATCGCCGCCAGCACCACCCGCTCCGCCTCCACACAGGATCTGGTTGGGTGGTCGTCGATCGCCGCGACCATCTCCGCGATCGGGTCGTTCCTGCGAACCTGCACCGCGATGGCGCCCTGGGCTGGGGCCGGGGTGCACTCCTGGACCGGGTCCAGGGGGAACCCATCCCCTCCCCTTCCAAGTCGATTGAGGCCGGCGCCGGCAACCATGATCGCACCCAGGCCCAGTTGTCCCATGCGCCCAAGCCGGGTGTCCACGTTGCCCCTGATCGGGGTGGGAACCAGATCCGGGCGCAGCGCCAGCAGCTGGGCCGCACGCCGGGGCGAGGAGGTGCCCACGGCGGTTCCCGGCTTGAGCCCCCGCCAGTGGCTCCCATCCAGGGTTACCAGGCAGTCGCGGGGATCCTCACGGGGCAGGTAGGCGGCGACGGTGAGCTCCGGAGGCTGGGTGCTCGGGAGGTCCTTGGCGCTGTGCACAAGCACATCCACAATGCCTTCGGCCAAGGCCCTCTCCAGACGGGAGGAGAACCACCCTTGTCCGGCCAGGTCTGGAACCGGAAGCTCTGGGTTTAGATCTCCCTCAGACTGGATCAACTCCAGGGTCAGCTCCAGCGCGGGCGCAACCGACCGCAGGGCTTGCAGCACGAGATTGGCCTGGGCGACGGCGAGGGGACTCCCCCTGGTGCCTATTGCGGTCAAGCGCCTTCCGAGGACTCGTCCACACTGAGGCCGAAGGCCTCTTCCAGGACGCGCCGTCGATCTCGGTCTTCGGCGTGCTGACGGAGGAAGTTGATCGGCTGGTGCATCAGCTTAGCCGCGATCGCCTGGGTGAGCCGTTCCAGTTGGACCCGTTCGGCGTCGTCGAGGGGCCTCATCTTCGAGATCGCCCGCTTGAGCTCCCCCTGGCGCACCTCTTCGGCGCGGTCCACCAGCGCCGCTATCACGGGCCCTGCGCCCCTGCCACGCAGCTCATCCACGAGCTCGCGAACCCCGCGCTCCACCACCAGCTCGGCCTTGGGACGGTGCACCTCGCGGCGGCTCATGTTCTCCGTGATCACCCCGCCCAGATGATCTATGTCCAGCAGCTCGACCCCCTTCAGCTCGCCCGCCTCGGGCTCAACGTCGCGGGGCACCGCCAAGTCCAGGATCAGGAGATTTGAGTCGGGGGCCTGGCGGCCCCGGATGGCCTCGACCTCCGATCGCAACAGAACCCGCTCCTCACTGGTGGTGCTGCAGATGATCAGCTGAAAACGGCCGGCATTGTCCAGCAGCCCCTGGCGGTCGATCAACTCTCCCCCGATCGCCTGAGCGAGCGCCGCAGCCCGCGGTCCTCGCTTGACCACAAGGAGCGGGGAAGCACCTTGGCGCTGGAGCAGCCGCGCCGCCGCCCCCCCGACCGTGCCGC
>JAJYWM010000260.1 GCA_021791455.1 bacterium | reverse complement strand
GGGCGACCCCCAGGGCCCCGCTGCTGGCGGTCCCCGGGTCGACCGGGATGTACGAGTTGGCGGGCAGCCCCAAGGAGCTTGGAGCGACCTCCCTTGACGCAGCCGAGGTGTCGTAGTTCCCGACCGTCCCTGCGGCTGAGAGCCTGTCCCAGCTGGCCTGGGGCATGGTGTATATCTGGCTCAGCTCGTTGTCGAAGTACCAGGTCGGGTTGTAGGAGGCGTTGAGGTGGAAGACCACCGAGTAGGTGCCGCTGGCGGCGTAGCTCACCACGTTCTGGGGGAACCCGCCGAGCACGTCCCCTCCCCAACCCGGCCCCGGCGCGCTGTTGCTTCCAATCGCGGGCGACTGCGGGTCGGTCACGGCGCTGAGCAGATTCATCCAGAAGATGACGTCGCGCGCCGTGATCGGCTGACCGTTGGACCAGACCCAGTGCTTGAGGGTTACGGTCACCTCAGTGTTGCCGTGGGAGAACACCGGAGGATTGGCGACGCTGAGGGCCTCGTTCACGCCCGGCTTGCCCCGGTCACCGAACCAGTAGAGGGGCAGGTAGAGATTGGGGGTGAACTCTCCGATGTTGGCGAAGGTGAAGAAGGAGCTGCTCGCCATCGGATAGATGTAGTTCGGAGTTGACCCCGGTGACTCCGCAAAGGTGACGACACCACCCTTGGTGGTGCCGCTGGACGTGGCGGCGTTGGAGCACGCCGCAAGAAGGACGGCGGCCGACGCCGCCACGGCCAAGGTCCTCAAGAAGCCGACGCCGGGCCAGCGAAGCTTTTGCACGAGATCCCCCCAAGAGCGTGTCTGCAGCCCAGCCGACCTGAGGGCCGCTGGCCACCGTGGGCAATGCTAGGGCCTCGCGCCGCCTCTGGCATCCCCCGTTGGGGTGATTGGGCCTTTCGGTCGCGGCACGGGACTGGGCGAGCCGACCCAACGAGTGGGCCGCGTCGAGCCCTACGACGCAGGCTAGGTCCAGACCTCCTTTGCGGGGAGTCTCCGGGGTGGCGGAGCCCGAGCGTGGAAAGCCGGCCCTCATGAGAGCACGTGAGCTGTTGCTCCACGCTCGCTCAACACCGCAGAGCGCGGCCAAGGGGACCACGGCGCTCCGGAAGCCGTGGCGGCGCACTCTCGTACCGGCAGCGCCACTCGGGGGCGGCGGTGGAGATGTCCCTGGTCCCACTTGGGCCACGGTGGCAGGAGGAAGTGGACATCAAGTGACCCGCAGAGACAGGGCTCGGCTCCCGGTCCCGGGTGGTGCCCGGTTGCGAAGTAGCTCCAGGCGCTCATCGACGCGTTCCCGGCCGTTTGGACCTTCCTCATCATGGTTGCCAGCTGCCGCAGCCAGGAGCGGGGGCTGCCCTTTGAGCCTGGGACGGTTGGTTTGGGCTCACCGGCCGGCCGGGAATCCGGCACCGCGCCCACCAACCTGGAACGCGCCCCGGAGAGAGAGGGCCAGCCGGACCGGCGGCAGGGCCCGAGTTCTCGAGGAGACCGCGGGACAACTTTCGGTCAGACCGGGTGATGGGCGACGGAGGCGCCGATGAACTCACTGTGGTCCCGGATCTCGTAGCGGTATCCCTGTTCGGCCAGGAACAGCTGGCGGTGGCTCGCGTACTCCTGATCCTTGGTCTCCCTGGTGACCAGGCTGTAGAACCAGGCCTGGCCCCCATCCGCCTTGGGCCGCAACACCCGCCCCAGGCGCTGAGCCTCCTCCTGACGCGAACCGAATGCGCCCGAGATCTGGATTGCGACGTTGGCCTCGGGGAGGTCGATGGCGAAGTTGGCGACCTTGGAGACCACCAGCAGACGGATCTCGCCATCGCGGAACTCCCGATACAGCCGCTCCCTCTCCCTGCTCCTAGTAGCCCCGGTTATGAGGGGGGCGTGGAGCCGCTCCGAGACCGTCTGCAGCTGGTCCAGGTACTGCCCGATCACCAGCACCCGGTCCCCCCGGTGGCGCCGGCAGATCTCATCCACCAGGTCCAGCTTCTGGGGCAGGCTGGCCGCCAGCCGGTAGCGCTCGCCGCTGTCGGCCACCGCGTACTCCATCCGCTGGTCCTCGGCCATCGGGAGCCTCACCTCCATGCAGACGGCGGGTGCGATCCACCCCTCAGCCTCCAGCTCGCGCCAGGGGGCGTCGTATCGCTTGGGACCGATGAGGCTGAAGACGTCGTCCTCGCGCCCGTCCTCTCGGATCAGGGTGGCGGTCAGCCCCAGCCGGCGCTTGGATTGAATCTCCGCCGTCATCCGAAAGACCGGCGCCGGCAGCAGGTGGACCTCATCGTAGACCACCAGCCCCCAGTCCTCGCGCCCCAGAAGCTCGAGGTTGGGATAGCTCTCCAGGAGCTCCCTGTCAGCGCCCGCGGTGCGGTGGGTCAGGACCTGGTAGGTGGCAATGGTGACCTCCGCGAGCCGCTTTCCGACCCCGGTGTACTCCCCCACCTGATCCTCTCGCAGGCTGGTCCTGGACAGCAGCTCCTGGCGCCACTGGCGGACCGCGACCACACTGGTCGTGAGCACCAATGTCCTGGTCTGGCTGCGCTCCATCACCCCCATGCCAATCAGGGTCTTGCCCGCGCCGCACGGCAAGACCAAAACTCCGCTGCCGCCCTCGTTGCGCCCCCCGGCCCAGAACGACTCGACCGCCTCCACCTGGTAGGGGCGCAGGCGGAATGGATTGCCCGAGCCATCCACCGCTTGGATGCAAAAGTCGAGCGGCGCGCCGGGAGCGTAGCCGGCTAGGTCCTCCGGGGGCCATCCCACCTTGGTCAACGCCTGCTTGAGACGCCCTCGAAGCAGCGGAGCGACCAGGAACTCAAGAGGTGAGATCCGCTCCCCGAGCAGGGCTGCCACCGACCTCGCCCGGCTGACCTCCTCCAGGATCACGACCTCGGCAGCCTCCAAAACCAGCCGGCCCTCGCGCAGCGAGAGGCGCAGCCTCCCGTAGCGGGCCGCCTGGTCCTCGATCTCCACCCGCACCGAGGCCGGCACCGGATATCTGGAGAACCGCTCCAGGGCCAAGATCATCTCCTCCGCGGTCTGCCCGGCAGCCCTGGCGTTCCACAGGGATATGGGGGTTATCCGGTAGGTGTGGAAGTGCTCCGGGCTGCGTTCCAGCTCCGCGAAGGGGGCGATCGCAGAGCGGCAGAGAGCCGCCTGCTCGTGGTCCGCATCCAGCAGCAGGGTGCGGTCAGACTGCACTATGAGCGGGCCTGGCTCAGCCACCGCGACCAGCTCCGTTCAGGCTCACCCGCCCACCCTACCGCTCAGA
>JAJYWM010000167.1 GCA_021791455.1 bacterium | reverse complement strand
TGCTGAGGAGGAGGGTGATCCCCACCGCCGCCACCACCAGCAGGGCCAGGAAGTCCTGCCGCCCGAGATGGACAGCCCCCCACGCTCCGATGGCCGCCCCGACCGCGCGCCCGGCGTACTGGAGCCACAGCGCCGAGCCGAGCGCCTGCCCAACTCCGTCCCTCTGCGTGGTGGTCTGAATTCGGTTCAGCCCCCATGCCTCCTGCAGTGCCCCGGCCCCGGCAAAGACCAGCAGCCCACCTACCACCGCGACAGGCCCGAGTGACGTCCCCACGAGCACCGCGGCCACGATCGAGATGTACCCCAGCGTGATCAGCGAGCGCGAACCCACCTTGGGTGTCCTGACCGCCAGGGCGCTGCCACCAAGCGAGGCTGCCCCCACCACGATGTACATCACCCCCACCTGGTCGGTGCCCAGCCGCAGCACATCGTGGACGATCGGCACGAAGTAGACGGTGATCACCGCCGCCAGCATGGTGCCGAGGCCGGCCTGGACTGCGTAGATGCGGATGGTCCCGTCCAGCCACAGGTACCCGAAGCCTTTGATGACCGCTGACCAAGGGCCCGGCTTCAGGTATGGCTCTGGTGCGGCCACCGACGGCTGGGGCCCAACCCGAGACAGAAGGGCCGCTGAAGTGAGGAAGGTCGCGCCGTCGACGAGGAGCAGGAACTCAGGCGAGATTGCCAGAAGCATCACGGCACCGAGGGCCGGCCCCAGGAGAATGGACGACTCTCCCACCGCCGCCAGGAGACTGCCTCCTGCGGGTACTAGGCGCGAGGGAAGAATCAGGGGAAGCAATCGGCGGCGGCCGGGGTCATACAGAGCGGCTGCACTTCGACTAGCTGCGAAAGCTGCCAGTACTAAGAGCAGTGACCCTGATGATGCACCTACGATCATCAGCCCAGCAAAGGATGCGCGCACCAGGTCGAGGGCGATCAGTCGCCGCCGGCGGTCTCCACGGTCTCCGAGGGCGCCACCGATCGGGAGAAGAGCCACAAGGGGAGCTGTCTGAATGAACACCATCGCTCCCACCCCGATCTCGCCGCCTAGTTGATACGAGATGATGAGGAGGGCTGGGAGCGCCAGAAAGTCCCCGTACCAGGACAGCAGTGCGCCTGTCCAGAGGGCCCGGAACCGCGGCACGCGCAGGGGCGTCCATCTGGAACGGTGCGCGCCCCCTGATGCCAATTCCGCCTCCTTGGGGCAGAAGGCCCCTGACAGTTCTCGACGATGGTACGGAAGGACGTCCGGCCCCACCGGCGGGTGCGCTGTTTCGGCAGCGTCCTCGTCCTTAGTTACGGATCCGTCACTTCGCCTTCAAGTCCTGTGACGGGATCGTCAGCTCAAGTAGCCTCATGAGTGTTGTCGGCGTTGCCGAGGCCGTGATGGCTCGGAATATGCCATGCGTTTGAGGAGAGAGCCTGATATGAGCACTTTGGCGATGGGCGGCTGGGGTTGATATAGCGCCCTTCTTGAGTCCTTCAGGAAGGGAGGCGTCACTTGAAGAGAGAGAGCAGCTCCTCAGTGGGGTGCTCTCTCTCTTCTGTTATGCGACGGAGCTCCTCATCTGGAATCTGGTCGAAGGCCGCTACGCAGATTGGGTCGAACTGCGTGCCAGAGCAACGGCGCACCTCAGCCCTAGCGTCCTCGAGCGGCATCCCCTTGCGGTACGGTCGATCCGAAATCATCGCATCGAACGAATCTGCGATCGAGAAGACTCGTGCCGGCAGGGGGATAGCATCTCCACTAAGGCCCCTTGGATACCCCCTGCCATCGAAGCGCTCGTGATGGTTGAGGATGATCTCTCGAGCCCGCTCCAACTGGCGGACGTCCGAAACCATTTGGAAGCCCAACTCGGGATGGGTGCGCATTATCGCCCACTCTTCGTCCGACAACGGCCCGGGCTTCATAAGGATGGCATCCGGAACTCCGATCTTCCCGATGTCGTGCAACAGAGCGCCATGGGACAGGCGCACCATCTCCTCCTGGCTGAACTTGAGATTCCGCCCCATGAGGAGCGAGTACTCCACGACTCGCCTGCAGTGCCCTTCAGTGTCCTTGTCCCGGAGATCTATCGCCTTCGATAGGCTGATCAGGGTGGCATTGAACGCGCTCTCGGCATCCGCGAGCCTCGCCGCCTGTTCTTTCATCCAGCGGGTGGTGGCGATCTGAACGATGGTAACGGGAGCGGCCAGCACTACCAGGGCCCCGGGGTCACCAAGGCGCGAACTCGCGGCGACGATTCCGACTCCGGTGAGGCCGTAGCCAAAGTAGTACGGTAGCACGCGTACTACTTGGTCAATGAATGCTCGACTTCGGAAGTCTGCCCGGCCCTGTTCGACTCTCAGAATGAGCGCCAGCAGGGCGTAGTTGACGGTCCACCCGGCAAGGCCGCCTGCCGCCCCAGCGCCGACCGCAACCCATGCTGATGCCGAAGTTCCACTTACAGCTTGGTAGCCGAGCGCGGCAGCAGAAAACATGAGAAGGGACATCGCGGTGTTGAACACCGACTTGAGCCAAGGCGTAGTCCGCCTCAGTGCGTTTGTGGCTATGAACGCAACGGCGACAGCCACCGCTCCCGAGGGTCCCAAGAGAAAGACTGACCCAATCCCGGCGTAAGCAGTGCCGCTGAACGTCATTCGGCCTCGCCCAATGGGGATGCCGATCGGACCGCGCAAGTCCAACAGTGCAACCAAGAGAACGACGATCGCTAGATCCACAAGGTTGAACGGAGGCCGCACCAGAAGCGCAGCCGTGCCAATCGCGGCCACCGCCACAGCTGCCACCACTAAGAACACTGCAGTCTTTGGCCGTGCTGGTGCAGTGGCCATGAGAGGCAACTGGTCCCCTTCGGTCTCAGCAGCCGGCGGCTTGCCGTTCAGATAGACCGGCGTGGAAGACTCTGGCCTCTCCGTCGCGCCCGAGGGAGCGACCCTAAGTCGGGACGCCACGCCACGCTCCTGGCTGGGAGGGCTGGCCCAGTCGCCTCGCGGTCGATTTGCGGAACGCCGTCCTGAAGTGCTCCATCCGTCCCTGCCGTAGCGATTCCCACTACCGTCGGGAGGCCGTACCACCCAGCGGACCAGCGCAGTTTAGCCGCTGCGGAGGTCAGGATAGGGGTGCAAAGGAGGATCGGAGCACACCTGTAACAGTTTTGCCACCGAGCCTCGGACTACTTGGCGTAGTCGACCGAGCGGGTCTCCCGCACCACGGTCACCTTTATGGTTCCCGGGTAACTCATCTCGCTCTCGATCCGCCGGGCCACGTCGCGGGCCAGGACCACGGC
>JAJYWM010000125.1 GCA_021791455.1 bacterium | reverse complement strand
GAGGAGTCCAAGTCTGAGCTTCAGCGCCAGATCGGCCACCTCCGGCAGACCAATGCCCACTGGATGGAGATCACCGACCCCCAGTTCGGGGAGAAGATCCCCCTCTCGGCGGCGGCCATCGACGACCTCCTCTGGATCGGCGATGTGTGGCTGGACATGAAGGCCGCCCGGGAGCAGCAGAAGCAGCGGGAGATCGCCTCCCGCCTGGCCGGGATGGGAATCCAGCAGGGAGCCCCGCCCGTGGTCCTGCCCAACCGGGCAGCTCGCCGCGCTCGTTAGCCGAGCCGATCCGGCCTGGTGACCACCATCGGCTCGCCAGGGTTGGTCCCCACGACCAGGATGCAGGGCCGGCGCAGCCCCCGCACCGCCCCGCGGATCTCCTCCCTTGGCCGACCGGCCATCTCCGCCAGGCGGGCCACCAGGTCCGTGTCCCTGGTCAGATAGATGACCAACCAGCTGGCCTGATCGCTGGCCGCCCGGGGCACCCTCCGGGGCGCCTGCAAGTTGCTGACGATCGACACCTTGGCATCCCGCGCCGCGACCAGGAAGTCCTCCAGCTGGAGGGCCAGGTTGGCCGACCGGCGGGTATCCGTCAGCAGCTGGAGGTCGTCGACGAACACCGTCCAGCCGCCCTGTTGCCACACGTCGTTGAGCACCTGGTGAATCAGGCGGCGCCGGCGCTCCATAGCCTCACTGCCTCGAGCGGAGTCCCCGATGATGGCCCGGAACTCCCGGCCGTCCTGGATCTTGTCGAACACCCGGCCGGGCAGCGGCCACTTGGTGATCCGCGGCCAGCCGGACTTGGCCAGAGTCGAGTCGCCACCCTTTATGTCACAGGCCAGGACCCAGGGCCGCAGCTGGCACAGCTGGACCGCCGTGGTGGTCTTTCCCGATCCCGTGGGGCCCACCAGGGCGATGTGCTGCCCCGGTTCCCACCTCTGCTGGAACCAGCGGCGGAAGGCCTCCCACGGGACCGCCAGGGTTCCCTCCTCTTCCCGGGGAGGAGGGCTAGAGCGGTAGCGCTGCGCCATCGCTCGGCTCCAATAGAGCCCGCATCCCCTTTTTTAGAACGAATAGCTCTTCTTCCAAACTGAACAGGCGGCGTTCGTAATGAGACTCTTGACGCATCAACATCCGTAGAAGCCGGTCGGCCTCTTCCCGATAGTGCTCAGACTCCGAGCAGTGATGAGCTATAACCAACCTATCTTCGATATCTCCGCTGTCCCGAACATTCCGATCAACGCTCATCTGCCGCTCCTACGGGCGCCCCCTGGGCTGCCCCCGCTTCAGGAGGAACGGGAGGCCGTCCCTCGAAGAGCATGGCCAGGAGCGCGTCCGAGTCGACCTCGACACCGGACCCCTTGCGCTGGGCATCCTGAAGCCGCTTGGCCGACCGCTGGCCGGCCTGTTCGAGCTGGATGGCCATCTCCACCACCAGAGGGCGCAGAAGCGGCTCCCGGAGCACCGGGTACAGCTCAGGCCGGCGCTCGATCAGCCCCACTAGGAAGGGCAGCGCGATCACCGATCCGACCTCCTTCCCGGCCTTGCCTGCCCGGGCGAAAGGTTGGGCGATCCGATCCAGGGCCGTCCCCCGGATCCACTCGTCCAGCCGCTCGCCGGCGATGGGCGCCTCGAACTGGAGGGCCATGCCGACGCCGGGATCCCGGCCGGTCATACAGAGCCCCACGCCCAGCGCCCCGATGATCTGGGAGAGGCCGCCCCCCAGGGGCACTCTCGGCCGGACCCGCTTGGGGGGAGTCGGCTTCTGCGCCCCAGAGGACGCCGGAGGCAGCTTGGCGGCCGCCGCGGCCGGCTCCGCTGCGCCGTGGTCCAGGATCAGGGGGACCCTGCGGGGACGGCCCCTCTTTCTCTTGGGAGGCTCCGCCGCGGGCTCCTGGGCTGCACCCTCCAGGCCCCGCTCGCGGATGTACCGGTCCAGATCATCCTGATCCTGCTGCGCCTGCTCTAGGTCCTCCAGGTCCGCGGCCATCAACTGTCACCCCAGAAGCGGTGGCGCCAGGGCTTCACCTCGGCCTGAGGCGGAGGAGGCGCGGCCGGAGCCGGCTCAGGCTGGCGCTTCTGGCGAGACTCCTCTTCCAGCTCCCGGACAGCCCTGGCCACCTGGTCACGCACGGACTCCTCCTTCTCCCGAAGGGTGGAGGGAGAGGACTTGGCGGGAGCCTTGCCATCCCCGTCATCCAGGTCCAGGAGCTCATCCAGGATCGGAGGCAGCACCCGGCGGAGACGCTGGATGAAGCTGTCATCATCGTCCGCCGGCGGCGCTGCGGGCGCGTCGGCCTTAGGATCGGGTTTCGGATCCTGGTCCTCAGCCACGGCACACATAATAAAGGTATAGTGCTATCCGTGCTTGACAGCCCGGAGGTGACGGACGCAGAGCAGATCCGGGAGGAGGTGTCCCGAGTCACCGAGGCTCTGAACAGGCAGGCCCGTGAGATCCACGGACTCATGGAACGGCTCCTCCCCCTGCTCGACGACCTGGAGCACATGAGGAAGAGATGGGCATGGATGATCCCGAAGTCCCGATAGAGGCGATCTCGGAGCTGCCCGACCTCCAGACTCCCGACGGTGTGCTGCCGGGGATCCCGATCCGGCCCGGGAACGGCAGGGCCCCTCTGGAGCCGCTGGCCACCAGTCCGGCCGAGACCGCCGTCCAGGGGCCACGTGTCCCCTGCCTGATCGCCCGGGCGGCGGCTCTCCTGGTGGTCACCGGCGTGCTGATCGCCCTTCTGGTGATCGAACGGCGGAAGGCCAGCAAGGCAGGATCGGCGCCAAGTGCCTAAGGATGGCCCGCTCCGCGTCGAGATCGTCTCCCACGGGAGCCGGGATGAGCTGCTGAAGGGCCTCATCTCCCTGACCATGATTGGAGCCGTGATCGGGGCGCAGTGGTGGGCCACCACGCCCGAGGCCGAGCGGCAGGTCAAGCTCGGACAGCTGGGGCTTCGCAGATGCGCCGCCAACTCCTGGCACTTCCGCGGACTTCCCCTCAACTGGCCGCCACGCCGCTGTGACTGCTGGTGGATCGAGCCGGCCCCACAGCCCATCCAGCAGACCGCCGATCAGGCGTCCCGCCAGAGGGAGCCATGAGCACCCCCTTTGACGGCGTGGGCATCTGGGTCCTGGGCGCCCGTTGGGGCGGGACGGCGATCACCGCGTCCGAGGCCGCCGCGTACAAGGCGGCCGGCGTCCAGTGGGCCGCCGTCAAGGTGTCGGATGGGATCACCGGGGGCGGAGCCGCGGTGATCCAGGATATGCAGGCCTGCTGGGACGGCGGCCTTG
>JAJYWM010000103.1 GCA_021791455.1 bacterium | reverse complement strand
GCCTCCTGCTTGGAGCCAATGGGTGGGTGACAACCCCCATTTTCCAAGTCAGCGAGGCACTTCTGCTATCTGCCCTCAACCCTCCTACCCGACGCTATCCACTCCTTCAGGTCTGACGACGCCACGCAGGACCGGCGGGGCGGTTGTCGTGCCGTTGTTTTGCTGTTGGATCGTGTCGCAGGGAGTCGTCATTCGTTTACTCGGACTCGGGTGGGAGGTAGCTGGCCAGCCGGGTGGCGTGGGCAGGGATGTGCTGGTGGGTGCGGAGTTCGATGAGGTCTGCCCAGGTCATGGCTGTGTCGCCGACGTGCTTTCCGGACCTGTCGTGGAACCGGAGGATGACGGGGGCTTGGGCTGCCTGGTCCGGGGTTTGGTCGAGTTCGTCGGTCAGGCTGGCGGCGTGCTTCCGCACGGCCGCGATTCGGTCTTGGTGGGTCGTCGCCGCGGTCATCGCGGCGATGGCCGCTGGGTCCAGCGCTGGCCGGTTGTCCACGACGAGCTTCCCGGTCGTCTCCGGCCCGTCGCAACGGACTTGTCTAGCAGCCTCGGTGAGGATTTGGTCGCTGAGCGCGACGTGGCAGAGGGTCCAGCCCAGGTCGGCGCGCTGACCGGCGTTGAGCGGTGAATCGTCGCTGAGCGCTTGCGCGGCAGCGATCAAGCGCTGGTAGGCGGCGGCGAGGTCGATGGTGTTCATCGGGGCGCTCCTGTGGACGGGGTTGGCTCGCGTTTGTGTGCGGGCTGGCTGGACCGGCGGTTGCGGTAGGCGTGGGTGGCGGTGAGCGTGAGGCAGAGCGCGGCGACCGCGAGTGCGAAGTATTGGACCGAGTGCAGCAGCCCGATCGCGGTGGCGAGGAACCCGACGCCGATCACGGGCAGCCCGACGCCGAGGTAGACGATCACGTAGAAGCTGGAGAGCACGTCAGCGCGACGCTCGGGCGGTGCGGCGGCGGTGACCTCGGTGATCCCGGCCAGGAACACGAGCCCCTGCCCAATCCCGGCTATCGCGGTCGCGACCAGCAACAACGCGAGTGAGGACACTGCACCCGCGACCGCCAGCAGAATCAATCCGGCGGCGAGCAGGCCGAGCCCAACCGTCTGGACCGTGGAGGATCGTCGGCCGTGAGCGGCGATCTGCGCGATGACCGAACAGGCGATCATGACCGCCACGACACCGCCGCCGAGCACGAGGTTGGTGCTGTGGGCAAGGCTGGCGACATAGGTCGGGATCAGGGCAAGGAACAGGCCGATCACTGCGAACGCCAGAAAGTTGGCCGAGCCGTTGACGAGGAACACGCGGCGGGTGGTCGCCGGAATCTGCGGGCGGCGGGGCCGCCACCGCTGCCTGGCGATCCGCTCGGGCAGGGTCGCCATGACCAGAGCGGCGGGGATCAGCGCGGCGATCTCGACCAGAAACGGCAACCGTCTCGGTGCCGGACCGTACTGCGCCAGGATGCCCGCCAGTAGCGGGCCGAGGCCGAGCCCGCCGACCGACGCAGCGGTCGCCAACAACGCGGCCCGACGGTGATCACCACGCGGCTCGGTCTCGGTCAGCGCGGCGGTCAACGCTCCTGACGCGGCACCGACCGCGAGGCCCTGGATGATCCGGCCTGCGAACAGCCAGGCGGTCGAGTCGGCCAGCGCGAACACCCCGGCGCCCACGGCGGCAACGATCACGGCCGGGGCGAGCACCGCTCGTCGTCCGATCGCATCCGACAGCGGTCCGGCGATCAGCAGCGACGGGATCAACGCGGCGACGTAGGCGGCGAAGATGACCGTGACGATCACAGCGGAGAACCCGAACAGCCGCTGGTAGGTCCCGTACAGTGGGGTCGCCAGGTTGGTTCCGGTCAGCAGGACAAGCAGGCTGTAGCTGACCGCCCAGAACCGCCAGGCAGGTCGCCTGGCGGTTCTGGGGTGCGCGGCGGCTGGGGGTGTCATCGTGCTCGCTCGTGTCTCACTCAACATATCGGACGGACCGTCCGTCTATTATAGGGCGGACAGTCCGCCAGCACCTGCGGTACGGTTTCAGAAGCCCCACGAGCGACCTGGAAGAAAGGGAGTGCAATGTCCATCCCGACCCCATCTGAGGCTCCGGCACGTCGGCGGAGGGTCGTAAAGAGCCCGGCGGACCGCCGTGCCGACATCCTCGCCGCCGCCCGGCAGGTGTTCGGCGCGATCGGGTTCGCCGAGGCCACGATCGACGATCTGGCCGCCGCCGCGCGGATCGGTAAGGGCACCTTCTACCGGCAGTTCGAGTCCAAGGACCACTTGCTCGGCGCGCTGTGGGAGCGCTACGTCGATGCGATCGTGCAGATCACCCAACAGGTTCTAGAGGACCGGGCCGACCGGCCCGGTGAGTGGTGGGCGACGCTCGATCAGATCATGACCACGCTCATCGCGCACGCTGTCGAGAACGCTGACCTTCACCGCATCGTCTACGGCCAGGCCAACGCCGCCGCCCTGGACATCTGCAAGCAGGCCAACCACCGCGTCATCGACCTCATCTGCGACTACATCAACCGGGGCGCTGATGCGAACGCCTTCCAGGCGCGCCACCCGACTGTCGCGTTCCGCATCGCCTACCACGGGATTGACGGGCTGCTCGATAACCGCATCAGCGACCGCGAGCCGATCGACACCGACGACCTAACCGCCGACGCCCTCGAACTCCTACACCGCGCTCTCGGCGAACCCGGCCGAGCCTCCGGTCTCGCCCGCCAACCCGCCGGCAAGAGGACCACCCTAAAGCAGACTAAGCCATGATCGATCCCGGCCCCAGTACCCTCAGTCCCGCCGAGCTGCTAGCGATGGTGCCCTACGCCACCACGCTCGGCATCCAACTCCACATGGCCACCCCGTCGCAGGTCACCGGCAGCCTCGCCTGGACACCGGAGCGATGCACCGTCGCAGGCATCCTGCACGGCGGGGCGATCATGTCGCTCGCGGACACCATCGGCGCCATCTGCGCCTACCTCAACCTCCCCGACGGCGCTAGCACCGCGACCATCGACTCCACCACCCGCCTCTACTGTCCACTCCGCGCCGGGACCCTGTACGCCACTGCCCGCCCCGCCCACATCGGACGAACCCTGATCGTCGTGACCACCGACCTTATCGACGATCGAGACCGACTCATCGCCCAAACCAGCCAAGCCCAAGCCGTCATCATGGCCCACCCAGCGCCTCCGACTCAACACTGAGCAGTCCGCTTCAGCGAGCAGGGCCGCCCGCGTGACCGACCTCGGTCCTCAGTGGACGGGCGTCGTCATCTGGCTGCTGCGGTACTCGGTCGGTGAGATGCCGTAGGCGGCGTCGAACGATCTCACGGGTTGCGCCCGGCGGTGTCATCGTGTTCCGGTCGTGTTTCGGAGTCCGGAGGCGAGTTCGCGCCGCGCTTGGCGCGGGTGCGGGTTTGTGGGCTGGTAGTTGGGCGAGTTCTCCCTGGCCGGCGAAGGGCTCCAAATGCCGACACGACCCATCTCGATGCGCATGACCTGCCCTCTAAACTCGTTGTTTGAGGACGGTCAAACAAAGCTTAGACAACGATCAAACAAAGAGCGGGCGCCGCCTCCCTGCAGACCGCTCCGGACGCCCTCCCAGACCCGATCCGCCGCTCGATCGTCCGCCAACTCGCCTCCAGCCCCGACCGGGACGCGCGCGTGCGGCAGCTTTGACCTGCCGGTCACCAACGGCACGCTCAGCCACCACTTCGTGACGCTGCGCAACGCGGGGGCTGATCTAGCAACGATCCGACGCCACCAGGCGCTTGAACCGCCTCCGCCGAGCCGAGTTCGACCAACGCTTCCTCGGCCTCTCCGCCCTCGTCATCAACGAACCCGACGAGTGAACCCCCGCTACCCACGCCGCCGGATCCCGGCCGGCTGCCCAGGCTCCACGGCTCGGCCGGGCGATCGTGCAGCACGCCGCCCGCTCCCGGCGGGAGCGCACCTCGGCACGACCTGCCTAACCGCGAGAGACGACGGCTACACTCCAACCTAGACGCAAAACCGACGCGTCTACGTTTGCCGACACCGCTCTGCCGTTCTGTCTCGGCCTCGACGCCGGCCTCAGGCCGAAGGCATGCGCTTTGCCTGCGTAGGGGACACGGTCGCCGCACTGGTCGTGGACGCGATCGCTCTAATCGTCCTCGCGGCGCTCCTTGCTCTTTCGGGGAGACTCGTAGACACTGACGTCTGCTTGGTCCTGGCGACTGGTTGCTCTATGGTTGGAGCCACTCCCGGAACGGCTCGGTAAGGCTGGGGTCGACCAGCTGGATCTGGGCGGGGGCATACTGGCCGACGAGCGCCCAGGCAGATCCGTGAGGGCCGGAGCGCCAGGCGCTGGCGGGGACCCTGGGCTGTTCCACCCAGCCATGGGAGGTGCTCTGGCTCCGGTCGGATCCTGAGCGTCCGGAATGGTGGCCTCTGGTCTCGGTGGTGGTCACCTGGGGGATAAACTCCCGCCCAGCGAGTTCCTCGAGGGTGCGCAGGGTCTCCGCATCCGCCAGTCCAGGTAGGACGACCTTGGCCCCGGCCAGGGTGAGGAAGCTGTGGGCGGTGTCCCCTCCCCAGCGATCCTGGGCCTGGCGGAGATCCTGCATGGCGACCAAGGTGGCGATGTTCCGCCCGCCTCCCTCGGCCAGCATCCGGGGCAGGGCCGGCAGAGGGCAGATGGTGGCGGCCTCGTCAAGGGCGCAGAGCCAGGGGTTGCTCAAGGCGCCCCCTTCCTGGTCGCTCAGCTGGCGAGCGGCCTCCCGCACTTCCTCGACCAGGCCCACCACCAGGGGAGCGCCATCGGTGGGAGCGTCGGAGGGAGAGACGACGTAGACGGTGTGGGTGGCGATGAGGAAGTCGTATGGGTCGAAAGGGAGCACCGGCTTCGAGTCGGCGGCCCGGCAGACGGACTCGGTGTCGAAAGGGGATAGGATCCCCTGGGCGGCGGACCAGATGCTGCCCTGCTCGCGATCCGGGGTGCGCAGCAGTCCCTCCAGCACCGCCTTCGCGGCCGGGGCCTCGGTGAGCGTCTCAAGTGGTCCCGAGCGCTGGGCGTGCACCCAGGAGCACAGGGTGGCCATGTTCCGCTCCCCACAGGCGGCAGCGTGGAGGCCAACAGCCACGAGCTGGGTGGCTCTGGTGCGCCAGTGGGAGGCGTTCTCGACCCCCCGGCCGGCGTCCACCGCGAGGGCCTCAGCCCGGCGGCGGGCGGTGTCCCAGTCCCGGCAGCCGCGCAGTGGGGACCAGAACAGTCCGTAGGAGCCGGCAGGCAGCGGATCGACGACCCCCAGGGGGTCGAAGATCCAGGGGATTCCCTGGCGGCCCCGCCAGCCCACGGTGGCGTCCAGCACGTCGCGACGGGTGGAGGTGACGAGCACCGGGCCCGGCCAGGCGGCGACGTTGGGAATGATGACCCCTCTGGTCTTGCCAGAGCGAGGCGGCCCCAGAACCAGGGCGGCCACCTGGGGCGGGGCGGAGATCCAGCCGCTGTGGCCCCAGCCGAGCAGGATCCGGTACGGCGGGGGATCCCCGACCGGGGGCCTGGAGAAGCGCTGGCGCCGGGAGCGGGGAGGTGGCGGGGCATACCGCATGACCACGAGCCAGCCAATGAGGCCGACGGCAAGCCAGATGACGGTGTAGGGCATGTCGGCGACCGGACCCCCACCGGTGATGATGGAGATGGCGGCCCAGACAGCCCAGACAGCGGCGAGGACCTCGCGCCAGCGGCGGGCGACTTCAGGGAGCAGCAGGCGGAGGAAGCGAAGGGCGCGGGCCATCAGGTGGAGCCAGGCTCCGCGTCCCGTTGAGCCCGGGCGGTCACCTGGGCTTTGACGAAGTCTGGGAACTCAGGGATGGGGACGGGGTCATCCCAGGGAGCATCAGGTGGGGGGTGCTTGCCCTGATGGGCGAGGAGTGGCTCCCAGTCGCGCTGCAGGTAAGCCAGGCCTACGGCCCACCAGTCGGCGGCGTCCCGTGGGTGGGCATCCGGCGCGTAGGCACGGGTCCTCCAGGCTTGGAGTGCGGCGAGACGGTGGGCCACCCACCCGTGGGTGTACCAACAGGTGGGTGCGAGGATGCCCTGATCCCTCAGCCAGGCGACGAAGGCTCGCAGATCGGCATAGTGCTGGGCGAGCTGTGGCGCTGGGCAGCGGTCCAGATCCCAGGGATTGGGAGGCGGAGCAGCCAGCCGTGCGGCTCGTGGCACTTGGGACCCCCTGCGGCGCTCTGGCATGTCCCGGGGGCCGCACCCGATAGGTGCTGTGTACGGCGAGGAAGAGGTGCGAGTCAAGCGTGTGCCGGGGAAGGCGACTGGCCGAGATTCGGATCAACTGAGCCAAGTACCTGCGACGATGCGCCTCATGGCTCTGCGACGGCAGTCAGCGCTACTGAAGGCGAAGGCAGTGGCATCCCTTCGGCGTGGTGTCCAGGCGTTCAATGACCAGCAGGAGGACGGGCGCCAGTCGGCGGTTCTCCTCCACTTTCAGCACGCCTTCGAGATGTTGTTGAAGGCGGGCCTGGAGCAGAGACGGCAGCGCGTCTTCGAAGCGAAGGTAGAGAAGGCCATCACATTCGAGAAGTGCGTGAATCTAGGGCGAGAACACCTGGGGCTCGCTGAAGCTGACGCGGGGACACTCAGGATGTTGGCGAGCCTGCGCGATGCCGAGCAGCACTGGCTGGTCGCGGTGCCAGAAGGAATGCTCTATCTGTGCTGCCGGGCTGGGACGACGCTATTCGATGACTTGCTGCAGAGAGTATTCGGAGACAGGTTGGAGCACCACCTTCCACACCGGGTACTGCCGCTCTCGGCAGAACCGCCGCGGGATATCCAGGTTCTCATTGATGAGGAGTACAGAGTAGTGGAGAAGCTCCTTGCTCCGGGTCGACACAGGAGGGTGGACGCACGGGCACGCATCCGTGGCCTGCTGGCCATGGGAGGACTGGTCCACGATGCCATAGGTGTGTCCGAAAGTGAGGTGGATCAAGTTGAGCGGGCGGTGAAGGCGGGGAGCACACGACAAGAAGCGATCCCCCAGCTCTCACAGGTGGATGCTGCCCAGGATGGAGAAGGGATCAACCTCAGGGTCCGGTTTGTGAAGAAGGAAGGCATACCGGTACGCCTGGTAGGCCCTGCGGAGGACATTGAGGCAGGGGCCGTGCGTGAAGTGGATCTGCAGAAGAAGTACTGGTTGTCCAAGCGTGCCCTGGCCCGAAAGCTGGAACTCTCAGCGGAGCGATGCAAGGCGCTGCGCTGGCACCTAGGGATAGACGAGGACGAGCGCTGCCGCTGGGACTTCGTTTTCGGGTCCCAGACCCACCGCCAGTACTCGGACAACGCCTTCCGGAAGATGTGGGATGCCATCGACCAAGGGGTTGATGTGGACGAGGTATATAAGGCGTACCGAGCCGCTGACTACGGAAGATCTCCGCGACCCACGTAGGTACAGCCAGAGGCTTCCCTGATGGGAGGGACTAGATTGAGTCTGCCCCAAGCAGGGGGCAACTGGTCCGGGTCACCTCCCGTGCTGGCTCTTCGCGAGTTCCGAGGTGATCGCATGCCCGAGCCAGCCGCCGAAGGCGGCACCGACCCCGGCGCCGACCGGACCTCCAACGGCCGCTCCAACGACTCCGCCGACCGCGCCTCCGATGCCGGCGCCAACCACCTTGTCCGCCTCGTTCACTCTGTTTGCTCGTGCCATTGTGGCATCTCCTAAAAGACCGGTCTAAGTGCTGATCTCCCTTGCATTTTTTCACAAGTCCGGTCGCCCTATCTGCTAGGATTAAGGCCCGATGCAATCCAGGTTCGGGGCCCCGGCGCCACTACCCAGCCGAGCGGACCAAGAACTCATGGCGAGAGCCGCTCTCGCAGGCGGTGACGTCACTCCACGCCAGCTGAAGCGGTGGAGGCTGGCTGGGCTTGTTCCCTCCCCAACACGCAAGGGTCTGGGTCGGGGCAGAGGGAGTTGTTCGTCGTACCCTCCAGGCACGTTGGAGCGGGTGGTGGCTTTGGCCAAGCTGCCGCGTCGGTCTCGTGCCGGGGCCCCGGCGACACTGTCGCTGTTCGCCCTGGGCTTTCCGGTCGACGAAGTGGTCCTTCGGCGAGCCCATGCTGAATGGACTGCTCGCACCCTGGAGAAAATGTCGAGAGCTGCCCAGTCGCGGGATCCGCTCAGCCTGGCAGAGGCGGCGGCGAAGAGCTTGCTGCGCCCGTTTGCCAGGACGGGACCTGGGCGCCAGTATCTGCGCCGATTGAGAGGCAGGCCCGAATCCCCCAGGGCCGTGCTGCTGAGCGCTATGACAGCGCTCACATCGGTGATGATCAGTGGGGTTCCCAGCTCCCCTGAGGCCTTTGGTGAGTACCTCGATGCCACGGGAGCCGCCACTGTCCTTGAAGCAGCGGGGGTCCCCAGGGGCCAGGCTGCCCAAGCATTCCTGGCGGACGCATCTGCGGTGAAGGCCCTCGGCACCCTCAGTCTGGAGGGCCTCTGTGCCGTGTACGCCAAGGCCCCTCTTGGAGAACTTGAGGTGGCTCGAAACGACCTGAACTCGGTTCTCACCTGGATGAGAGGGCCCGGACTCCGACTGCTCCAGGCTTCGCCCTTGGGACCGATGGTGACCGGCCTCGGTGAGGACTACCTGCAGATGTTGGAGGAGGATTTGGTCGGGCGTGCGGCGTTTGGCGTGCCGACAGTACTCATGCTCCGGCGGTTGCTCGGGCGCCAGCTGCCCGACTTTGTGGCCTGGGTGACTGGATTGGGAGCCGCGGCCGCTTGACGCTCCTGCCCAGTGTCCGATAAGTACCACTTATCGGACACTTTTTGAGCTACCATCCGGGGGTGCCACGGAGCCGCCGGAGACCGCCTGTGGAGGACCCGGACCCCTTCGCCCGGGGGATCGTGGAGGCCGCACGGCTGGCCGAGGCGGCCTGGGCCGGGGAGCCAGTGGGGCGGGAGGAGCTGGAGCTTGCCGGGGCGGGGAGCGCCGCCCGCGCCTACGCCGAGGCCTCGCGCAGCCCCGCCACCCACCGTGCCTACCGCGCTGCCTGGCGGGCCTTCTCCCTCTGGTGCTCCGGCCGGGGAGCCCGGCTCCTGCCCGCCAGCCCCCACCTCACCGCCGCCTACGCCGCCCACCTGGCCCAGCTGGGCCGCCGCCCGAGCACCGTGGAGCAGGCCCTCGCCGCCATCTCCGTGGCCCACCAGGCGGCCGGCCACCCCTCCCCCACCCGGGACGCCCGGGTCCGGGCGGTGCTCTCCGGGATCCGCCGCGCCCACGGGGCCAGTGGCCCCGGATCCCGGGGCAAGGCCGCCCTTGAGACCCCGGCCCTCCGGGAGGCGCTCGCCGCCATCCCTCATGACACCGCCAGGGGGCTGCGCGACCGGGCCCTGCTCCTGCTCGGCTTCGCCGGCGGGCTGCGCCGCTCCGAGCTGGCTGGCCTCGACCTGGAGGACCTGGAGCTGGTCCCCGAGGGGCTGCAGCTCCGCCTCCGCCGCTCCAAGACCGACCAGGAGGGAAGGGGCCGCCTCCTCGGCATCCCTTACGGCCTCCACCCCGAGACCTGCCCGGTGCGGGCCGTCCAGGCGTGGAGGGAGGTGGCCGGGATCCGCTCCGGGCCCCTCTTCCGCACCGTGGACCGGGCCGGGCGCATCCTCCCCCGGCGCTGCTCCGACCGGTCCGTGGCCCGCGCCGTCCAGCGGGCGGTCCGGAGCTCCGGCGGGGACCCCAGGAGGGTGGGCGCCCACAGCCTCCGCTCCGGCTTCGTGACCTCTGCCGCCCGGGCCGGAGCCCCCACCTGGGCCATCCAGCTCCAGACCGGCCACCGCTCCCTCGCCCAGCTCCACCAGTACGTGCGACCCGCCACCCTCTTCCAGGAAAATGCGGCCCGGTACGTGGGGCTGTGAGGGCACGCGATGCTCAAGGTTGGCAAATGGGGCTGGCGCCGGAAGGTGGCAGCAGGCTACGCCGCTTTCGCACTTCTACTGGTCGCGCTGAGCGCGATTTCACCACCCGGACCGTACGGGAGCCAGGGATCCCAGGTCGCCTGGGCTGTTGCCCTGACCGTACTCATCCCCATACTTGTCGGGATCCTCGCAGCCATGGCCCTGGCCAATCCTGTGGCGCGGCCCATGGCAGCCCGGATCCTCGGCCTGCGGCCTGCTGCGGCACCTTATCCTGCTGGGACAGCCCCGTCCCGGCGTGGCCCAATCCCACGCGAGCTGCGGCGGCAGGTGTGGGAACGCGACGGGGGCCGGTGCGTGCAGTGCGGGGCAACCTTTGACCTCCAGTACGACCACATCATCCCCGTTGCCCGAGGCGGTGCCACCTCCCTGGACAACCTGCAGCTCCTCTGCGGCAGATGCAACCAGCGCAAGGGTGCCGGCTGGTGATAGCACAGGGTGAGGTGAGAAGGCTCGCTTCTGCGACGCTCTTCGCCAAGGGCGTCTGGCCGTGATGGCGTTCGAGCGTCCGGACTGGGCACCCTCCTCGACTAGGGAGCTGTTCGTTCAGGAGGCTCGGTGGCTACGTCGGGCGCGACCTTCCCAAGACGTGACCTTCGCCTTCTCTCGGTCGGGTATCCTCGGCCCACATGATCTCCTACCGAGTCCGTCAGGTCCGTACCATCCCGCAACCGGTCGGGGTCTACACCCTCTGCGACCTGGACGAGGTCCCTATATACGTCGGTCAGTCGCAGGACGGCATTAGAGCCAGGGTCCAGAGGCACCTCACGAGTGCCCGCAGCGATGTGATCGCCAATCGGCAGATCGATGTTTGGGAGATCGCCTATGTCTGGGCGTGGCCTATAGCCCCCGCCCACATCACCGCCCTCGAGGCCCACTTGTTCCATGAGTTCAACGCCCAGAGCCCGCTAATGAACGGAACTCTGCCGCCTCATCCGGGGCCGCTGACCTTTGAGGTACCCGAAAAGGTTCGGGTGCAGGTGCTCTCCGACGACGAGATCGAGCTGCGCCGGCGACCCACCCAGCGGCTGCCCCGGCAAGCCCAGCACTACGAGAGGCTGCTAGATCAGATTCTCCAAGTCAAAGACAGCCCGGAGTTGCGCCGGTCGCTGGCCGCCCACTTCGAACGCCTCACCCGTTATCACCACAGGTTTCTCGAGCCGCCTGGGAACTGACCCATGTGGCACTACAACCGCCTTTCCGGACCGTTGCCTCGATGAGATCGGCGGCCTCGGTCACTGGTTCGTGCTCCCAGACGACCACGAGCGTCCAGCCTCCTTCCGCCAACAGGCGTTCAGTGGCCGCGTCGCGCTCGATGTTCTTCGCCACCTTCGCCTCCCAGTAGTCGCGATGCGCGGCTGGCAATCGGCAATGATCCGGACAGCCATGCCAAAAGCACCCGCGGACTTCGACGGCGACCCGAGCCCTCGGGAAGAGAAGGTCCACGGTTCGGCGAAGTGCGGGGAAGGGGCGCGCCGCCACGCGATACCGCAGCCCCCGCCGATGAAGCTCGCGACGAACCGCCATCTCCGGGCTAGTACCCGTTGAGCGGTTTGCCTGCATGGACCTGCGCGTCGCCGGAGTCGTCGCCCAGGAGTGAGCTCCGCTAGCAGCGGCCATCTCCCGCCTCGTTTTCCGGCGTCACCTCCCCACCCCCATGGCCGCCCGATCACGGACGGCCGCGCGCCTATCCGGCCGCCTGAAGCGGCCGAGCGCAAGCGGCCGAAGATAGTGGACGGCCAGCCACTTGACTGCGGGCACGCAGACAGCGTCTCCGAAGCCGGTCCGTAGCTGATTGTCAGAGGACCCTTCAAGCCTGTAGTCCCCCGCCCCCATGAGACGGGCGTACTCCCGCGGAGTCATCCAACGGACCCGTAGGGAACCGTGGCTGATCTCCAGAACCGCCTGGCGGGAAGAACCGCCGCGCGCGGTGCGAAGGCATCCGGCCACGTCCTCCGGCCGGATCTCCCAAACCGCTACCCCCCGCCTTGTTCGGCGATACGCTGTTCGCCATACCGGGCTGGGCGAGTCTCGCAATTCCTCGAGCCGTCGCCTCTGGACTGTCGATAGGGAGCCCACAAACGCCTCCACCAGTCGGGGCGGCCACCATGAGGGATCGGCTTGCGGCAGCCGGTCGGCCAGCGAGCTCAGGCCGTCGTCCAGCGGCTCCGGCGGCTCAGGAAGCAGCGCTCGGTGGGTGCGCAGCCCTGGATCGGAGAAGAATCCGCGCAGCCATCCTGGCCGTAGCTGGTCGAACATCCGAGGAGTGTCCGGCGGCGGCGCCGCCGCCCCGATCACGAAGAGGCGCGGCCTTGACTGGGGGACCCACCTCCTGGCGTCCAGGACGAGAGCGTCGACAGAGTATCCGAGGTCGTTCAAGGCGCGGCCGATCGCCACCAGGTCCCGCCCGCCCATTGAGTTCCCGAGACCCACCACGTTCTCGAGTGCGACAGCAGGCGGTCTAGCGTCACCCATCTCGCGGAGGACGCGCACAAACTCCCAGAACGTGCCCGACTCGCGGCCCCCCAGGCCGTCTCTCCCTCCAGCCAAGCTCAGATCGGTGCAAGGGAACGACGCCCACGCGAGAGCCAGCCCTGCTGGGAGGTCGCTCCCAGACACCGCCTTGACGTCGCGGGGGTCTAGTCGAACGGCACCCTCCTGGCCGAACTGCCCCGCGTACATCGCTCGCTTCTTGGCATCGATGTCATTCGCCCAGACCACCGAGAAGCCGGCCGCCTCCAGGCCCATTCTGGCCAAGCCGATGCCGGAGAAGAACTCCGCGGCGGCCGGTGCGGAGCGCGGCCGCTTGACCACTCGGCCAGCCACCTCCCCGACGGCGGCCTTCGCCGGTGCCCCAGTCATTCCCCGCGGCCTGGAGCCGCCGCAGAGCACATTACAAGCACTGTAGTCCGGCGGCGGCCGAGCACCGGGCGAAGAGCCGGGGCGGTTGGACTTGCAATACGCCTCACCCATCCCCCACTCATGGAGTATGTGGGCAGGGCAAGCCGTCGCATAGAGCGGCCAGTAAGGGCGGGAGATCGGGGCACTGCGCCCGACGGTCCAAGGGCCCGACACGACACCTCAGCCACCCCGCAAGCATAACACGGACCGTCCACGTTGACCGTTGACGGTTGATAGTGTACCCTGCTCTCATCGTGCTCCGTCTAGTCGTAGCCGCCCAGAAAGGAGGCGCCGGTAAGACCACCGTCGCGGTCAACCTAGCAGGAGCCATGGCCTCCCTGGGTAGGCGCCTCCTAGTCATCGACTCGGACCCGCAGGGGGCAGCCGCCAGCGCCCTGGGCATTTCCCCGAGGAAGCCCACGCTCTACGAAGTGCTCACAGGGGGAGCTGAACTCCGGGAAGCCATAGTCTCCTCCGCCTTCCCAGGGCTCGCCCTCCTCCCGGCCGATCTCGATCTGGCAGGCGCGGAGGTGGAGCTGCCGGCAACCCCCGGCTGGCAGCATGCGCTTGCGAGGCGGCTCACCTCACTGGAGCCCTACTGCGACGTCGCCGTGATCGATACCCCTCCCGGGCTGGGTGTCTTGAGCTACACGGCGATGCAGGCGGCCACCGGGGCCATCGTCGTGTGCCCACTGGAGTTCCTGGCGGTCCGCTCGCTTCCCTATCTGGAGGAGACCACTGCGCGCGCTGGTGTGCGCCTCTTAGGGATCGTCCCGACCTTCACCAGCTCCTCGACCCGCCATGCCCGCGACGCGGCGGATTCGCTCCGGGAAACCTATGGGGATGCGCTGCTGCCCTCAATCCCCCGGCGGGTGGCCCTGCAGGACGCCGCCCTCTCGGGCCAGCCGATCACGCAGTTCCAGCCCGGAGGGGACGCTGCCGCAGCGTTTCTCTCCCTGGCCAGGGAGGTACTCAGCCGTGCCTAGACCAAGCTTCCGGGAGCGGGTGGCCCGCGAGACCGCACCCCGCGGGAGGGAGGCTCTCTACTCCGCCCCCACCATAGATCCCGGCCGTCCCGGCGACCAGCTACCGTTGACGGTGGACGATCAACCGTTGGTGTCCGGGCCAGAGATCCCGGCCCGGCGGGTCCCCGGGGAGAGGAGGTGGGAAGCGGCCCACCAGCGGGTCACCTTCTACTGCCCACGTGACCTGCTCCGGGCGGTGGAGCTGGAGACGGCCCGGTCCCAGCGCAGCAAGTCCCAGGTGATTGTCGATGCTCTCCGGGAGCACCTAGCTAGCTATGCCTAGCCCGCGATGAGCGCTTCAACCCAGGGTCAGCTGCTGGCGGCCAGCCTGGTCACCCTCGGCCACGAGACCAACCTGGCCAGGGCTCCTCTCTGGGACATACGGGCCCGCCCCGTACAGCTCGAGCTCATCGCTCCAGCGATCCTCTACGGGCGGAAGTTCGTGCAGGTAGCTGGTCAACCGTTGACGGTCACAGACCAGCGCCTGTTCGCCGAGCTCACGACCCTATACGTGAGGGCGCAGTGCCCGGAGCACCGGAGGATCCCGTTCACCCTCGGGTGGGCCGCCAGAGTCATCGGTCACGACACCCTGGGAGGGGAGACCAGGCGCCTGGTGCGGGCATCGCTGAGCCGCCTGCGGAGCGTGACCGTAGAGTCCGCACTCCGGGAACCGGATGGCCATGAGACGGTCCTTGGCTGGGGGCTGGTGGACCGGTACCTGACAACCTCCAGGGGAGGCGGTACCGGGTCCGTGACCCTCTCTGAGGAGATCGCCCACCTGCTCCGGGCGGGGAGCGTGACCTACCTCCACGCACCGACGTGGGACGCCATCGCCCGCGAGGACACGGTGGCCGGGAGGCTCTGGACGTTCCTCGAAGCCGAGGACCTGAGGGGAGTGCGCCGCTACAGCCTCTTCGCCGGGCCTCCCGGAGGTCTGGATGAGGAGCGGAACATGCCCGCGATCGCGGACCTGCTGCGCCTCGACTGGAGCAAGAGACGCAACGTGGCTGGCCGGGTGACGCTCGCGTGCGAGGTGATCTGCCGCCACGACCCGAGGTACTCACTAGAGCTGGTCAAGAGCCGCGGCACGGGAATGTGGCGCCTCGAGGCCGCCCGCAGCCTGCGGGTGGGCGCGCCCAACTCAGCTGGCATCCCGGCCGCAGTCCTGAGGGCCTGGCGCCACGCCCACCGGGGCCGCCGACCCTCGGCCAGGCAGCTAGCCGCTCTGAGCGAGATCCTGTCCCGCCGGCCTGCCTCGTGGGTTGCGGCTCAGATAGAGGAAGGTGGGAGCGACCCCTTCCGCCACTTACTCGTGGCCGACTCCGAGCTGAGCCGGAGCCGCCTTGCCCAGGCGAGCGCTGAAGAGGCGGCGTGGGGTGCAGAGAAGCAATCGCTGGAGGCCGGGATGGAGGCGGTGGGGGCCATCATGAAGCGGATCGCCATGCAGTCCGGAGCGGCCCAGGAAATAGCCACCTGCCCTCCGGGGCCAGAGGGCAGGTAGGGAGTTTCCGGGGCGCAGGTAGGGAGTTTCCGGGGCGCAGGTAGGGAGTTTCCGGGGCGCAGGCGAGATCAAAAAGGGGGGGTACCGTCGTATCTACCGTCGTATCTACCGTCGAGACTCGCTAGCGCGAGACTCCTTTCTGGAAATCTGCCCCTCACCCGGCCTGATGGATACGAACAGCCGTTGACCTGACCGCCGCTCCGCGCAATCAGCTTCACTCCCGCTCCGCCTCCCGCCCCAGCTCATCTATGAGGGTCCAGCCGGGCTCGAGCTCCACATGGGGCTCCGCAGGCTCAGGGGTAGGCTCCGCAGGCTCGGGTTCAGCCTCCGGCTCTGGAGCGAGCTCGGCTGGGGCCGCAGCAGCCAGCTCCGCCTGCTGGAGGAGGGTGGTGGCGGCGATGGTGGGGTGGGCCTCGGCCCAGCGAGCGGCCAGGGCCTGAAGGGCGGCCCGGGTGTCCCCCTCTGGGGTGCCGAGGCTGCCGGAGTCGGTGATCACCACCGAGGCCTCGCGGGCTCGGGTCACCCCCACGTAGCCGGTGGTCCGGTCGGTCTGCCAGCCGCCGCCCAGGACCAGGACCTCGGCCACGGTCCTCCCCTGGGCGCGGTAGAGGTGCTGGGCGTAGGCGAGGTCGAGGGCGGCGAGGTGCTCCTCATCCACTACCCAGTCGCGGTCCCGGAGCCGCACGGTCACGGCATTCTTCTTGGGGTCGGTGGCTACCACCACCCCGGTCTCGCCGTTCTCCACCCGCCTTGTGGGTTTGCCCTGGGCCGTGGCACCGTACACGGGGCGGGTGGTGACCACCAGGTCGCCCTCGTACAGGAGGAGGGAGGAGCCAGCCTCGAGATCGCCGGCCAGCTCCCGCTGCCGGCCTCCTCCCGCCGCCACGGGCTCTCCCCGGAGCTCCCCCTTCCCGAGGCGGGCCGCCTGGGCCCTTCGGTTGAGGTCCCGGACCTCGGCCCGGGTGCCATCGGTGGTGAGGAGGAGCTGCTCCGGTCCCAGGCCCCTTGCCGCCAGCTCCTGCCGGTCCTGGTCCCAGCGGGCCACCGCCTGGGCCCTGGCCTCCTCCCGGTCCCGGGCCACCAGCACTAGGTCCCGCTCCGCGTAGGCCTGGAGAGCCTCGGCGGAGGCCCCGGCCCGCAGCGCCGCCCAGGCGTCCTTTGCCCAGGGGGAGTCCGCCCGGTAGACGGTGGTGAGGAGGGCGGTGGGGGCCCTCTCCGTGAGGAGGGGCCAGAGGCCGCCGGGGCCGATGGGGGAGAGCTGGGCCGCATCCCCGGCGGCCACCACCCGGGCCTCCCCGGCAGCCCGGAGGAGGGCCGCCCACCTGGTGGTCTCCACCACCCCGGCCTCGTCCAGGGCGACCAGGTCGCCCGGCCCGAGGGAGACCGTGCCAGTCTCCACCCGGTGGAGGAAGGCCTCCAGGGTGCAGGAGACGTCCGCCCCAGTCTGCTCCCCGAGGCGCTGGGCGGTGGCCCCGGCGACGGCCACGGCGACGGCCCGGCCGCCAGCCTGCTGGTGGGCCTGGACCACGGCCTGGAGGACCTGCCCCTTGCCCGCTCCGGCGGGGGAGGCGATGCCCACGAATCCGTCCTCCCCGCAGGCGAGACGGACCGCGGCCACCTGCTCCGGGTCCAGGGGCACCGGGGCTCCGGCGATGGCCCGGGCGAGCACCTCCCCGGGCAGGGCCCGGGCGGGGTCCCTTGGGTGGGCGGCCACGGCGCCGAGGGCGGCCTGCTCGGCCTCCAGGGCGGCCCTGGTGGTCCAGAGGCCGTGGGGGAGGGGGACCAGGCTCCCGGAGGCGGTCACGGCCTCGACCAGGGCGTCCACCGCGGAGCCGGGGACCCGGCCCTGGGCGGCCTCGGCCACGGCACAGCGGAGGGTTCTGGTGTCGAAGGTGGCGGCGGCCAGGGTGAGGCGGCGGGGGCTGTCCGGGCCGGTGAGCTCCTGGACCACCTCCTGGACGGTCTGCGTCCAGGGCGCCTGGGGGAAGGGGCGGGGCTCCGGGGCCCAACCCCTGGGGTCGGCGCCGGCGGCCCGGGCCCTCTTCTGCCAGGCCTGGAACGCGTCCTCGGGGAGGGCGGTCTTGGGGGAGCGGGATCGCACCACGAGCCCCCGCACCTCCTCGTCGGTGGGAGCCCGGCCGTGGCGGGCGCGGAAGGCGGCGATGGCCTGCTCCACCTCTGCGGAGCGGGAGCTGAAGGCCTGGCGGACCTTCGGGGGGACGCCAGGCACCTCGAAGTACCGGCCGTGGCGATCCGTCCGGTACCCATGCTGCTGGAGGAGGGCAGCCAGCTCGGCCCGGTAGACGGCGCCGGCCTCGGCGGCGATGCGGTAGAGGGGGCGGGAGTCGATGGCGGCCCATCTTCCGGTCGTGGCCTCCCGGTCCTGGGAGCGGAGGGCGCAGCTGGCGATGACGCAGTGGTCGTGGAGCTGGGGGTCGGGAGAGGCCCCGGCCTGCTGCTGGGCCTGGCTCTGGCGGGAGGTGTGGTGGCGGAAGCGGGCGATGACCAGGCCCTGGGGGAGCTCGTGGCAGACCCTTCCCCCGATGCGGCGGCGGACCAGGGGGCTGTGCGCCTCCAGGTGGGAGCAGGCGACCTGGACGGCCCTCTGGTGGGCCAGCTCGACCGCCTGCCGGGTGCGTTGGTCCCCGAGGGCCCAGACGATGGCGACGGACTTGGGGGCGGAGAAGGTGCAGTCCACGGCGGCGGTGTGGACGCCGTGGGCGGGGCGGACCAGCTGCTCGCCGGTGCGGGGGTCGCGGCCCTCCCAGAGGAGGAGGAGCTGGCCCCGGTCCACCTCTCCTGAGAGGCCGAGGGCGGCAGCTCCCTGGCCGATCCACTCCCCGGGGCCCTCGGCGGGCCGGCCCTCAATGCCGAGGTAGTAGTCGCCGCGGCGGCGCTCGGGACCCTGGCTGGCGAGGTACGCCACGTACCCTGCGGTGTCGCCGCCGGCGATCTTGTGGACGGTCATCATGGTGGCCAGCCCTCCATCTCCCCAGCCCCAGCATACTATACGCACAGTTTGTGCTGCGGCGCGCGCCGTTCTGGACAGTGACTGAGAGCGCTGCCGGACTATGCTCAGCCCTGCCTAAGGCCATTGCCACCCCACCGGAGAGCCCTATGTCGACGCGTGTAGACAACCCGGAGCTGCTTGACCTGACCCGGTTCTCAAGCCGGGAGGCCAGCCTGGCGCTCGCGCAGGCGGGCTGCCCGGAGGGCTACAGCGCTGTCACCCGCCGCTTCCTTGAGCACGCCCAGCAGATGACAGTGGGGCACCTCCTCTTCACGGCGATGGTCAGTCGGGCCCGTGGCCTGCACGAGGCGGTCACCCGAGAGATCGTGTGGGCGAACCCCCACGCTGTCCTCCCACTCCAGCGGGCGCTTCTGGAGCTCGTCGCTACCAACCTGTACGTCGACCGAGACCCGGAGTACATCACGACGCTTACTGGCCTTCCGCCAGGTTCACACCGCAAGCCAAAAAGCTTTCAGGCGATCTTCCATGCCGTGCGCTCCGATGCCGCTGGCTTGCAGCGGGTGTACCGGGAACTCTCGGAGTACAGTCATTTCCGCGGCCTGGCGATCTTCAACGCACAAAGCTCCGCGAGCGAGCATGACCACATGACCGTGTGGACCGATCGGCCCCATTGGCGGGATGAGGACCACTTTCGCATCGCGTGCGCCCTGACGGAGGAGCTGGCCGCCATCTCCCTCCGAGCACTTGAGGCGTTCGGGCAGCGCTACTTGGTCCCACCTTTCAACCCGGCCACCGTGATTGGAGCCTCCGCGGTCTCGATGCCCCTGCTCTCCACAACTCACTGTAGCGAAGAGTCGAGCAAAGCCGACGTCTCCCACGGCGGTCCCACCGAGGGGGGCCTCTAGCGCTTTCGTCCGCTATCTGATTGCTGGGCGGCGGATCTCGTGCAAGCGATTGTGGAGGGACTCGTGGGTCTCACCTTGGAGGAGAGCCACGGTGGCTAAGTGGTCGTTGCCGAGATAGACATCCCACCCAAAGTTCGGCGGGGTGCTCCGGGCCAGTTGAAGGGGAATGCGTGGGTCCAGTGTCCCAGCGTACGCAGCGATGAAGCTGTCGATGCCCAGATATCGCTGGGGGCCGAGCAGGCCGAGCTTGCGAAGCGCTCGCTCCACCCCGTCAGGGTCGGGCATGCGGTAATAGGCGCGGCGACCGCCACGGACCGTGTCCCCCGACTTCTCCAAGATGCCGAGCGCGGCCAGAGGGCGGAGGCTGGGGACCCAACCACCGAGGTCGTGCAGAACCCAGGCGCCGGCGAAGCGCCCCCCGTATGCGGCTGTCCGGCGGGCCCGCCCGTAGGCGGCAGCTACCACGGGGAGCCACTTCGGCCCCTGGTCGGGATCACCTGCCAGGGTCATGACTGCGTCGTAGCCGTTCATTGCCAAGCCTCATTGAGGACCTACCAGCATATGCACCATACACCTATTCGACGGAGGGGAGGCATGGGCGCAGTGCAAACCGGCGCCCCGATGCACAGCTCGTGAGTAAGGCCGGCCAAGCGGGAGCGCAGTAGCGCGTTACCGCGGCAACGACATGGCCTCTGACCTGAACCAGTGGATAGGCTGGGAGGAAGCCGGCGGGAGGGCTGAGGGACGCGGCGCCGGCACCAGTTGGGCGCGGTCGCGGGCTTGGGCGGTGTTCGCAGATGGGGTTCTGGGGCATGCAGCCCCGGAACAGGGTGTCGATGGGCCGCCGAGGGCGCGTTGGACACCA
>JAJYWM010000148.1 GCA_021791455.1 bacterium | reverse complement strand
GACGCTGCCGATCGGGGTCCTGCTGGCGAGCTGCATCAACCCGCAGGGCCCGCTCATCTATTCGTTTGTCCCCTACAGCCTGGGGATGTTCGGAGAGAGCCCTTTGCTGCCGCTCTTCAACAGCCCTGACTTCCATCCCTGGGGGGCGCGTCTTGCGGAGCTGACGGCTCTGGCCCTGCTGTTGGGGTATCTGCTGACGGGACGACAGGCGGGACGCGCCTGGGGTTTTTTGGCGATGGCGACCGCGGTGCTCACCCTCCTGTGGAGCGGGTACCTGCCGCTGTTCCTCGTGGTGGCGGCGGTCGAGGCGGGCCTTCTGCTCTCCTGGTGGGCCAGCGACCTGATGGCGGCCCATCCTCCAGCCGGGCGGTCGGGGTCCGGGCGGCAAGTGGCGCTGGTGGCGGCGCTCCCTGCCCTGGTCGCCCTCCTGCTGCTCGGCCACGCGGCCCAGCAGGCGAGGGCGAGGGGTGGGCCCGAGGGGCAGTTGGCCACTTTCCTTCCGGTCGCGGCCGCCTCCTGGCTCGGTTCCCATCCCCTGCCCGGAGTGTGGTACACGACCCCTGACTTCGGGGACTACCTGGCCGCCACCGATCCCACCGGCCACAGGCTGGCCTGCACCACCGACCCGGTGGCCGACGGGCCCCGGCTCATGGCGGACTGCGAGCGGCTGGCGGTGCTCAACCCGGGCGCGCTCTCTGTGCTGCGCTCCCTTCGGGCACGGGTGGCGGTGCTCCCCGTCGCCGCCCCGGAGGTGGCATTCCTGCGCGCGGAGGGGTGGGCGATCCGCTATCGTGATGCCACCACGATCGTGCTCACGGCGCTTCCCAGCCTGCGCTAAGGTTGCGCCGTTAGATTGCTAATCCCGTCCACCAGGAAGTGAGCAGGAGCGAATGTCCAAGAAGTCAGTAGCGGAAAGGCGGCAGTCCGCGGGCCGTGGCGGGGGGGGCCGCAATGGGTCTTCCCAGAGACCCGGGACCCGCGGGTCCAGCCGCCGCCCGCAGCGGGGCCAGCAGCGTCGTCCCTGGGGGCTGTTCGCGGCCATCGGCGGGGTGGTCGCGGTCTTTGTGGTGGTGATCGTGCTGCTGGAGGTGACCGCCCCCAGCGGGGCCCAGGACACTCAGGTGCTGCCCGCCCCAGCGTCGGTGGTGTCGGCGATAACCAAGGTGCCTGACTCGGCGCTGGCCAAGGTCGGTGCCGGGGAGATCAACTATCCGCCCCAGGCGATTCCCGGGTACCCCAAGCTCACCAAGGACGGCAAGCCCGAGGTGCTCTACATCGGGGCCGAGTACTGTCCCTACTGCGCGCTGGAGCGCTGGTCCTTGGTCGGGGCGCTGAGCCGATTCGGCAAGTTCTCGAACCTCAAGATCATCAGGTCGTCGGTGACGGACCAGGCCGGACCCAACATCCCCACCTTCACCTTCGCCCATGGGGTGAGCTACACGAGCCGGTACATCACCTTCGTCCCGAGGGAGATCTTCAGCAACGTGCCCGACTCCAAGACCTCGGTCGGCTACGCCCCGTTCCAGACCCTCACCAAGCAGGAGACCGCCCTGTTCACCAACCCCAAGCTCGCCAACGGCGGGTTCCCCTTTGTCGATTTCGGGGGGGTGGTGGCTCAGATCGGGTCCGAGAGCGCTGACGCGGGCTCACACCCCGAGCCCGGCCCCCCCGCGCTCAGCAACCTCAGCTGGCAGCAGGTGGCCCATGACCTCTCCAACCTCAAGTCCAGCCAGGCGCAGATGATCCTGGGTGGGATCAATTACGACACCGCCGCCATCTGCAAGATCACCGGCAACAAGCCCGGCTCGGTCTGTGGCCAGGCGATCGTGCAGCAGCTGGAGGCCAGCCTCTGAGCGCTGCCAGGTCGCGCCGGCGGGTGCTGGCCACCGAGCCCGACAGCAAGGTGGCATCAGCTCGAGAGCCCAGCGCGCCCCCGCGGGTGTCGTGGTCGGGCCCCGGCAGGCCGGGGGCGCTGCTGCTGATGGCGTTCGCGACCATCGGTTTCGGGATCGCGGGGTACCTGACCGCGGTGCACTACGCGGGGGTCCCGCTTGCCTGCTCGGCCAACGGGCTGGTGGACTGCGCCAAGGTCGTGACCAGCCAGTTCTCGGTCGTCCCTGGGACGAGCGTGCCGATAACGGTGCCGGGGATGGGTTTCTTCCTGGTCAGCTTCGGGCTCGGCCTGGGCCAGTTCCGCAGTCCCCAGCGATTCTCCCTCAGGCAGGCTCACTTCGCCTGGGCGTGTCTCGGGCTCCTTGCCGTGTTCTATCTGGTGTTCGTCGAGCTGGTCGAGCTCCACCATATCTGCCTCTGGTGCACCGCGGTCCACGCGCTCATCGTGCTGACCTTGATCACGACAGCCTGGCGGCTGCAGCCGCTGGAGGAAGTGGCGCCCGGGCGCTGACCTCCGGCGATCATGGGCTTGGCCCCGCTCACTCGGCGGCGTCGAACCATCCGCGCCGACCAGTTCGGTGCCGACTCAAGCTGGGAGCGGCTCCGCTTGGCTCGCACACGCAGCCCCGGCGTTTGTGCGAGCTGAACTCGGGCTCGGGTTCGGGGGGAGGCGAAGCCGGCTCAGAAGCGAGGTGCGCTCGAAGCCTTCCACGCGCTTGTCCCGGTAGACGAGGTGCCAGCTCGGCTCCTGCTGGAGGGCGTCGACGAAGGCATTGCCACGCTCGAAGACGACCACCTGTGCTCCACTAGAGTTCAGCCGCCGCAGCCATGTGGGAGCCAGATCAATGATCGCGGCGTAGTCCCGAAGCACTCGGGGCCCCATCAACGCAGCGTCGCCGAACACGAACACCTTGTCCTGGGGCACGGTGTAGGCGAGGAACCCGCCGTCGCCATATTGATTGAACACCCGCAGGCCGGTCGGCGCGAGGTCCAGCCAACGGGCGGCACAGACCGGGAACGCGTCGACATACGTCGTGGAGCTGAGGGTTGGGGTCGCCTCGGTCGCGATCTGCGTACCCAGCGTCCCCAGCAGCGTCACCAACAGCAAGAACTCCGCTGCTAGCATCGACAGCGGTTGACGCGCCCGTGACTTGAGAGCCATTCCGTTCGCCCACCTGGCACGCAAGGAATCCGCCAGGGTGATCCAGACAGGGGTCGCGACCACTACGAGTATCACCAGATTGCGAACCGATTGCATTGTGACCAAGAGCGCAAGGCCCAGGACCACCACGTCACGCAGGGGGACGCGGCGAGCCTTCACCACCAGCCAGGCCGACGTCACGACGAAGAAGAGCAGTGGCAGTAGGACCACCATGTGGAAATCTGGGCTGTGCCACTCTTGGATGAGGCTCTGTTGGGCGTTGCTGAACTGGGTTTGGAACGGGTAGACGAGGATCACGGGTCCGTTGGGGTTGACCAGGCTGGCCGCTGCCCCACACAGGGTGGCCCACGAGAGCTGAATGAGGTTGCGCCGCGCGCCAGAGTCGCGCATGCCCAAACCGACGAGCAGCCACTCCGAGGCGAGCACCGCCACCAGCAGGATCAGGCCCATGATGAAGCCAGCGTGGAGGTTGTTCCAGATCAAGAAGATCGGCGGAAGCACCCAGGCAATCCGTCCGCCATGGCGAAGCTGACGTTCCACCACCAGCAGGGTCACGCCTATCAATAGGTAGGTCTCCATCTGCGACCGCGGTCCGAGAATCGGGTACGCAGTGATCGCGGCCAGAACCAGACCGACCCCAATCGTCACGCCGTTGGGTCGTCCGATGGTGGCGGCCCGGAGCCATATGGTGACGTACATAGCCAGGGTTATGAGCCAGTACCCAAGGACGACGCCGAGGCGACCCGCAGCCGCTGTCGCGGCGGCCATCCACACCTCGCTGAGCCACTCCTGAAGGACCCAGTGGTGGCCGGCCGCCATGAAGGCATAGGGGTTGATGTGGATCAGGTGGCCGGTTCTGAGCATGGTGCTGCCGTTGCGCAGGTGCCACCAAAAGTCTGGGTCCATGACCTGTGGACGTGCGGTGGCCATCCCGGCCAGCAGGCAGAACAGGGCGAAGAACCGGGGAAGGGGGACCAGTTCGCCGAGGCGCTTCGGAGGCCGCTTGCCCGCGCGGTCCGTCAAGGGCGCGGGGGCGGCGGAGATCACTGCGCCAGTCTAGGGGATGCCCGCAGGCTGGCGGTCACCGTTGCAGACTTGGCGCACCGGGGGTGCCGTCCTTCCCGGTCCGCGTGAGCGGAGCCAGCGCGTACCCTTAGCGTGTGGTTGCAGCGAGTCCACCCACGCCCGGGTCCGGCGAAGAGCTCCGACAGCTCTTGGAACAGGAGCTTTCCCGCTTGGGTGAGTCGCTCCTCGCACTGGACGAGGAGGTCATGCGCCTGCTCGGCGGCCTGGACCACATGGCAGACCGAATTGAAGATTCCGACATCGTGCGCCAACACGTTCTCCGGGACCACGGCCGCTTCGAAGCGGAAGAAGTCGAGGCTGCGATCACCCGGGGGGATGCGCTGCGCTTCGAGGCGAGTTTGGCCCGCACCCGCCTCCTGCACTGTCGTCTCCTGGCCAAGGACCTTCGACATTGGCACTCCCTGCTCCGGGCGACGGCGGACCGCTTCGACGCGCGCCGTCCGCTCGACGGCACCCTCGAGGAGGGGCTGGCCCGATACCGGAGCGCATCTCGGCAGGTGTTCCAGATCATCGAAGAGGAACGGATGCGGATCGCCCGTGACATGCACGATGGGCCCGCGCAATCCATGTCCAACCTCGTCCTCCGGGCCGAGATCTTAGAGCGGTTGGTGGATCGGGACCCCGACCGGGCCAAGGGGGAGATTCAAAGCTTCAAGGACTCGATGAAGGCGGTTCTGGACGAGACCCGGGACCTCATCTTTGACCTCCGGCCCATGACGTTGGACGATCTCGGGGTCATCCCCACGCTCCGACGGCTAGTCAACGAGTATCGGGAGAGGGAGGGGATCGAGGCCCGTCTTTCGGTGATAGGACAGGAACGGCGGCTTCCCCCGGAGACCGAGGGTGCCCTCTTCAGGATCGTCAAGGAAGCCCTGGTCAACGTCCGAAAGCACTCCCATGCCCGAAATCTCGACGTCCTCATCAACCTCCAGCCTCAACGCGTGAGCGCCGTGATTAAGGACGACGGCGAAGGCTTCGACCTGGCGGCGGTGGAGGCCAGGCTGGCTCGGGAGCCCCACTTCGGCATCATCTCGATGCGCGAGCGGGCGAATTTGGAGCACGGCCAGCTGGAGGTGCTTTCCCAGGTTGGACGAGGTACGGAGGTGAGGGTCACCCTGCCCATCGCCGGCCCCTGACTCAACAAAACGTTACCGGCCGGTTACACGGTCTTGCGCTGCGTTGTGGATATACTCCCTCCTGCCATATCCAGGCCCGCCGGCTAGGGATCCGGCGGTAGTCGCTTCGGCAAAGGAGGTTCCGACTCGATGCTCGCTTCTTGGTACGTGAACATTCAAAACCGCATCGCCCTGGCGCTCAGGGGCCGGGAGGATGAGGAGAAGGGCCAGGGTATGGTTGAGTATGCCCTGATCCTGGTACTCATCGCCATCGTCGTCATCGTCATCCTCACCCTGGTCGGGAAGAAGGTCAGCACGGTCTTCTCCAACATCAACAACGGGCTCAACACCTGATCCTGTACTGATGCCGGAGCGCGCGGCGGCGGCCGCCGCGCGCTCCAATCATGGGGGGCTTAACCCAGTTTTTATCTGCGGAGGTTTTCGACGGTGACGACCGATTTGAAAGGACGGGTCAATCAGGTCTGGATCGCCGTAGGGCTAATCCTGGCCATCGCGGCCTTCGGCCTCGCGTATTACTTCACTCGTACAAGCGCCACGCCCCCCAAACCGGTTGTACCGGCGAACGGATATCTCGTGGTGGTGGCGCGGGTGTCGATTCCCAGCGGGACCCTGATCACCCCGGGTATGCTTGAGGTGACCAGGATCAAGGGGGTTCTGCCGGCCAACGCCTATACCTCCTGTCAGTCGCTGGTGGGGGAGGCGTGTGCGACCGCGGCTGGGGTCACCGCCCCCTCGACGGCAACCCAGGCGACCACCTTGAATTACTACGCGGTCGTCCCCATCGCTCCCAACACCGTTCTCACCCAGAGCATTGTGGCTCCGAACAAGGTCGCCCAGACGCCCTCCTTCGGCAGCCTGAACCTTCCGCCCGGCGATGTGGCGATGGCGGTTGCCCTTCCCAATAGCTCAGTAGGCGGTTACCTGCAGGCGGGGGACAGGATCGACATCATCTCGAAGGCCAGCAGCGGCAACGCTGACTTCTCCTTCGAGGACCTGCCCGTCTTGGCTATTGGACCGCCGGTCACGACCGGATCCGGCGGGAGCTCGAGTTCCGCCTCCGGCGGGTCACTGATTCTGCAGTTGACTCGCAGTCAGGCGCTGGGAATCCAGGAGCTGGTCGCAACCGGTGCCATCTACACCGTTGTGTTGAGATCGGCAGCCGACTACGGTCACGGATACATCCCGACCACGGTCACGCCCGCCGATGAGTTCACGCAAGCATGCCAGGTCGGCACCAGCGTGAACCCCATCATCGAGGAGGATCTGCAACAGGCCCAGGCGGCGGTGGCTGCTGCCACGAAGACCTACAACCTCGCACAGAAGCAGTACACCAAGGCCAACAGTGCTCTCCAGACCCTGTCCAGCAACAGCCCGCAGCAGCCGGCGGCCAAGCAGCTCGTGCTTTCCGATGCGGCGACCCTCGCTCAGGATCAGTTCTCGCTCATCCAGGCGCAGAACGAGGTGACTTCCGATCAGGCTGTGCTCTACTGTGGCGCCAAGGCGGCCCAGGCCCAATCAAGCTCGAGCGGCTACGGATCCGGCAGCCCGCAGATGATGCAGAACCTCTTCGGGTTCGGAATCGGCTGACCGGAGCGCGATCAAGAGTAAGAAGGCGTCGGTGCCCTCGTGGTCGAGGCTCGCGAGATGATCCGGGTGCTGGTGGTGGACGACATCGCCAGCACCCGGGAGAACCTCAAGAAGCTCCTGTCCTTCGAAGAGGACATCGAGGTGGTCGGTACCGCCGCCGATGGCCGGGAGGGAATCGAAGCCAGCCGCCAGCTTCAACCCCATGTTGTGCTCATGGACGTGAACATGCCGGTCATGGACGGAATCAGCGCGACCGAGTCCCTGGCGGTGGAACTGCCGCAGTGCCCAGTCGTGATCATGTCCGTCCAGGGGGAGCGTGACTACCTCCGCCGCGCCATGCAGTCGGGCGCCCGCGAGTTCCTGATCAAGCCGTTCACTGGCGACGAACTGGTCGCGAGCATCCGCCGGGTCTATGAACTCGAGGCCAAGAAGGGTGCCTACTCGCCTAGGGCGGAACCCGTGCCCACGGAGGTCGAGGACTCAGGGGGCAAGGTCTGCGTGGTCTTGAGTGGCAAGGGGGGGTGCGGTAAGACCTTCCTCGCCATCAACCTCGCGGTCGCCCTGCGGGTGGAGACTGGCGCCAGAGTCTGCCTGGTCGATCTCGACCTGCAGTTTGGCGACGTCGGGGTGATGATGAACCTGGATCACGCCAAGACCATCACCGAGCTCGTGGACGGGGCTGGAGCCCTGGACTGGGAGTTCGTCGATGACGTCCTTGCGGACGGTCCCTTGGGGCTTCGGATCCTTCTCGGGCCGTTCAGCCCGGAGTACGGGGACCTGGTCCGAGCCGAACATGTCCATCAGATCGTAGACATTCTGCGACGGGAGTTCGACTATGTTGTGGTGGACACGGGTGGTCAACTGTCGGAAGCTACGCTGGAGGCGGTCGACCTCTCCGATCAGGTGATCGTGGTCGGCGCCCTCACCATTCCCGCCATCAAGGACACTCGACTGATGCTGAAGATGCTGGAGTCCCTCCGGGTTGACCGCGGCCACATCTCGGTGGTCGTGAACGCCCATGACGCCCATGCGGTTTACGACACCGCGACCATCGAACGCAATCTCAAGTTTCCCGTGCGGGTGCAGCTCCCGTCGGAACCCCGGTTGGTGGGCGGGTCGATCCACCGGGCCTCTCCATTGGTGGTCACCCATCCGGATTCCGAGATCGCCGATCTGCTGAAGGGGTTGGCGCGTGGCCTCCACGGCCGGACTGTCCCTGGAGCCGAAGTCAGGCCCCCAGCCAAGCCGACGGGCGGGCGTCGTTTCAGCCTACGTCGGTAGGGATCAAGAGGAGTTGCCACAGTCATGTCACTGCTAGAACGGGTCAGGACGAAGGGGGACGGTGAGCCTGAGGCTGATGGAGCCACCGGCTTGCCCCCTGTGGCGACCAGCCCGGCTCGGACAGCGGTCCCAGCGCCGCTCAGCACGGCTTCCGCGCCACCTGTGCCCCGTCCTGGAGGGGCCCCGGAGGCCGTTCGCCCGAGCGATGAGCGTCCTGTGCCGGCCACTGGCGCTGGGTGGAGAGAACGGGTCGCTGGCAACCGACCAGCCCATGACGTAAGAGCCACGCCCCATCCTCAGTACGCCGCGATCAAGGCGCAGGTGACCCAGCTGCTTCTGGAAGAGTACGCGGATGTCTCCAAGGCGCCCCGCGATCGCTTGGTTGCCAAGATCGGCGAGCTCGCGGGGGAGGTGCTGGAGGAGTTGAGCATCTCGATCACCCGCAATGACCGTCAGCGGCTGATCGAACAATTGGTCAATGATGTCCTGGGGCTCGGTCCCCTCGAGACCCTCCTGAAGAACGACGACATCACCGAGATCATGATCAATGGTCCGGACAAGATCTACGTGGAGCGCAAGGGCAAGATCCAGCGTTATCCGGCCCGCTTCGACTCCACCGAGCATCTGCTCCAGATCATCGACCGGATTGTCAGCTCAATCGGGCGACGAGTGGACGAGAGCTCTCCCATGGTCGATGCGCGCCTCAAGGACGGGTCGCGGGTTAACGTGATCATCCCGCCGCTAGCCCTCCAGGGTCCCACCATGACGATCCGGCGGTTCAGCAAGGATCCCTACACGATTGAGAACCTCATAGAGTTCGGGACCCTGACCCCAGAGATGGCGACCTTCATCCGAGCGTGCGTCCGCGGTCGTATGAACGTGGTGATCTCGGGGGGCACAGGTTCTGGCAAGACCACCACCCTCAACGTTCTTTCCGGATGGATCCCCGACGACGAGCGCATCATCACCATCGAGGACTCTGCTGAATTGCAGCTCCACCAAGATCATGTGGTCACGCTCGAGTCTCGCCCCGCGAACATCGAGGGCAGGGGGCGGATCGGCATCCGGGAGTTGGTGATCAACTCCCTGCGGATGCGCCCCGATCGGATCGTCGTTGGCGAGTGCCGAGGCGGCGAGGCGCTGGACATGCTGCAGGCAATGAACACAGGTCACGATGGCTCTCTCACCACCGTGCACGCGAACTCGCCGTCGGATGCGCTCTCCCGACTCGAGACGATGGTGCTGATGGCCGGGACCGACCTGCCCTCGCGGGCGATTCGGGAGCAGATCGCTTCAGCGGTGAACATAATCGTTCAGCAGGCCAGGCTCAGAGACGGCAGCCGCCGGATTGTTGCGATCTCGGAGGTGCGCGGGTTCGACGGCGACAAGGTGGACCTCCAGGACATCTTCCGTTTCAGTCAGCGCGGCCTGGACGAGGAAGGCATGGTGATCGGCGACTTCGCTGCCGTGAGTACGCCGAAGTGTCTTGATGATCTCCGTGCCATCGGTGAACCCGTGGATCCGGCGATCTTCTCTGCCGGCGGCCCTACCGCCCAGGCGCCGGAGGCGAACGTGGCATGAGCCCGCTCGTTCTCGCCCTCGAGGTCATCGGCGCCGTCGGCGTGTTCGGCGCCGTGCTTGCCATCGGGATGGCGCGCACACGCAGCCGTGTAGCGGATCTGGACGCCCGGGTGCAGCGATTCGCCGAGGCCGGATCGGGAATGGTCATCAGCCTGCCGAGCCAGGCCGACGACGAGGAGGCAGAGGCCCGTCCGTCAGGTCCCCTGGGAGCTCTTCTGCAGCGATTCCGAGGACGCCAGAGCGCGGCCGCGCTGGCAGCTCAGCGCAACCGCAACGCGGAGCTAATGGAGGCCCTGGGGCGCGCCGACGTCAAGCTGAGGCCGATGGAGTGGTACCTGATTAGGATCGGCACGATCCTAGTTCTCGCTCTGATCGGGTTCGCCGTCTACCGCAGCCTTATCTTCACCGCCATCCTGGCGGTCGTCGGCTTCTTCGCGCCGCCGCTCGTGCTGCGCTTTCGCGAACGCCGACGGTCCCGGGCCTTCAACGACCAGCTGGGCGATGTCCTGATCCTCCTCAGCAACGGCCTCAAGGCGGGATACAGCTTTCCACAGGCCATGGCCAGCATTGCCAGATCGGCGAACCCCCCGGTGGCGGAGGAGTTCGCCCGCGCGACCCGTGAGATTCAGCTTGGAATCACAACCGATGAGGCACTGGGACACATGGTCGCTCGGATCCGGTCTGAGGACCTCGATCTGGTGGTGACGGCCGTCGGCATCCAGCGGGTGGTCGGCGGCAACCTCGCCGAGATTCTGGACAACATCGCATTCACAATTCGCGAACGCGTGCGCATCAAGGGAGAGATTCGGACTCTCACCGCGCAGGCGAGGGCGTCCAGTTACATCATCACGGGCCTGCCGATCGGACTGGCCCTGATCCTCCAGGCAATCAACCCTGCATATATCGGTCCGCTGCTGAGCTTCAAGGGACCGGGTCCATACATCCTGATGGTCTGTGCGGTCTCGATAGCCTTTGCCTTCTACGTGATGCAGCGCATCGCCAACATCGAGGTCTGATCCATGTCCGTTGACGCGATTCTGGTAGGAGCGGTCGCTGCGGTGGCCATCTTCATGGTGGTGGTTGGAATCGGGATCCGCCGGGCCCCGCAGGTTGACCTCTTGGACGCGCGACTCGCTGTCTACGACGTGCCTGAGGACAACAACAAGAGCCTGCAGGAGATTGAGCTCAGCCAGCCGTTCTCGGAAAGATTCATCAAGCCATTTCTCGACCGCCTCGGGCGCAGGTTGGCGTCGATGCAACCGAAGGAGCGCGCCCAGAAGGTCCAGGTCATGATCGACCTAGCGGGTCGCCCGTTCGGACTCACTGCCGCCAGCTTGAGCGCCCTTCAGATCGTGCTAGCGATCGTTTTGGCCCTGGCGTTCGTAGGACTGGCGGCGCTCCTTGGCTTTCCCGTCCTGTTGGGTCTGGTGTTTGGGGCCGTGGTGGGGTACATCGGTCCCCAGTATTTTCTCAAGCGCACCGTGCGCGCGCGCCAGAAGGAGATCACGCTGGCTCTGCCCAATAGCTTGGACCTGCTGTGCATCAGCGTTGAGGCCGGCCTCGGATTCGACGCCGCGCTTACCCGCGTGGTCGAGAAGTTTGACAACGCTCTGTCCCGCGAGTTCGCCTTCGTGCTGAACGAGATTCGCCTCGGGAAGCCGCGCCAGGAGGCACTCGAGGACCTCGGCAAGCGGTCTGGGGTGCCTGAACTCAACGCCTTCATCCAGGCGCTCATCCAATCGGACCAGTTGGGAGTGGGGATAGCTCGCGTGCTGCGGATTCAGTCTGATGAGTTGCGCCGCCGCCGCCGCCAGAAGGCTGAGGCCAAGGCACAACAGGCAAGCCTGAAGATGCTCTTCCCGATGGTCGGCTGCATCTTTCCGTCACTTTTCATAATTCTGCTGGGCCCCGCTGCGGTCCATCTGCTGTTTCATGTCAACTAGTAGTACGTTCGCAGAGGTGCCGCGGCGCTGTTCCGTCGTGACGGTGGGGAGCGACCGCGATCCAGTCGCGGTCCCACGGGTGCGCGTCGCCCGGAGCTTATGGTCACGATTTCTCGGTCTCATGGGAAGGGCCACTATCGAGTCCGACGAGGGCCTGTGGCTGGTCCCGTGCCGGAGCATCCACATGTTCTTCATGCGTACCAGCATTGACGTGGCATTCCTTGACCGCCATGGCAGGGTGGTCCGAGCTGTCACCGGGATGCGTCCATGGTCCCTTCGCCCGATGTCGGTGACTTTGGTCCCGGTGCGGGGCGCATACTCGGCACTTGAGCTGGCACCCGGAACCTTGCAGAGGCTAGGCATCCAGTCGGGCAGCCAGTTGACGTTCCGACCAATTCTTGGGGATCGGGCCGCGGGAGACGACCACGGGATCGACGGACGCGAGCATCGCAAAGGCGCACGGGAGTAAGTCCATGGCAGTCACCCAGACGGAAGCCGCTACTGATCAAGAAGGCTACCTCCAGGCCCTCGGGCCACTCAGAGTGTTGCTTGAGGACGACAACCTGACGGAGATCATGGTCGTCGGGCCAGATATGGTCTACGTCGAAGCTCACGGTCGGATCGTCTTGACGGACGTCCGTTTCAAGGACACCGACCATCTCCTCAATGTGATCGACCTGATTGTGGCCGCGGTTGGTCGGCGGATAGACGCCCGACAGCCGCTGTGCGATGCTCGGCTACTGGATGGCTCCCGGGTCAACGCTGTCGTGCCACCGGTCGCGATCGACGGGCCACTGCTTACCATCCGGAAGTTTGCCAAGGAGCGCATGCGGGTTACGGACCTGATCCACTTCGGTTCCCTCACTGAGGCCGCTGCATCCTTCTTGCAGGCGTGTGTGCTCGCTCGCGCGAACATTCTCATCTCCGGCGGGACCGGCGCCGGGAAGACGACCTTGCTCAACATCTGCTCCGGCTTCATTCCGCCTGATGAGCGGATTGTGACGGTGGAGGACGCAGCCGAGCTGCAACTTCACCAGGAGCATGTCTGTCGCCTTGAGTCACGGCCGCCGGATGTTCGGGGGGAGGGGAGGATTGGCATCCGCGAACTGGTCATCAATGCTCTGCGCATGCGACCGGACCGGATTGTGGTCGGCGAGGTGCGGGGCGGTGAGGCTTTGGACATGTTGCAAGCCATGAACACGGGCCACGACGGCTCGATGACAACGGTTCACGCGAACACTCCGCGCGACAGCCTCTCCAGGCTGGAAACCCAGGTGCTGATGGGGGGCATCGAGCTGCCGGCCAAGGCGATCCGGCAGCAGATCGCTTCCGCTATCAACATCATCGTCCAGCTCAACCGGCTTCGCGACGGGAGCCGGAAGATCACCGCTATCTCTGAGGTCGTGGGCATGGAGGGTGACACCATTACCATGCAGGACATCTTCCTCATGAAGGCTGAGGGGGCGGATCGAGAGGGTAACCTCAAGAGCGAGCTCGTATTGACCGGAGTGCGACCGCAGATCCTGGACCGTCTGTTCGACATGGGGCTTCCCCTGCCGCCGGAGATCTCGCGTCTGTTCCCAGACCGGAGGGCAGACCAGGTCGCGGCGGTGCGCCTCCCGAATCCACCTCCGGGCCCGTTGCAGCGGCGTCTTGGGTAGATTTGTCGGTGTGTTGCGGCTTTCTAGGAGTCGTGTCGCCTTCATCGGTGCCTCACTAGCGGTCGCCGCGGCCGGGTTGATGGCGGCGTTGGGGTTGGCGCCGGTCGCCGCGCTGTCCGGCGGTCCCACTCCATACGACGGGCAACTGTTCTCGCTTACCAATCAGGACCGGGCCAGCAACGGTCTGGCCGCACTCGGCTCGAACACCACCCTGGCGGCGATAGCGCAGAGCCGCCCCTACTACGGCTGCAGTGTCGCTCCAATCTACGGCAGAGCGGCCGATATGCTGAACCGTGATTACTTTTCGCATCAGATACCGGGCTGTAGCGCGGACGGCGGGTACGTGTGGCCGATCATGTCGGCTGACGGGGTCGACTGGCAATCGGCCGGCGAGAACATCGGCTGGAACAGCGGGTACTCGAACCCGGCGGCGGAGGTCAACACCGCGTTCATGAACTCGGCACCCCACCGAGCCAACATCCTGGGGGATTACAGCCAGTTGGGGACGGGATCCTGGTACACCACTGGACCGTGGAACTACCCGGGCTCGGGAAGCTCCACGGGCTACTCGGACGTTTACATGTTTGCTGAGGAGTTTGCGCTGGTTGTGGCCCACTCCGCCCCTCCGCCTCCGAGGCCTACCCCGTCCTCAACACCCGCACCGAGTTCTAGCGGGGCGTCGCCCTCTCCCACCACCTCGCCGACTCGGACCTCCAGGGCAACCCCGACGGCGACCGCAGCGCCGACGCCGACCCCGGCCCTCACCCCAGGGCCAGTGCGAGGGCGCCGCCGGGGAGCGGCAGCGGACTTCCCGCAGCCCCCACAGGGTTTCATCTCCAGCACAATCGAGCAGGTGATCAGCGGCTACCTGGATGAGTGACCTGCCCCATCCGGAGCTTAACACCGGGGATGATGGCGTGCTTCTGAGCGCGGAGGGGTTGTATAAGGGCTACGCGATTCGACGGGAGCCGCGCGACGTGATCACCGACGTCAGCCTGACCGTTAGTGCCGGCGAATTTGTGGCCGTGATGGGTCCGAGCGGCTGTGGCAAGTCCACTCTGCTGCACGTTCTGGGCGGGCTCTCCGTGCCTGATCGTGGATCGGTCCGCATTCGGGGTGTGGATCTCTACGCCATGGCCGACAAGGATCTTGCGGCCTTTCGCCGCCGTAACATCGGCTTCATTTTCCAGTTCTTCAACCTCCTTCCGAGCCTCACCGCGGCGGAGAATGTGATGCTTCCCTATCGGCTGGAGAGGGAGCGGATCTGGCCCGTGCGGGGTCGCGGGCGGGACCGGGATGCCCGGGCCAAGGCTGACAGTTTAATGACGATGTTGGGGCTCCGCGGCCTTCAGGGGCACCGGCCGGAGGAGATCTCAGGGGGGGAGCAGCAACGGGTCGCGATTGCCAGAGCGCTCATCACGGACCCCGCTATCATCTTGGCTGACGAACCCACCGGTACCCTGGACTACCATGCCGGACGAAGGGTATTGGAACTGCTGCTGCGGCTGCGGCATCAGGACGGCCGGGCAATAGTCGTGGTGACCCACGACGTGCGAACCGCAGCCTACGCTGACCGCGTAGCGCTCATGCTGGATGGTGTTATCAGGGAGACGGTGGAGCTCGGCCGGCGCAGCGTGCACGACACCGCGCCTCTGCTGGAGCGGCTGACCGTGCTAGGGCTGTAGCTCGTGCCCTCGGAACTCGTTTGATTCCACTGCTCTGGGCGAAGTCCGCCTTTGTTCGTGTCACCTTAGCAGTGGTCGCCTTGGCGTTGGGAGGCGGCGCGGTTTTGGCTACACAACTGGCAACGAGTGCCCTGCGGAATCAGGCTGCACTCGCGGTCCAGGAGGCCGCAGGGACGGCTCAGTATGACATCGTCCCGTTCGGGAGCGACGGTTTCTCCGTCGCGGAGGTGGCGGCTGTGCGCAAGCTGCCGGGAGTGGCACGTGCCGTGCCCCTGCTGCGCAAGGCGGACCTAGCCGAGCTCCCGACAGGTGGCTTTCGGCAGGTGGTTCTGGTCGTGGTGCAGGGGGGCACGGTAGCCCTGCGTCCCCTCACGCTCGTCCGCGGTCGGGCTCCCACACGCCGCTTCCAAATTGCGGTGAGCGAGTCGCTAGCGCCGGGCATGTCGTTGGCCACCGGACAAAGTACGGCGGGAACGGTCGCCCTGGGGCAGCACCTGGCTCTGACGGAGACCCGCGGCATCCAGCACTTCACGGTGGTGGGGATCGTGGCCCCGTTCGCGGCCGGGGCCCCGTTCACTCAGGACGCCGTGTACGTCTCGGCAGGGGTCGCCAGAAGCCTCTTTGGCAGGGGCTTGGTGGTTTCGGACATCGCACTCAGGCTGAAGCCTGGAACCACACGAACACAACTGACCCAGGAACTGACACGGACCTTATCCGGCAGCTTCACCATCAGCAACTCACGCGCCTTGCCTGGTGGCAGCCCGGTCGCCGAGGTGGAGCCGGTGCTGGCGCTGTTCGCCGCCCTCGGCCTCGTCATGGCGCTGGCCGTCATCACCGCGACGCTGTACACGGTTGCTGCGGAGGCGACCAAGCAGATCGGCCTGATTCGCCTAGTCGGCGCGCCACGCAGTCTCATCGTCCGTAGCTTCGTTCGCGAGGCGGTGGTTATCGTCGTCGCCGGCGCGCTGTCAGCGATTGGTGCCGGTTACGTTCTGGCGACGATCTTGTTCCACCTCTCCAATTCGGCCCAGGCGCTGACCGCGGCTCGTGTCAGGTTTTCCTGGCGCGGTGCGGGCGAGGCCTTCCTGGTCGTGTTGGTGCTGGGGCTACTCGCGGCGGCCGCGCCGGCGCTGAGAGCATCCTCTGTCGCACCGCTGGCGGCCATTCGCCCGTCACTGAGGCCCAAACCGCGTGGTTGGTGGCTGTGGGCGCTTATAGCCGCTGTAGCCTGTGGGCTTGGGGCAGCGTTAGCGTTCCTAACCGGCGGTATAACCGGGACCGTGGTCGGCACTGTATTTTCGTATGCGGCGGCGGCACTCCTCTTGGCGCCGGTCGCTCCGTTCGCGATTGGTGCTGTGGCCTCTATGGTTGGCCCGCTGCTGGCTGCTCCGGCCGTGGCGGTGTCTGCCCGCGGGCGGTCCCGGCAGGGTCGCAGAACCTTGGCCGTAGGTCTCATCTTCGTGGCGGTCGCAGCTGCAGTGAGTCTGGCTGGGGTCTCGACCGCAGCCCTCCAATCCGGCCAGGAGTGGGTGAACCGGCTCTTTGTCGGCAACTACATCATCGTCAGCCCAACATCTCAATCTTCTGCGATCGAGGCCCAGGTGCTGGGCGCGGCGCGACGGGGAGTTGGCGAGCCTCGGATCGGAGAGGTGGCGCCGGTCCGCTTCGTGACAGCTCGGGTGGGACATGTGGCGGTAGACATGGCTGCGACGGCGGTTTCAGGATATCGAAGATCAGGAGCGCTCCAGTTCGTCGCTGGGTCCAGGGCAGACGCGCTCGCCGCGGTGGCGGCTGGTCGCGGCGTGATCCTCCCCCTGGAGCTGGCCGCTGAGTTGAAAGTTCATGTGGGGTCGCGCTTGCGCATCGTGACGGACTCTGGATCCCACTGGTTTTCCGTGTCCGGGCTGGTGAGCCACACCCTGCCGGGGCCGTCTGGAGTGGAGACGGTCATCGTGGCCCAGCAGCCCGCGGTTCGGTTCTTCGGATCTCAGGCCAGTGGGTTCAACCTAATTCAACTGCGCGCGTCCGGCAATGGGGCTGCGCGGTCTATCCGGCTGGCGGGATTCAGGTATGGGATGGAGACGGAGAGCGTGACAGCTGTGGGCCGCGGCGTGGCGGCGGGTGTCGCTCACGACGTCGGCGCGATCGCATCGCTGGCCCTCATCGCGGTGGTCATCGCTATTCTGGCGGCTGTGACCACCTTGGTTTTGGAAACGAGGAGTGCCACCCGCGAGCTAGCCCTGCTTCGTGTCGTGGGCCTGAGCCGCCGCACAGTGGCCCGGAGCGTGCTCGGAGAGGCGCTCGCGGTCGGCCTCGTCGGTGTCGCCGCGGGCTTGGTAGGCGGCGTCGCGCTCACCGGCCCCGAGGTCGCCGCCGCGTCGAATCCAGAGCTGCCATTGCCCTTCGCGGTCTCAGTGCCAGCCTTGGTCGTGCTCGCGGGAGCGGCATTACTTGCGCTGCTCACGGCGGCAATCTTGCCCGCGCGCCAGGTCGCGAGGATCGACCCCATGGCCGCACTCGCACTTGAGTGAGTCGTCGGTGCCGTCCTCTGCCCAGGACCATCTAAGCCTCGAGGAGGTTTTGGATCGGCGCAGTCGGCGCCTGCGGGGTTTGGTCCTTCTCCTCAGTGTCGGGATAGGTGTAGGGTTCGTGGTATTCGCGCTCACCAGGCTGGTTCCGCCCAGTCCTGACGGACTTGGTGCTGACTTCAGGCTGTTCTATGCCGCGGCCACGGCCCTGGCCCGAGGCAGCGACCCATATCGTCTGAGCGTCCTACAGGCTGCGGAACAAGCCACGCAGCACTATCCGGGCCACGGGCCGGGACCGACGCTAGATCGGTTGGCCGTCCCACCCGTGGCTGGCGCGGCGCTGATTCCGCTGACCCGTATCGGCTTCTGGCCAGCCTACGCTCTGTTCACGGGAGTCGGACTGCTGGCCCTAGCGCTGGTCACAGCGCTGCTCGGCCGGGACCTTGGATGGCGCCACCTGGGAGGGCTGGAACTGGGGGTCGTCGCCTCTTGGATCGTCGCTCTGGGGCTGTTGTCAGGTCAGTTTGATGCCTTGACCTTCGCCGCGGTCGGCGGGGCCATGCTGCTGGCCTGGCATGAGCGGCCCTTGCCAGCTGGACTCGTCATGGGGTTGGTATGGGTCATGCCGGAACTGTTGTGGCCGGCCCCGCTCCTGCTGTTCCTCGTCCTGCTGGGGCACCGGTCCAGGGCGTTTCGGTTCGCGCTGGGGTTCGCGATCACAACCGCAGCCAGCGTCAGCGTCTATCCGGGGTTACTTCCCGCTTGGTGGAAGGCGCTCTGGAGCTCGGGTGGCAGCGTCGCCCATCAGCCGCCCAATCTTGCCGGGCTGCCCACGCTGGCTGGAGCAGCTCCAGCTTCCTGGAAGCTCTCTGCTGGGCTGCTGGCCCCCGGCACGTTGGCGACAGGGTTTCTGGCCCTTCTGGCAATCGGGATCTTCTCAACCTGGATGCTGACCTCCAAGGATTGGGAGAGGGTCAGCCAGGTGGGTAGGATCGCGTGGGGAGTTGGGTTACCACTTGCAATCTGGCTGGCGGCCACGCCCTACGCCCACATCAATGACGATTTGCTGCTTCTGCCCCTGTTCATGTTGACGGTCGGCCGGGACGCGCGGCGGATCCACGGGCTGGGGTTGGGGCTGGCTCTTGTCGTGGTCATCTGGCTTCTGCTGATCTGGCCCAGCGGGGTGCTACCTTGGCCGGTCGGACTCGCGGTGTTAGCCTCGCTGTCGATCGGACTCTGGCATTGGCGAACGGATGAGCGATTGACGGGCTTCGGAGCGGGCCTTTGCCTCCTCGCCCTGGCGATCCTGCCCGCAGTGAGCCAGTTCGACCTGCTCCGAGTTGGCCTCACGCCTGTTGCTGTTCTGATCCTCGTGGTGGAGGGGGCCCGGACGTGCTGGATGGAGGTGGGCGGAGCCGGTACTGGGCCTGCGTATGTCACCGAGGCCCAGCCCGAGGTAACGATTGCCTCCTCGGCTGTGGGGGGATAATCAGGGGCGATGTCGAACCGCCTGTCCTGGGGTGCCTCGATTTGGGGCCGCTAGTGCCCCCAGCCCCGAGGGGACGCCTCCGCCGGACGCCCGGCCCGAGGGGCGGGGCCGGATGTGATCTGACGACCGCCATTCGCATCGGGCCCTTGAATGTGACCCGGGGTGGCAGTCGAGGGCTCGATGCATGAGTGTCCTGACCAGGATCTACGACCCTACCCGGCGCGAGCTTCGGAACCACTGGCAGACCGTAGCGCGGATCGGGGAGATGGAGAACGAGGTTCAGCCGCTGGCCGACTCCGAGCTGCGGGAACGGACCGAGCAGTTCAGGTCCCGGCTCGCGGCCGGCGAGAGTCTGGACGATCTGCTGGTCGAGGCATTCGCCGTAGCTCGGGAGGCCGCCCGTCGGACTTTGGGGATGCGCCCGTTCGACGTCCAGTGTCTGGGCGGCATCGTCCTCCACCAGGGCAAGATCGCCGAGATGAAGACCGGCGAGGGCAAGACTCTGGTGGCTGCGCTGCCCCTATACCTGAACGCTCTGACCGGGCGGGGATGTTTCCTGGTCACCGTGAACGACTTCTTGGCTCGGCGAGACGCTGGATGGAACGCCCCGATGTTCCACGCCCTGGGGATGGGGGTCGGTGTGATCATTCCGGAGGCGTCATTCGTGTACGACCCCGAGTTCACGGACGAGAGCCACCCGGACCCGAGACTTCGGCACCTGCGACCCGTGGAGCGCCAGGTGGCGTATTCCGCTGACATCGTGTACGCGACCAACAACGAGATGGGCTTCGACTACCTTCGGGACAACCTGGCCAGGGCGAAGGAGCAGAAGGTCCAGCGCGACCGGTACTACGCGATCGTCGACGAGGTGGACTCGATACTCATCGACGAGGCCCGAACTCCGCTCATCATCAGCGGGCTGGGTGAGGAGTCGGTCGACAAGTACTACCAGTACGCCGGGCTCATCAAGCAGCTCAAGGCGGAGACCGACTACACCATCGACGAGAAGACCAAGTCGGGAAGCCTGACCGAGGAGGGCATCGACAAGATCGAGCGGATGACCGGGATCTCCGACATCTACGGGATCGAACACGTGGAG